>JAJZXK010000206.1 GCA_021806565.1 Bacillota bacterium | reverse complement strand
AGCGCCGCGCCAACTCGGGTATGGACAAGCCCCCCGCCACCCGGATTCGCTTGAGGTACTCTCCAAACGACTCCTCCCGGCCACCCTTGTCCAGACTGCTGCTCTCGGTCAAGGCTCCGCCCCCTTCTCCCGACGATCCGGCACGTGCCTGAGATGGCCCCAGTTCAGGATAAGACCGCCCAGATCGAACGCGGGCAAGTGCCACTGTGTATATAGGCACTTGCCAATCCGATTTCCACCTGATACATTCTCCGCAGACGGCTCGCCGACCATGCGGTCGGATCCGGGGAGAGAACCGGCACGGGATCGTCGCAGCAACACCCCCAGCGTCGCCCCATGGCAGGCGCGGAGGACGGAGGGGTTACTGTGCGCAAGGGGCACCGTGGCGGCCGAGGCCATCAGGCACGCCGAGACGCCCTCCGGGTCGAGGTGCGAGCCATCGTCGGTGGCCGCCCCGACAGTACCGATCATCGCTACTCGCCCGCCCCCCGCTGGACCCACGAACTCGCGGCCGAGCTTCACGCTCGCAACACCAACCACCTGAACGCCGCACTCCCTGGGGTCCTCCCCGCGCCCCTCCATGAGCCCGTCACGGAAGCGTGGCGGGAACTGGCCCACCAGCGGGAGGCCGAGGCCGTTCACCTGGTGGATTACGCCAACGCCATCGACGACGCCAACGCAGCAGTCGATGCCCTTCGGCCGAAGGGTGCGGGCGCGCAGGCATTCTGGCATCCATTGCCTGCGGACAAACGGTCCCAGGCCGCCGCCCGGCGCAATGCTGCCTATGCAGCGGCGGCGCTGGAGCCCGGTGCTACAGTGCCCCTCGGCCATAAGAGCCGTATCTCCCTCGGTACCCTCCGCAATCGCGGGGCCTTTCCCTCACCGTAGACCTAGCCCACAAGCCAAGTCGTGCCCCCGACCCGCCGGCACTGGACGCGGCTAGTTTTCGGTTTCGATTGGTTCGATCTCGGTCCTCTTAATTCCCTCTGTCGCGTTCTGTGGGGCACAAACAACCCCACCCGTGGCACTCGAACGCCGCAGTGCGCTTGTGGTCCCCCGGTGGCCATCGGACAGGCCGTGCGTTGGTCCTAAGCCGCATACCTTCGCTTACCCGAGGGGAGGCCACATCTTGTCACAGTCGAAAGTCGGGCGGGAGTCTCTCGCGCCCTGGACGCACGTGCAGGTTGTCCCCGTAGCATCCGTAGCGGAGGCGTCCGACGCCCTCAGCCGCGCGGCCAAGGTGCTTGCTGAACCCTTCCAGCAGTGGGTGCTGCAGAGGCAGGATACTCACGCGCCGGTGGTGCATGGTCCATCGGAGGTGGCTGACCTTGATCGCGGCGACCTACGTTCGCGTTTCGACGGAGGACCAAGCGGAACACGGATATAGCCTTGAACACCAACGCCAGGAATGTCGGCGCCGCGCATTGGATCTGGGCGCGGAAGACGTACGGGAGTTCGGCGACGAAGGTGTCTCCGGTGCCGTGCTTGATCGGCCAGGGCTCACCGCGCTGCGGGCGGCTGTTCGCTCAGGTGCGGTGGGCCTAGTGGTTGTGTATGACCCGGATCGGCTGGCCCGCAAGCTCGCATACCAGTTGCTCGTGACAGACGAGCTTGACGCCGCGGGGGCGCGCCTTGAGTTCGTCAACTTCGAGTGGCGCAATACCCCCGAGGGCCAGTTTTTCTACGCCATGCGCGGCGCGGTGGCCCAGTATGAGAAGGAGAAGATCCGTGAGCGGACCATGGCTGGGCGCCGCCAGAAGGCTAAAGCGGGGAAGATGCCGTCCAGGTTCGCGGCCTACGGATACAGATACGACGTCGACTGTGAGGCGCTCGCCGTGCAGCCGGCGGAAGCCGAGGTCGTTCGGATGATCTTCCGTCTCCTCGTGGATGAGCGACTGGGTGTCAACGGCATTGCCAAGCGTTTGACCCAGGAGGGGGTGCGCACCCGGCGCGGCGCGCCTGTGTGGCATCGCGTGGTAGTGCGGCAGATCCTACAGAATCCTGTCTACACGGGTACTTTCTACGCCAACCGCTTCAACTGTGAAGGCATGAGCTTGAATAAGCACCTGCCGATCGAGCAGAGGCAGCCGATGCGTAAGCGTCCACATGAGGAATGGATCCCGATCCCGGTACCGGCCATCATCGATGCCCCTTCCTGGCAGCGCGCGCAAGAGATCATGGGACAAGCTCGCCGTCTCATGCACACGGCATCGCGTTCCGATTACCTACTGTCCGGCCTTGTCACCTGTGGTGGCTGTGGGCTTTCCATGGTAGGGACGCTTCGGAACAACTGGGGGAAGAAGGTCCGCGGTTACACCTGCCGCCGCAGCTGGGCCGGCGCCAAGGAGCCCGGATGTGGACGTTGGCTGCGAGCTGAGCCTTTGGAGACCGCCGTCTGGAGCAATGTGGCCAGATGGACTACTGAGCCGGAGCTGCTTGTCGCTGCCGTCACTGGTGGCCGGGAAGTGACGGGGGATTTGGTGCGCGAGGAAGTCCAGCGCATCGAGGCGGCCCTCTGCGACGCGGAACAGGGCAAGCGTAACATGCTCACGGTGCTCGAACGCCACTTGGCGGATGCAGAGGATTGTCTGTCCGCGCTGGATCGCATTCGGGAACGCATGGAGGGCTTGACGGCACGGAAACGCGAGTTGGAACTGACCTTGGCTCAGCCGCGGGAGGCGGATGCAGACCGCATCCGTAAGTGGGCCACCGAATGGTTCGCGGGTGGTGCGCTCAACGACCTGCCATTGGATCGGCGACGGCTACTCGTACGCCAACTGGTGGCTGGCGTCACCGCCCACGAGAGCATGCTCGTGGTGCGGGCCAGGATTCCAGATCCTCCCGCTTGGGGTGGTAATGAGGCTGTCGTTTTCGATGCAGCGGGCCGCGTAGGTCGCTAGGCGCGTACCCCGGGCGGGGTTGAAGGTTTCGACCCCCTTGATCAGGCCGATGGTGCCGATGGAGATGAGGTCCTCGGATTCCTCCCCGCATCCGTCGAACTTCTTGACGATGTGTGCCACGAGGCGCAGGTTGTGCTCGATGAGGCGGTTTCGGGCTGTCCTGTCTCCCTGACGCAGCGAGATGAGGGCGGCCCGTTCCTCCTCCGGCCCGAGGGGTTGGGGGAAGGCGGAGGCGTTGTTCAGGTAGCCGTGGAGCAACCAGACGCCGCGCAGGGCTGCGGCCACCAGCACTGCAAGCCAGCCGAGGCCCATGGCGCACCTCCTGAGCGAGGCCGGCGGCTTCGGCGCCCGCGCGGCCCCCGGCCACCACGGATGATGGCGCGTGGCTGCACCTTATGCGGCGGCGGCGCAGGCGGTGACTGCGGGTACTCGTTGGGCGTTTCCGGGTCCGGCTCCAGTCTTGTGGTGCCGTCAGGGGGGACTTACCCTGAAACGCGACGACCCCGCTTCGCGCGCCCGCTGCCGGGCGGTGGCCGTCATCGGGGTCGGGTGCGCGCATGGTGGCGCACCCCGCCTCCGGGGACACCGTATGTCAACCCCCCTCGGGGCGTCTGATGAAGTTGTCAAGGTGCGGCGGAGGTGGTGTGGCTTGGGAGTGGAGGTTAGGTCATCCGGCCTGGGCGGCGGGGACAGAGCGTGCGGT
>JAJZXK010000205.1 GCA_021806565.1 Bacillota bacterium | reverse complement strand
TTCTGCAGAAGTTCTTGCCCCAGCCGCAGGCAGCGGCCCCCCAGGGGTTGACGCTGCAAGACATCCTGGCGCTGAAGGCCGACGACCGAACCGATTTCTGGACGCGCGAACAGGCCAAGATGCAGCGCGATGCGACTAAGGAACTCACCTCTGGCATCGCGCAAACGCTTCCGCACCTTGGTCAGGGTCTCAACGCGTGGCTTGCCAGCAAGGGCATCCAGATCCCGAACATCGGCGCCCAGTCCGACGACACCCTTCCACCCCCGCCCCCGCCTGTGGGTGACGCGTGATGGGCATCCTGGGTGGGCTCCTGGACGGCTTCACCGATGCGATGGTGACCCCGCAGGCCGTGGGCCAGAAGATGGGGGAGTATTTCACCAAGAACGGTGTCACGGCGCAGGCGCTGCGCGAGGCCATCGCCGCTGGGCGCTCCATCGTGGCCGAGGCGGCGCGCAGTCTGCCGGTGAGCGATATGCCGGCGGCCACCCGCGAACGCGTGCTGGCGTGGGGGCCCAAGGAGTACGCGGGCATCCTGTGGGGCCTGAAGCCGACGCACCCCGAGCACTACGCGGTGCTCTACGAATCGACCGCGTTCTACCGCTACCTGGTCCCTGAGATGGACCGCGCGAAGGCCATCATCCGGGCCGCCGCGCCCCCTTCCGCTGGCTAGGCGCCCTCCGCGGTTATGCTCGTGCCACGAAGGCCGAGCACGGAGGCGACGCCAGTGTCTGCGCTGCCATACACGACCCAACAGCCGTCCGGCCAGCCCATCGTTCTGGTGGGCTCTGGCGGCTACCTCACCGCGACCAGCCAGTGGACAAACACGACCGGCACGGCCCGCACGCTCTTGGTGCGGGCGCTCCTCCTGGAACAGGGCGTCCCCAGCCGCAGCGGGTCCTACCCTGACGCCACCGGCGGCCACCTCTTCCCCGGCGCCATGCCAGGGCAGCCGCTGTCCTACTACCAGGGCCTGCTACAGAGTCCCAACGCCCTGACGGCGACGGTTGCGCTGCCCGCCAATGGCACGTCGGCGCCCGTCCACTGGACATCGGCCCCCACGGTGGCGACGGGGTTCACCAACGGCGTGTTCTTCATTGCGACAGACGCGCAGACCAACGAGACGTACAACGTCTGGGTGCCAGGCGTTCTGACGGTCCAGTTCTGAGGAGGTGTGCCCATGGGTAACAACGGCGGCAAGATCGCGGGGCTCGTGCTGATCGTCGGGGGCCTTGCGGCGGGCGTGTGGGCGTGGAAGGCGGGAGTGTTCGGCGGGACCAGCACGACCACGGCGGCGGGCACCATCCCCGGCATCTCCATGACGGTGACGTTCACGGGAGTCCCGGCTTGAGCCTCCAACTGCTGGCGCAGGGCACGAGCGCGTCGGCGCTGCAGCAGGCGGCGTCCCTGGAGGCTGCGCTGCCGGAGCAGACCGCCTGCGCGCTGACGGTACACTTTCGCGTGCGTCCGCCCGGCTTCGAGTCGGCGGGGGCAGCCCTACAGTCCCTGATGGCACAGACTGGCATCCAGTCGCCCGCCGTGGCGGTGGACCCATCGGCGCCCACCATGACCGTGGCATGGGTGAAGGCGAAGACCGCGCTGCCGCTGATCGCGGGCGTGCTCCTGGGCGGCGGGGCCCTGGTGGCGGTGCTGGGTGGGCTGGAGATCGACCCGGCCATTCTGATCGCGGTGGCGATTCTGGCGGTTATTTTGTTGGTTGGATGGGAGCTTTATAAACACGTTGTATCGCCTGTGGTGCAAGGGCTGAGTTCGTTTTGGAATGTGGGCAAGCCCTATATCATCGTCGGCGGCGTGGCGGCGGTGACGCTCTACGCCGTGGGCGAGGCAGCCGACGCGCTGCCGTACCAGCTTTCGATTCGCAAGCACCTGCAGGCTTCGTACTCGGCCTACCACGCGCGCGGCGAACGCGCCAGGGAGGACCGGCGGCGGGGGTCTTGACACTCGCCCACACCCTCGTTCCCGCCCTAATCGGCCCTTTTCCTGCCCCCTGCTGATTCCCCCTTATGCTCCTCACCATGGCAAACAGCGTGTCGGCCCGGCGCACGAGCGGAGGCGGTCACCAGCCCGAGGTGGTGGCCGCGCAGATGCGCGCGCCACGGGTGGCCGTCACCAGCGTGCCCACCGCCGCAGGGGCCGCCTTCATGGTCGGCACCGGGGTTGCCACGGCGGGGTGGGTCGCCACGAGGCCGACGCTCGCCCAACGCCTCGCCTGGGGCCTGGGGGTCGGCGCTGTCGGCACCCTGGGCTGGCTGGAGGGCCACGGCGACTTCGGGGCGGCTGCGGCGGGCGCCATGGTCGGCGGTTTCGCCACGGCACTGCTGGAAGCCACCGGAATCGCCCAGCGACCGTAGACGGACGCCGGGGTGGGGCGCAGGAAGCGCCACGCGGCGGCGCGCCAGCAGGCGCGCGGGGAGGGGACCAAGGATGGCCAAGGCCGGGGCCCGTGTGGTGTCGGGGCTCGTTGAGAACGTGGTTGCGGCGGCCGTTCCCCAGGCGGTCAACGACTGGGGCGGCAAGAACGGCGGCGCGCTGGGGCTGGGAACGGGCGCGTTGCTCTTGGTGGCGGGCGGGCTCGGTTGGGCGTTCGGCGGGCGCGGCCTCAAGCCCCACGCCGAGCAGGTGACGCGCGGGGCGCTGGCCTGGGGCGCCACGATCGGCACGTCGCAGGCCGATGCGGCCATCAAGGCGGCCAGCGCCAAGACGACCAGCGGTACGACATCTTCCAGCACCAGCGCGGCGGCCCTCGTGGAGGCGCAGATGGCGGCCATGCAGGCGCAGGCGGCCAGCGTCAACCTCGTCGCGTCCCTCCCGCCGGTTCCCGGAACGCGCACTGAGATCTACCAGCCGTCCTCCTTGGAAGGCATGGCCTGACCCGCAAACCCAACAGTTAGGGGTGGGATACCGTGAGCTACCCGGAATTGCGTCTCCTGGGACAGTGGACCCACACCGGGACCCTTGCGGCGGGGAACGCGTACTCCCCGGCGCCCAAGCTGACCAACGCCCCGAGCCTGCCCCAGGGCGCGCTCAACGGCAAGCAGGTCGGCGAGGTCGCGCGCGTCGTGGTCTTCAGCCCGGTCAGTCCTGTCACCGGCGCGGCAGACGATCTGCAGTACGTGCAGTTGGTGCTGGACGGCAAGGACTACCCGTATGTGTGGTTCTCTGGCCGCCAGGACACGTCCATGGCACCGCCCGCGAACCGCGTCCGGTACGGGGTGCCCATCTCCCTTGGGCGGCCGTTCATCGAGAACGGCAAGCCCAACGGCATCACCAAGGCAACCTGCCCGCCGTTCATTGACTCCGTGAGTTTCAAGGCCTGGGCTGGCGCGTCTGCCGTGACCAACCCGTTCACGGTCCAGATCTGGGGCTACGTCTACGACAGCGTGAAGCTGGCGGGGGACGTGCCCGAGTACGTGCCCGCGAACGTGGAAATCCAGGACCCGCTGAACAACCGCTCCTTCACGGTCGTTGCCCATCCGCTGGCGGCTGCCGGCGACTGGCGCGGCGCGTGGAAGGCGAAGGCGGGCGGTACGGGCCAGGGCGTCGGTAACGCCACCCCGGTCTTCCCGCTGGTGCGCCGCGCGCGCAACGCGCAGGCCACG
>JAJZXK010000070.1 GCA_021806565.1 Bacillota bacterium | reverse complement strand
CTGGTCCTGCGCCTGTACACCTTCTGGTATCCGCTGGACGTGGCGGGCGCCACCTCGGCCCTCTGGCTCTGTGCCCGCGCGCTTGGTCGGCTGCAGGACCGGCTGCGCCCGGGCGCCGGGCAGACCCCGGATGCACCCTGAGCATCACTGCGGGGCGCCCGCGCCGCACGCACGCAAGGTGCTTGCCAAGTCTACACTAAGCGCATTAGTGTATAGGCGCGGGCGGTGGCTGGCGCCTCCGGCCCGCGGGAGGACTTCGAACGTGGGACGGAACAGTCCCGGAGAGGAACCGGAAGCGGGCCGCTTCGCCTGGCTGACGCTGCTCATCGCGATTCCCGCCATGGCGCTGTGCTGCGGAGGTCCCCTGCTCTTGGCTGCGGGCGGCGGGGATCCTCGCGGCGGGCGCTCTGCTGGCCGGCTGCGCCACCACGGCCGCGCCCGCCACCGGCGCCGCGACCACAACGGCGACGTCACCGACGGCGGCAGCCGTACCGCTGCAGACGGCACCCGCCTTCCAGGTGCGCGATGTCCAGGGGCAGACCGTTGCGATGCCCGTCGGCAAGCCGGTGGTCCTGCTCTCCGGGGCGGCCAGCGGCTGCGCCAGTTGCGCTGTCAGCGAGCAGCAGATGGCCCAAGTCTATCCGCAGTTCAAGCACCAGGCGGAATTCGTCACCGTGGATGTGACGCCCGGAGATACCAGAGCCGCCGTGCTCAGCTTCGCCCAGCAACTCGGCGCCTCCTGGCCGGCCGTGCTGGCCCAGGGCACCAACCTCCTGACGCTGTACCACATCAGCGCTCTGGACACGATGTATGTGCTCAACGCCCAGGGCCAGCTCGTGGCCCACTCGGACACCGGCCTGTCGCCCGCACAGTTGCGGGCCGCCCTGCAGCGGGCTCTGCAGCCTTCCGGCGGCAGTGGCGCGGTGAGCGCTTGATGGCCGCGACAACCCGGCTGGCGGTGGCGCCATGAGCGGGGTGCCGGCGGGACTGCTCTTTGCGGCGGGGGCGGCGGCGGCGTTCAACCCCTGCGGGGTGGCGATGCTGACCGGCTATCTGGCCTTTCTCCTCGGCCAGGGGACGGCGACGGACCGGCCCCGCGTCTGGGGTGGGGTCTGGGCCGGACTGGTCATGACGGCCGGTTTTCTCACGGTGTTCTCCGTGCTGGGGCTGGCTGGGACGGGTCTGGGCCACGTGTTGGGCGGCTGGCTGCGCTGGGCCACAGTGCTGATCGGTGTGACCTTGGTGGCGGCGGGCATCTGGCAGGGCCTGGGTCGGACGCTGCCGGGGCTGGGCGGCGCCGAGCGACTGGCGGGAAGCATTGGCCAGGTTGGCCCCCGACGCGGCTTCGTGGCGGTCTACATCTATGGCCTGGCGTCCGCTGTGGCGTCGCTGGGCTGCACGCTGCCGTTGTTTCTGGCGCTGGTTGCCGGCACGGCCAGCAATGCTTCGGCTCTGGGTGGCGGAGGCGTTTCTGGCCTACGCCGGGGGGATAGGGCTGGTCGCCACGGTCCTGTCCGCCGCGGCTGTCGGCTCGCGCGAGGTGCTGGCGGCGCGCCTGGCCGCCTGGATGCCGATGGTGCAGCGGGCTAGCGGCGTGGTGATGGGTGCGGTGGGGCTCTACCTGGTCTATTACTGGCTGCTCGACCCCGGTGCCCTGCGGGTGGTGTGACGGGCCGCATCCCTGGGTGGTGACCTCCGTGCACGCGGGACGCGGGATGGAGCCGTACCGGGCGGGAGTGAGGCGGGTGCATGGGTTCGGCGCGGGCGCCGCGGCGCGATGCCATCGCGAGCGCGACGCCTCTGGCGCGCCATGATCCTGGCACTGATCGTGGTGGCCTGGTGGTGGTTGCCGCCCTCGCGCTCCTGTCCGGGGCAGGAGGCATGAGCGCCTCCTGCTGACCGCCGCGACCGCCGTAGCGCGCTGCGGTCAGCGCAGGAGCAGCGATACCGCGCAGGCCGCAAGCAACGACCAGACCGCCGCGCAGCCGAGCACCGCCCAACCGCTTCCGCGCAGGCGCCATGGATGCTCGGCGGGCGGGAGCGCCTGCGGGAAAGCGGCGATCTGGGCCACGCGCCACCCGAGACCACCGCCAGCCGTACCGAACAGCCCGAGCGCCGGCGTCATCCGCCCGGTGAGGACATGCCTTCGGACGGAGGCCAGCTTGTGCAAGGCCGAAGCCAGGGGCCGCTGGCCGACCCGCTCCATGGCAAAGGCGTCGGCGGCCAGTTCCGTGGCCAACGCGAAGGCCTGCAGCAGGCGGCGCGCCGGGGCCAGCCAGAGGAAAGCGGCGCATGCGGCCTGCGCCACCCAGAGCCGTAGCGGATCACGGCGGATCACGTGATGCCGCTCGTGCGCCAGCACCGCCGCCAATTCTGAACTGCTCAGGTGGTCCACCAGACCGCGCGAGAGCACCACGGTCGGCCGGAGAAACCCGCGCGTCAGCGCCCAGGGCCGTTCGTCGGTCGCGATGGCCAAGCGCCCGTTCAGTCCCAGCGGCATCGCCACCTCGGCGACCGCGGTGGCGATGCATGCGGTCTGGAAGCGGAGTGCGCCGGCCGCCGCCGTGCGCCACCACTGGCGGCCCAGGACCAACCCGGCGGCACAGGCGATCCCCACGCAGGCAGCGGTAGTCAGGCGCAGGCCCCAGCAGACCACCGCCGCCTGCTGGGTCATCGCCATGGCGCGCAGGAGCCAGAAGCAGAGCGGGAGGTGGCGCGCGGTCTGTCCCGCGGCGACACCTCCCGCCAGGGCGGTCGCGCTCCCCGCCGCCAGCCAGCGCCAAACGGCATCGGCGCGGCGGCGCATCTCGCGGTAGGCTTCACTGCCGGCTATCGGCGCCGTCCCCCCCCTGCTCCAGCAACTGGCGCAGCCGCTGCAGGCTGGCGGGGTCCTCCTCTCGCAACACGTCGAGAAACTGGGCGACGGCGAGCGGCCCGAAGTCGCGCACCAGACCCTGGGCCACCTGGCGCGTCACGTGGCCCACGAAGGCGTCGCGGCTGACCCGGGCCCGATAGCGGTACGAGCGGGCGTCATCTGCGCGGCTACGGTCGAGGCAGCCCTTGGCCATCAGGTTGTTCATCACCGTCATCACGGCGTTGAAGGACAGGGGGCGATCCGGCGCCAGCGCCGCGCGCACCTCGGCGATGCTGCACGGCTCGTCCCGGCTCCAGAAGATCTCCATCACGGCAGCCTCGATGCCGCCGAGTACGCGCTCCAGGCCGTGCTCTTTCAGACGGAAGGCGTGCACAGACGGTCGCTTCGTCACTCTCCCTCGCCCCCCGCTACTCGGCGCTTGCGGGCACCCGGCCCCTCTGACTATACTCGACGCAGATGCACTATGCCGCATAGTGTCAGTGGCGGGGCACGGGGTCTTCGTCGCGGTGGGAGGGGACGCGATGAGCAAGCGGACGCGGCATACCAGCCAGGCGGGACGCGGCAAAGGGTATCGGACGCCGGGACTCCGGTCGCGGACTGGCTGGTGGGTCGCGGGGGCCGCTGCCGCGACCCTGGTGCTGGCCAGCTGGGTGGGTCTGCGGGGCCACGGGACAGTGCGAGCGACCGGCGTGGTGGGCACGGCAGTCGGGGACATGGCACCGCCATTCTCGGTGAAGGACGTTCAGGGCCAGACGGTCACGCTGGCGGCCGGCAAGCCGACCTTGATGTATTTCGTCGCCGACTAGTGCAGCAGTTGTGCGTACGGCGACACCCAGTTACGGCGAGTTTACGACCGCTACGGACACGCGGTGCAGTTGATCACCGTCGACGTGGACCCACAGCAGGATACACCCCAGATGGTCGCGGCGTTTGCCAAGAAGTACGGTGGCCCGTGGCCGACGGTCCTGGACCAAGGCGAGCGACTGACGCGACCCTACCACGTGATCAGCCTGGACTCCAGCTATCTGGTCAACGCGCAGGGCGTCATCGTCTATGCCTCCCAGGCGCCGCTCACGGCGGCGGCGTGGGACAATCGGCTGCAGCCCCTGGTCTCGCGGGCCGGAACCGCGTGATCGTTCGCAGGTGGGTTCCACGCTTTGTGGGGAAGGGGTGACGACATGGGAAAGTCGAGCAGTGGTGCCTGCTTCGGACCCAGTCGGCCGCCCGTTTCGGTTTTCGCCGGCCACCTATTTCGGAGCGGCCGGCCGGACCGCAGCCATTGGGACAGAGGACAAGGGCAGCACCGGGGGGAGGCGGGGAGGGGTGGCCGCTTTGGACCGAAACAGGTGGCCGACCGACCGAAATCCGCAGCGCTGGCTTTTGGGGCCGTCCGCTGACCTTCCGGGCGATTCGCGAGAGCGGTCTATGCTGCTGACCCACGACCTGGCTGCTCGGGCTGGCAGCCCTCATTTTGTACAACCTGGCTTACGCCGTGCTGTGGATCCCGCGGCACCTGTCCGGCAGGAACGGGTCCCCACCGGACCCCTGAACCGGTCGCGGATCGTCGCGCTTCGTGTGCGGAGCAAACCGGGCAACCACCGAGAGGCGAAGCGAAGCAGGATAAGATGCCGACTCCCACGGCGCAGGCAAAGCCTGCGCGTCGCTGGGAGAGAGCGGCCAGCTAACGAGGCATGGAGAGTGACGGCGGCACACACCCGACGCCGCGCGTCGGTGCCGCCCTATGCCACGGCGGTCGGATGCGACCCACTCCTCATCCACGCCGAGCGGCGTGCCTCGCACGAAGAACTGTACTGCGGGCGCACCGTCGAGCAAGTCCTGCGCAATGCGCGCTGTCGCCGTTCTCCTGGACCCTGCGGGCTGATCCTGGGACACCATGAGTGCTGATGTGCACGAAGCCATCTCGTGACGGCTGTCACCGACCGAGCGCCATAGACGGCGCCAGCGGTGCCACCACCGACCCGAACCGGCTCCGGGCTTGGCGTCGTCAGAACCAGGTGCGCCACCAGTTGCGTTCGAACGCCACCTTGGCCGCATGCCAGTGGCGGCCAGCCCGATACATCTGAACCTGGGGCGCGGGCTCGGCGTAGAAGTTGCCGCGGGCGAATCCGGCCAGGCCGCCACCCATCTCGATGAAGCACTCTCCTTGGCCTTCGAACCTCTGCTCTTGGCCGCGCCCACGGAGACGGGCCGCCAGGGTGAGGGCCACTACCTGCGCCTGTCCGTGGGCGAAGACGCCGGCTTTGGGCAGCGGCTTACCGAGCTTCAGGGGCACCGTCGTCACGTCGCCGATGGCGAAGACGTTGTCGAAGCGGGTTTCGCAGGTGGCGGCGTCGATCGGGATCCAGCCGCTCGGGCCGGCCAGGGGGGAGTTGCGCACGACCTCGGGCGCCGCGTGCGGCGGGACTACCGCCAGGACATCGTACTCGGCCTGGTCGCCGGTATCGAAGTGGAGGCGCTTGCCGGAGGCGTCGACGCGGGCGAGCTTTGTGCTCGGGTGATAGTCGATGCCGTGCTGACGAACAAAGCCGACCACGCCCCGAGAGACCTCCGGGCCGGCCACGCCCATAGGCGCGGGCTCGGCGGCGTAGACCGTCAGTGTTACCTGGTCGCGGACCTTGCGGCGGCGCATTAGGCTTTCGAGGAGCATGGCAGCCTCATAGGGCGCGGCGGGGCACTTGAAGGGGACATCGGCGACGACCACGGCGACGCGACCGGTTTGGAGGGTGGACGCCTGCTCGTACACCTGCTTGGCGCCGTCAAGGGTGTAGAAGTTACCTCCGGCTTCAGCGAGACCCGGTACGCGTTCCGGTTCGAGAGAGGCGCCCAGGGAGACTACGAGGGCGTCGCCCAGGAGTTCTTCGCCGTCGAGGACGACCTGGCGGCGTTCGGGGTCGATTTCGGTGATGTCGCCGTGGCGCAACTCGATTCCACGGCGGGCGAGCGGCTCAAGATTCCGCTGCACTTGCTCGGGCTTGCGGGAGCCACTCATGAGCCAGAGCAGGGACGGCCAGAAGGTGTGTTTGGTGGAGCGTTCCACCAGGACCACGCGGTCTTGGGGCGCAAGTTCACGGCGCAGGACGCTAGCGGCGACGAGTCCACCGACACCGCCGCCCAGAACCAATACGGTCCGCCTGTCCACGAGGCATCCTCCTCTTCGGTCCTTGGTCCCACCGTTACGCGGTCAGCTTTCTGCCTTGCCCAGCCTGACGAGCAGCCACTCCTGGTCGGCGGGGGCAAACAGGCGCAGGGCGGCGGGTTCCAGGGCGGAAAACCAGGCCAGCCATTGGTCGAGGCTGATTCGGTGGCAGAGATCGCCGGCCTCGGGACCCTTGGGGAGCATCTCCGCGACCAAGAGACGGCCACCAGGCTGCAGGACGCGCCAGGCGGCCCGGAGCCCGGCGGCGGGATCGGTAAAGTGATGGAGGACGAAGACCATGGTTACGGCGCCGAATCTCCCGTCGCCGATGTGGCGGAGCACTTCGCCATCGTCCTGTATCCATTCCGGGACACCGCGCGACTCGCATTGTGCGGCGGTCCGTCGAGCCGAAGCGAGTTGAGCGGAGTCTGAGTCGACACCGGTGACACGGTGACCGCGGCGGGCCAGATCAGCGCAGAGTTCTCCCGCGCCGCAGCCGACATCCAGCACGGGATCGGCTTTGGTGCAGTGCCGCACCATCCAGCGTCGGATGTGCGCCTCATCCAGCGGCTTTGTACGGATGGGGCAGTGCGGGCTCACGGTTGCGAGCGAGGATGGCTGCATGCCCGGCTTCCTCCTTCGCCAACGGGTTCAGAAGGTCAGCGCGCGATCCGCCCAAGTGGTCAGATCGACGAGATCCTGCATGGTCGAGATCGGGCAGAGGTCCGACCCCTTCATTTGGCGGGAGCGCAGGCAGGTGCCACACGCAAGCAGTACCCCACCACGGTCAGCGAACGCCTGCATCTGACCCGGAACGTCGTAGGCGTCATGGTGGATACTTTCGCATTCGACGCCGGGTCCGAGGAGGAAGAGCCGGACGGTATGGCCGGAATCCAGCGCCTTCACGGCGAAGCGAAAGGCGTTCCATGCGGATTCCGGTTCGTTGGTGCCGAGGACGACGCCAATCTTCAAGCGAGCCCACCCCCCAGAAGGTCGGCGGTGCAGAGAGTGATGCAGCCGCCACGCTTCGATGGCTGAAGGGTAGTGGTCTGGGTTTGATGCGTCCAATGCGGGAATAGCCACTAGGTCATACTGTCTGAGCATGAGCTTCCGCGGACGCGGCGGTCTGCTGAAGGAATGCGTGCAGGGCCGCCGCGGCGGGCGCCATGCGGGCCTCGCGAGGGACAGCAAGGTGAAACACGCGCGGCAGGGCCTTGGCTGAGACATGGGCGAGCGTCCCGCTGGCCAGTTCGCCGGCCACCACGAACCGGGACAGGAAGGCGAGCCCCATGCCGGCGGCCGCGGCCCGCTTGATGGCTTCCGAGCAGCCCAGGGTGAGGACCCGGGCGAACCGCCACGGCTCCCGCTCCAGATGGGCTTCGGCCGCAAGCCGACACCCGGACCCTTCCTCTCGCAGCAGGAGCGTTTCGGCGGCCAGCTCATCGGCGGAAGCCTCTCGTCTCGCTAGGCGGCGGCCCGGCGGCGCGACTAGCAGCACTCTAAGAGCGGGTGTAGCACGTGCCGCCATGGCGCAGTAGCGGATCGGGGCGGGATGAGGGCAAGCCCTTGTCCCGCTTACGTTTGCGGGGTGCGCCCTTGAGCTGCGGCCAGCCCAGACCCCCACGAGAAACGTAGCACCTGATATTTCTGGCGGCGGGACCACTGCGGAGCAGGAATAACATTGGCCACGTGGAATGCTGTCAACAATCGTGGTGCCTAACTCCAGGTCCGGAGGAAGGTCCGGCGCGCCGATCCGCACCTCGCCCCGGCGTTCGACACCCTGATGGAGTCCCTGGCGCAGATCCACGGCGTCATCGACATTCCCCGGGGCGGCGACCGCAAGCGGACCGTGCCGGTCAGCATCCGCCTCACCCGCCGCGATCCGGACCAGGAGCGGCTCTTCCAGCTCCTTGGCCTGCAGCACTTCCACCCCGAGGTGGCCAAACCCGCCCGATCCGAGACGACAGGTACTACGCCCTAGCTGCCGCAGATCCGCTCTCCCACAGGCCCAGGGCCACCGTCTCCCTCGATCGCTCTTAAGGCCCCGCTAGGCCTGGTTGTCCATGCCCGCGACGCACGACCTGCCGGTCGACCCAGCGCACGTCGGGTCCTCAGTGCCGCCCAGCCGCACCCCGCGATGCATCCTTGCATGCGCCCTGCACGAGCCCGCCAAACCCCCGCCGAGCCCTCTACGCGACTTTTCGGCGGTTCTCCCAGGGGGCGAGCCCTCCTGGAAGCAGCCCTTGCCCGCTCTCCATATGAGCGGAGTTCCGGGCACCCCTTCCAGAACGAGCGACTGACCGCAACGCGCATGGGGGAACCGAAGTTTGACGGAAGGGGTGACGTCGGCGTCTTCAACGTCCTGAAACCGCCAACACCGCGCACCCCACCGTTCACGTCCAGGCCTACGGCGCGCCACGACCCGGTGGGCCGCCACCGACTGGACCGCGTCACCGGGCCCGTGGGGCAGACCCGCATCGGAGCGCCGTGGCGATTCCGGCCCGCTACGCGGGCCGCGGACGGACCATTCAGGTGGGAGCGGCGGCGACTGCGGCGGGCAGACGCTCGGCAAGGGTGCGTGCGTCCCAGTCTTCCTCCAGCGCAACCCGAAGCGCGTCCCAGAGGGCCCGGTCGCGATGGGGATTCGCCCCGGCCCAGTCCCGCCGATCTGCCGTCTCCGCCGTAGTCCGCAATTCCCCGAGCCCCGCGGGAGTATCGTGCGGCGCCCCAGCCGCCGCCTTCGAGGCCACGTAGACGGGAAACTCCATATCCGGGTGCCCGGCGCGCTCGCCCGCCCATCGTGCGATGAAACCCGCCAGGGTGAAGGCTGCGTCTGGCTGCGGGGTACAGGCGCGGATGTAGCAGTGCGAACGCCGCCAAGGCATGCGGGCCGGCCGCGTCGGATCGACCCGCGGCAGCGAGGCTACGCCCCAGTGCAGGCCCGCGGCGATGCCCATCGCGGTTGCGGCACTGTCATCGATGGCCAGGGCGGGCCCGTCCTCGGAAGGAAACGGGCCCAGGGAGGCCGGAGTCCGGGCCAGTTCGGCCAGGGTGCGCACGCGTAGCACATAGGGATAGAGCGCCGCCGCGTCGTCGGCATCCGCTCCCCCCTGCCAGGCGAGCAAGGCGGCCAACCAGCCATACGGGCCGATGGCGCCGAACGGTGTGATCCCGGACGCGCGCAGTCGAGCCGCGAGGTCGAGCAGGCCGTCCCATGTCAGCCCACTCGCAGGCATAGTACATCCTACGGCGGCCAGCGCGGCCGGCCGGTAGCAGAGGACGATGCTCCCGTAGCTGACCGGCAGTGCCCACAATCGGCCCTCCGCCCGCTCAAGATCCAGCAGCCGCCCAAACGGCTCCAAGGGGAAGCCCGCGTTCGCTGCCAAGCCGTCGAGCGGCAGGCGGCCCGTCGGGATCGCGTCGGAGGGGTCCAGTGCCCCCCACCACACCACATCGGGGGATCGCCAGCCTGGGTCGGTGGGATGGGACACCATGCGGACGCGATGAGCGAACGCCCGTGCCGTCAGCGACCTGGTGAGCGCCTCGGACCATTCCTCGTACGTCGCCAGCGTCAGGTCGGCCACGCCCGTTCCCCTCCGCACCAAGGCCCGTGCGCCGGATACTGGCGGTGAACAGCCCAGCGCACGGCGCTCGCTGTTGGACGATACAACAGACCAGCCTGGTTGGCGAGCGCTCCTCACACATCTGCAGCGGACCCGCAGGCTGGCCCATGGCCGCGTCCCCGGCACGCCCATCCCGTGACTCCTCACCCGAGCGGACCCGCAACGGTCGCCGCAGCCCCCAACTCCCACCGTACTCAAGAACCGAAGACGAGGGCACGACGCGATCGCGCCCGAGGTCTGCCCCGCCCGAGGCGCCCCGGGTCCGGGTCCTTTCGGACCCCTCCGCATAGACGACCGCGTCATCCTGCGCGCACCCCTTCCCTCCGCCTCCACCAACCCTAACAGGCAGGTTTCTCGCCCCCACCACGCAGTTCACTACCCACACTCCGCACCCTATTTGGGCTCTACGGCACCATGTGTGGGTTGAGACTCGGGTGAATGCGATTTCGGTTACGCGCGGTACGCCCGGAGTGATAAACGCGCCCGACGGCCCTGGCCAACGAGCCTCTGCCGCCGCCGCGTGAGGCGCCAACGGCATCACCCCCGGGGAGGATGTCGCCTGGCAAAGCCTACGGCGGCGGCTTCTCATCGGCCAGGGTTGCACGAGCCGCCGGGCTGGGCCGCTGTGTGTTTTCCGCAATGGCCGGTGCCGCGGAGCGGAAGCGATAGGCGATGCGGGTGATGAGGCAGATGCGGGTGTTGATCGCCTCGACCCGCGCGTTGCTCAGGTGGTGCTCCAAAGCCGCCTCGATGTCCGGCAGGTGCTGGGAGACCGTCTTGGCCACGCGGATGAAGGGCGCCAGGCGGCTGCGCCGGGCCCAGGTGAGCCAACCTTGCAACATATCCATGGCACGGTGGTGCGGGAGCCCAAAGACCTCACGGCCCCGACTTTGCCGTGATCGTGGCGGAAGTCGTTGAGGCCCTGCAGGTCGGAAACTACAGGGCGCGAACCGACCCCCTCAACGGGGGGGTAGTTTTGGGAGGCACAAGCCCGCGCGAGACCCCAACATCTCTGCCGGCCCGGCCGGGGGCAGGAGTACGGGCCGCGATGCGACATCTACACGCCGGTCGGTATCTGTCTGCCCTCCGGCAGTTGCGGCAGCTGCCCGCCGACGAAGCGTCCATGGCGTATAATGCGCGGATGTGGGCGTTTAACGCCGTGGATCCATGGGGTGAGGAGTGCCGGTTCGTCGGGGCCCGGCAAGCACCGGCACCAGACCCAGCGGCCCTCGCCGAACCGTTGCCACAGCTCGTGGCTGCCATCCAGGAGCGCCGCCCCGTGGTCCTAATGGAGGGCCACGCCTTTCCCGAGACGCAGTTCTTCGGGGCAGAGATGGTCGCCGCGTTGGGTGCATCCGGCGCCACCCACTTGGCGTTCGAGACCTTCCGGCAGGCACCGATTGCGCACTTCATACGCGACGGCGTGATGCGGCCATCGACCGAAGGCTACGGCTTCGCGCCGGGGCGTGCAGCCGTGCTTCGGGCCGCTCGTCGCGTCGGAATGTACATCGTAGCTTTCGATGGCCCGACCCGCGCGCTGCGGGCCGCGGCGCGCGCGATGGCGGAACGGGGCGACCACGAAGCCCTAAACCGCGCTCGGGAAGAATGGATGGCGCAGAACATCGTGCGTCGGATCTTCCGCCGGGATCGCTCCGCCCGCGTGGTCGTCTGGACGGGGGAGCAGCACGCGATGAAGCGGACGCCGACCTGGTGGAAGCCCTGGCAGCACCCCTTCATGGCGGCGCATCTTGCGCGGCTGCTGGGCGAGGAGCCGTACTGCGTGGGCCAGCAGTGCGTCAACCTGCCGGTGCTTACGGCCGGTCCCCGCCTTCTGACGGGGGATCTGCCTCGGTTGGCCGATTGCGGGCTCGATGCCATCGTGTACCACCACCGCGGGGGATTCCCGGCTCGTCCGGCATGGCTGGATGTCAGAGCAGGTTCCGTCGAAGCGGAACCTGACGGTGCGGCGCTCGTGCAGGCGTTACCGGAGCACGAGGGCTCTACAGCAGTGCCCGTAGAGCAGTGGTTGGCCCCGCAGGACGGCGGCATGCTCCTACGCCTGCGGCCGGGCCGATACCTGCTACGGGGCGTGGATGGCCGGGACCGTGTTCTGTGGGAACGCGCAGTGTCCGTGCGAGAGACGTCTGCGGGCGGTTATTAGGGTCAAGCGTTCTGCACCCCAGGCTGACGAACACAGTGCCCACGTAGCGTAACACGGACCGCAGGGCAGCAACGTCGGAATGTGGCATCAACCAGATCGAGGGGACGTGCAGGTGACGCCCTAGGCCGGGAAGGCTATTCTGGATCGTCTCGATCGTCAGTGGTCCGCGGATGGCGGCGCACAGAGCATCGTGCCAGAGCGCATGCATTCGCCAGAGGCTCACTGGCCCATCAGCGTAGCGTGAATCCCCAGGGGAAAAAAGCTGGGCCCGCACAGTTGGTTCATCCACAATGAGCGCACCGAGCCATTTCCCAAGAGGTACGTTCGAGCCAGTTGGGGCGTCGCTCGCTCGAAGAGCGTCGAACTGCAGGTGCCCTTCAGCCGCTTGAAGGCAAGCTCGATCTGCCAACGCAGCCTATAGGGCTGTAGGAGCTGGAGGTTTGACGCAATGCTCTCAGGAAGATTCGTCACGACGAAGATGTACGCCGCGAAGTCGCTCTCCCGGACTGAAAGAGGCCCCAGCGACTGGCAGCGGTGGCACCTGGTGCGCCACACCCCCGCGACGATCCTGGACACCGCGCCGCGGGCACTGCGGCCCATCGTGCCGACCATCGACAACTCCGCGAGCGCAACCACCGGCTGGGGCTGGTCTGGGAGTGCCGGGTGACGGCGGGGGCGCGGCGGGGCGGGTGCTCGTCTGCAACATCCCGCTGCCGGACCTGCTGCACCCGCGCGAGGCGCGGAGCTACTGGCGGGGCTGTTCGCGTACGCCGCCTCGGACCTGTTCGCGCCGGAGGTGGATGTGTCCATGGCGGAAGTGACGGCGATCGTGCACGGGCGGGAGGTGTGAGGGTGCGGCGGAGGGTGGATGGGGCCCTCGGGCCCCGGTCACCCTCCGTGGGCAAGGGTCTTGAGGCGCCTGGGCCGCCGACACACTCAGCCGACGCCTCGTCCGCTACAGTGCGCTGCCGCCAACCCGGCTCTGGCGCAGCGTGCGCGCGGCCTCGGTACCCCGATGCCCAGACTCCCGAGACGTGGCTCCCTCCCCACCCCGAGGCAGCCATCTTCCCCCATCGCGGGGCGGCGGGGGGCCGGCCTCGATCAACTGTGGTGGCGGGAAGGGCCGGGCGGCCCCCCGGGACCCCTCCCGCCTTGGCCGGATCCCTCAGGGCGTGGCATTCCGCGGTTCGGAGTCACCGCCGCCGTACAGGCCAGCCAACGCCTCCTCCAACGGGGGTTCCGCGACCGACAGATCCGTGATGTCCGGGTCTGCGAGTAGCGCGCGCACTGCGGCGGGGACCCCGGCCACCGAGAGCGTGCGCATGATCGTGGTGCCGTCCGGGCGCACTGCGGCGATGCGGCGCAGCGGCGCGTGGCGCCGCCGCAGTTCCGCCAGCGTACCGTGGAACACCGCCTCGCCGTTCCGCAGCGCGACGATGCGCGTGGCGAGTGCCGCCACGTCCTCCAGATAGTGGCTGCTGAGCAGCACGGTGGTGCCCCGTTCCGCCTCCTCCCGGACGAACGCGCGCACCGCCTGGCGCGCAGGAGGGTCGAGCCCCAGGGTCGGCTCGTCGAGCATCAGCACGTCCGGGCGGTGTAGGATCGCTGCCATCAGTTCGAACTTCGCGCGCTCGCCGAGCGACAGGCGCCGCAGCGGGACATCCAGCAGGGACGTGACGCCCAGCCGACCCGCCAGGCTGTCGAGGCGCGGCTGCCACTCGCTGGGGGGCAGTCCGTAAATGCCAGCGAGGAAGCGGAGGTTCTCCCGCGCGCTCGCCTCCGCCACCGTCTGGCTCGTGCCGCCGGCCAGACGGCCGATGCGCCTGACGAAATCGGGGCGGAGGTCGGCGGGGCGGAAGCCGAGGACCCGTACGTCCCCCGCCGCGGTCGGGGGCGACGGTGCCAGGATGCCGGTGAGGATGCGGATAAGGGTGGTCTTGCCGGCGCCATTCGGCCCGAGGATGCCCACCACCTCGCCGCGGCGGGCGCACAGGTCCACACCCCGTAGCGCGGGATGCTCCCGCCACTCCGGCCGGAGCAGTTGTCGGACGTGGCCGAAGGGGCCGTGGGCGCGCAGGGGCGTACGGAAGACACGACAGATGCCGCGGGCCTCGATCGTCGTCTCGGTCATCGGTTTCCTCCGCGGTAACGCCGTAGAGCCACGTGCCAGCCACCCTGGGCGGCCAGGAGCCAGAGGGCCGCGGCGCAGGCGAGCACGATCCACCGCCGACCATCCGGCCGGCCCAGGAGCAGATCGGCCGGCACGTTAGCGGCCAGTCCGAAGGGCAGGGCGGTGACGAACATGCGCAGCCAGCCGCCGCGGTAGACCCCGGCGGGTGTGGCCGACACGGACTGCAGGGCCAGGAACACCTCGTGGAGTTCGGCGATGTCGGCGAGCCAGTAGCCGGCGAGGGAAATCAGCAGCCACACCGCGTAGCCGCACGCCAGCGCCAGGCATAGGGCGGCTGCGGCCGCCCCGATGGCCGGGACCGAGGGTGCGCGCCCCGTCCAGGCGAGCCCGACGCCGACCTCGACGGCCCCGGCGAGCGCGGAGAGGAAGTCCGCGGCGTTGGGCCGGGTGAAGGCCGCTTGAAACTGCGCACTCATCGGGCGCAGCAGCAGCGGGTCCAGTTCGGCAGCGAGCAACCGTGCGCCGAGCCTCGGAAGCGCGTCGATAAAGAAGCCCATCCAGCAGGCGGTGAGCACCTGGCCGCAGCCAGCCAGGCAGAGCAGGCCGCCCGGCGTGAAGCCTCGGAAGTGCGGCGCAACTTGCGCGAAGAGCAGCAGATTGACCGCCGCCGCGGCGGCGGCACCGAAGGCGGACTGTAACCAGCGCATGAGGAAGTTGAGCGGGAACGCGGCCTGGGCCGTCAGGCGCAGGCGCAGGGCGGCGGCCCACACGCGAGCGGGGTGGGCGAGCCGGGTCCAGACCGGCTGCGTGCGCATCAGTCCCCCACCTGCCGCATCCGCCGGATGGCCCGCCGCCAGGCGCGGCCTGCCAGGAGCAGCAGCAGCCCTGCCCACATGGCCTGCAGCGGGAGCCCGGGCAGGGGGCCAGTTCGGCCGAGGGCCAGGTCGGCGGGGAAGGCGAAGAGATAGGGGACGGGGGTGAAGGCGAGGATGCGCCTGGCCGCAACGGGGAAGAGATCCAGCGGCACATAGACGCCCGCCAGCAGGTCGAGCACGGCGTGGGCGAGGTAGAAGACGTCGCCGGCCCTGGTCCAGCCGACGCTCTGGGCGGCCGCCGCGGAGAATCCGGCCTCCAGGAGTAGCCACGTGAGGGGGAGGTCCGCCACGGCCAGCAGCACGCGGCCCGGGGCCAGCGCGGGGAGGCGGGCGATGCCGGCGGCGGCACACCCCAGGAGTAGGGCGCCCGTGCCGGCCGCGGCGACCAGGCCGCCGGCCAGCAGCCGGCCGATGTCCTCGCCCCAGAGCCCGGCGAGCGTCCCGGACGGGCGGAGGAGCCGGCAGGCGAACGTCTGGCCCGTGGTTTCGCGTTCGACCTGCCAGTGGATGGTGGGGACGGTGACGGCAGAGACGAGCCGCGCGGCGAGGGTGTAGGCCGCCAGGGCACCCGGAGCGTAGCCGCCCGGATGGAGGCCCACGGCGGACAAGGCCTGCCAGACGGCGATGGTGGCGGCCGCCGGCAGCGTGTACGCGAACAGACCGACGGCGACGGAATGCCGCCGCATCCAGGTCAGGCGGGCCGAAAAGGCGGCGTGATGCGCCAACGCGCGGAGAAGGGGCGCCCGGTGGGCGTGGGATGACACCGTCATACAGAGACCTCCCGGCCGGCCCGCGGGGGGACGCGGCGGCCGGGAGGCGCCGGGCATCCGACCCACGTGCACTGAGGTGGGGGCGGGGCATAGAAACCCCCTGGCGCCGGACCGCCGGAAATGCGGCCGGCGCGTCTAGTTACCTCGGTGCATCACGTGGGGGGAGGCGAATGTCTTCATGACGGTGCGATGGATTCGCCGTGGGGCGCCAGTCCACCTGCCGCCCACCGGGCACTCGACCTGCTGGCCCTGCCGCCAGGGGCGACCCTGGGCGTGACTGCGCAGTCCGCTCATGCCGATCACCGAATCCGGGCATGTCGATCACCTGGGTGAGCACAGCGGTTCACGTGCGGTGCAGGGCCGAGACAGGTGATCGGCATGGGACAGTGATCGAGTGCGCTCCTCCCTCCTGACGGGTCCAGAGGTACGCCCCGCAGGGGCGTGGGTCCTGCCCTCGGCCGGCAGGGGGACCGGAAGGGGATGGCCAGTCCCCCCGGAGCGTAGGGTGCCTCGCCGCAGGCGCTCCGGCGCCGCCCCTCCCCCGAATGCAACGTAAGCGCATGGCCCCAGGGGAGGGGCGGGCGGCTCACGCGCCGGTCACCTCCGTGGAGGCGGGAGCGCGGATGGCACGGTAGGCCTGCAGCGCCCGAGCACAGCGGCGGCGCGCGGGGTGCAGACCGGCTATCGCGCGACGTGCACCTGGGCTGACCTGCTGGCGCGGCAGGCCTACCTCCAGTCCCCCTCCGGCGCCCTCTTGCTGGGTGGCCCGCTACGGACGGACGCGAAGGCGCCGGCGGTCGGTTTCGCGCTGAAATCGGGGCGGACGACTGTCGCCGGAGGAAACGGCGCGCAGCGGCCGAACGCTGGCGACGCAGCCCACAACGAGGCCGCACCAAGAGGCCCTTTGCCGCCAGAACACTGGGGTAGGCTGTACAGAGCGTGGCTGGCGATGGGGGTCCATGGCGAAACCGCAGGTCGAGGCAGGGACCCCCAGCAGAAGCCCTTGCCATGTGACCAAGGGCCTCTGAATGTACAGGAGGGCCGCGGCGAGGGGGCTCCGGCTTTCTGTGGACAGGCTGCGGACTCACGACATCCGGATCGTGGACGGCGACCTTGTCTTGCGGCCGATGACGGAAGACGACTGGCCGCTGGTCGAGGCGTGGAACGCCGACCCGGAGGTCCTCTACTTCGTCGAGGGGGACGATGTCGCACCCCGGCTGCCCGACGAGGTGCGTGCGATCTACCGCCACGTCTCGCGCACTGCGCTCATGTTCATCATCGAGGTTGGCGGGCGGGGGGTCGGCGAGTGCTGGCTCCAAGATCTGAACCTGCCGCGACTGCTAGAGCGCCTGCCTGGACAGGACGTGCGGCGCATCGACCTGATGATCGGGGACCGGTCGCAGTGGAACCGCGGGTATGGCACGCGGGCGATCCGGCTGCTGACCCGACTGGGCTTCGAGCAGGGGGCGGACGCGATTTTCGGTTGCGACATCGCCGACTACAACCCACGTAGCCGGGCCGCCTTCGAGAACGCCGGCTACTCCGTTTACGAGGTGCGCGCGGACCCGGGTCCGAAGGGCCGGCGGCGTTCGTACGACGTGATTGCATGGCGGGCGTAGCGCGGCCGGGTGCATCCCTCAAAATGTGTCGCAGCCAGCAACCGTCGTGCACCAGCCGATGAGAGATCGGCCGCGCGGACTGCCCGTCCGAGCGCGTAGTCAATCGGACGTCGGGCTTGGGCGACCGGCCCGGCGAAAGCTCCGAGGGACAAGTCCTCTGCCGCCCACAAGGGTGGGACTCACCGAGGGAGGTCCGCGAGTACCCGGGCCGCAGCATAAAGCGAATGCTGCCTCGTCGTAACGGGATGCCCGACAGAAGTGGGTGTCGGGAGCAATACAGGGGGCCGAGCCGGGCACATTTCGGCGAAGGCTGGTATCACCGGGGAAGAGACGGGCAAGCGCACCCGGGGACCCCTGCGGCGTACGGGTAGCGGCACGGTGACAAGGCGCACGACGCAAAGCTGGGAAGGGCTCGGGCCCCGCCGGGAGCGTCCGCGAACGGCAGGGCGAACCGTATAAGCGACAAGGCGAAGTCGGTCCGTGGGCACGAGTCTGGCGGATCGGGCCGTAGTACCGAGGATGCCGCGGACACTACAACCGCGGCGGAGGAATGGGCCCGTGGGTGACCCACGGTGCAGCAGAGGACGCTGGCGGGGACACAGAGCCCCGGTCACCAGGTCTGACGAAGCCGCACCCGTAACTCGTGGCAAACCGTGGCCGTGACGGGGGACGTGCGGACGCACTTGACCCGCCGACGGAGATGCAACGGCGCCGAACCCGCAGCCCGACACAGAGCGGGGGACCTGCGGTCACCGTAAAGCGTCGACGCACACGGGCAGGCCGCGGGCGGAGTGGTCACTTGAAGCCGTACTGGGGAAAACCCGCCGTACGGAATTTTAGGGGGGGTGTGTTCGATCCGAAGCGAGGAGGAATGACCTTGGCCGCAACTGCGCCCGGCGCGCGTTCGGCTCCACTCCATGAGGGACTCCTGCCAGGCTCAGCCCGGAACGCGCACGACCTCTTCCGCCGAGCCGCCGGCCATCTGCCGGAACCTGCGCCGCGGCCGACCGCATCGATCGGCACGACCACGCCGACCAAACACCATCGCAAGGCCCCACCCAAACATCGGCCAAGCGGTCCAGAAATATCCATGCCGCTCATGGCCCACACACCCACCATGCCAGCTTTCGCCATCGCGTACGACCGCCAGCGGCGCCTATGCGCACCGATGCCGAGGAGGCCCGCTGAAGACCCTGTCTGGCCCTCGCCGTCCCGGGGGCCAGCGCTCCAGCCGTTCGGCGCTGCCTTCGGATTTCAATGGGTGGGTCGAGGCCGGTCCTGTTCTTCATGCCGCTCCTTGTCGCTTCGGTTTCCATGGCATCAGACACGGGACTCCACAGATCGGGGGCCGCCCCAGGTGCCCGACGGCAATCGTGATGCGCTCCTCGCGCCGGGAGGTGCCGCGGCGTGGACGGCGGAAAGGACGAGTGGGCCGAAGAGCCGGAGGATCTGGGCCGGCTGTTCTTGGAGAGGGCGAACCGAGGTGATGTCGAGGGGATTGTTGCCCTGTATGAGCCCGACGCTGTACTCGCAACGCCAGACGGTCGTACGGGCACGGGCCACCCGGCCATCCGCCAGTTCTACGAACGGTTACTTGAAATCCGACCCTCCTTCACGGGAGAGGTTCGCCCGGCGCTCTGCGTCGGGAACGTGGCGCTCACTTCGACGCGCTTCGCCACCGGGGCAACGGCCGAGGTTGCGCGTCGACAACTGGACAACTCTTGGCTTTGGGCGATCGACCAGCCCGACGTCTTGCGCTGAGGTGCCTGGAGCCGGCCGCACGATGTGGTCGCAAGGGGAGGCGATCTGCCACCATGGAACCAGTGGATTACATGGACACCTTCATCGCCGTGGCTGACGACTGCCCCGCGACGCGTGGCACCATCCCGCCGGGCAGCGAATCAGTGGCTGCCCGCACGTTCCGCCTCGTCGCCGAACACCCGTATCGCTTCACGTCAGGGGACGTGATCTTCTCCGTCCGTGCGGACCGCTTGGGCATCCGGAAGCCGGAGCGCGCGGCGGCCCGGCGTGTAGGGGTATAGTGACAAGGGCGGCTCCTGGTTGGCATGACATGACCACGGTGGAGCGACTTCTTCGCCACGTTTCGTGCTGGTGCCCGACTTCAACGAATCTTGCCAGGGATGAGCAACACCTGAACTGAAACCGTAAACCTCAGTCGAGCGAAGTCCGTCGACCATGGCCCCGGAGGCAGGCTCCCGTTCTCGCGCAGCCGTTCGCCGATGCCGAGAAGATCGGCGGCGTCGCCTTGGAGGCGGTGTAGCACATCCGCGATTTCCGTCGTCATTTCCCGTGCCACCAGTTGCCGCATCTCCGACGGACGGTCCGCGAGGGAACGCCCAGAAGAGGCGGTGACCTCGCCTGTGGCGGAGATCGAGAGCCGGGGTGCTGAGGGGTTACGCACATCCCACTTGGCTCGGATCCTGCTCAAAGCAACGTGGAACTCGTTGCCGTCCTTCCCGATCGTGACTCCGCCGAAGCC
>JAJZXK010000069.1 GCA_021806565.1 Bacillota bacterium | reverse complement strand
TTCTCCCAACGCCACGACCATACGGGGGTAGTTAGACACAAGCCTGCCAAATCATGGGGAATATCCTGGAAATCACCCCTCAACTAATCGACATTCTTCGACATCTCGGCTTGTGGGTAACGGTAAGGCAATTGGCGAGCCTGTGGCAGCGTCGAGAAGCTGAGGCCGCGCGGAAGGCCGCCAAGGCCAGGCCAGGCGCTCGCGGCGTGAGCCGGATCCCTGGCGGGCCGCGCGAGAGGCCGAGCGGGCCATGCCGATCTCGTTCCGGATGCGGCCGGTCTTTCCGCCGCGTGGGGCATGAGGCTTAGCGGCAGTTTCCTATAGACCGGGGACCGATAACCGGGAAACTCCGCTAGGATGGCCCGCTTCGGCATGCCGGGCCGAGTACGGCGGTTGATGTTGCCTGATCCGCATGATCACTTACGGAATTCGCTTTTTCGCCTCAGTCAATACGCCACGTTCCGCCCGGGCGTCTTTGCCGGGCTTTCTTAACGCGCCCGTAGGGAGGTGATGCGCTTGGCCGCGGAATGGTCCTCGGAAGGAGGTAAGCGGCATATCTGTGGATGGTGGAGGAGAGAGGGGGAGGGCCTGTGCAGCCAGATGCAGAGCGCCACGCGCAACGCATCGCGGAAGCGGCTGCTATCGAGGCTGCGCAGGCACTCCGACAGTGTGGCTTCGACGAGGCACAAGCAGACGGACCAAACCTCCACTTACGCCACGGCAAGACAAACTGGCACATCATCAACCGTGTCCGGCATGAACCAGGTATTCGAGAACGTGCCCAAGATCAGTTCGCACGATTCGTCGTTTCAAACTTGGTCAACCAGCTACCAGCCACGGGGCATCGACCGTGATATCGCTCTGACCACGAGGCTTGGTAATCGTGATACGTGCATCTAGGCACATTCGCAGTAGTTGACGCTTCTGCCACACTTCTAGTTGCGCCCAGCGATCTAAGGCGCCGAGTGCGTCCAGAGTGAGGCGGAATGAGCGAACTCGCAACGCGGCGGCCTCGCGTTGCTCCTCAAGCGACCGCAACCGGGCTTCCGCCTCAACCCGATCGCGAGCTAGGGAATCCCTTAGATCCCCGAGCATGGTGAAGGGCACCTCCCCTGCACGTGCGGCGCGAAGCAGTCGCTGATCCTCCTCATCCAGCCGCCGCAAGTCACGGCGGGCTGTTTCGATGGTCGCGGCGACCGCCGCTTGGTCCTGGTCGGCCGCCGCCATCTTCGGCGTGAAGGCCTCTGAGCGCATTTCTCGCACCCCGAACAGAGCCAGGAACGTCTGCTCTACGGCCTCCTCGGCCAGTTTCATCGGGATGTACCCACTCTCTGGACAACTGCCAGCCCGGTGACGGGAGCACAGGTAGTAGCCCGCGAAGTTTGGGTGCCTGGCGTTGCGGCCGGTGTGAACCAGCGCCGATCCGCAACTGCACTGCGTAATGCCGATCAGCAGGTGGGGGGATCCCATCGCGCGGCCGCCGATCTCGTATTTCCGACGACGATTGCCCTGTAAGACCAGTTGCACTCTCTGAAACGTCTCTTCGTCCACGAGCGCCGGAACGGCATCGGTTTTGCAACACACCTTCGGCTCCGGATGTAGAACCCGTATGTGCTTTGGGTTGCGGCTCTTCCCAGCAAACGAGTCATCTGCAGGGCGTCCGTCGGCGCCGTCCACCCGCACCACGGTGGTGCGTCCGTACTCCATCACAGCCATGTAGGTCTTGTTGTGCAGCACTTGGAGTACAGAGGGGGAAGTCCAAGGCTTCCCAGACCGTGTCCGGACGCCTTCAGCGTTCAGGAGGCGAAGAATCTGGCTAGCAGACATCCCCTCGGCAGCAAGCCGGAACATCCGCTCTACCACTGGGGCTTCGTCTGGATGTTCTACCCATCTTCCCTTCAGCGTGGGATGGGGGGCGTAACCATAGGCAGGGCGGCCATGCATCTGCTCTCCATCGCGAATCCGCCGCGTCTTTCCACCGTGGGTACGCTCGCGTATAGTCGCTCGCTCGAAATCAGCAAAGGTCGCTAAGATGTTGAAGAAAACCCTGCCCATATCGGTTGTAGTGTCTAACGCTTCGCGGGCGCTCTTTAGGTGGCAGCGATCCTTCCATTCTCTAAGGACCAAGTCCACTGCGTCGACGATGTTGCGAGAGAGTCGATCGATTTTCATGACGACAACGCAATCCACCTCGCCTTGCCCGATGGCCGCGCGCAGTCGAGTCATCGCAGGTCGGTCGAGGCTAGCGCCCGAATAGCCATCGTCGATGAAAAGTAAGTCTTTCCGGACCTGCCACCCTTGGCTTTGTATGTAGTGTGTACATGCGTCTCGCTGGATGTCGAGCGTGGTGCCCGCCGTCTGCTCATCGGTGGACCAGCGAATGTACGCGGCGACATGATCGGCACGAATGTCGGTTGGCACGGCGGGGTAGCCCCCTCCGGCATGCTTATATGGTACCATGCGGCTCATGCCACGCACAGAGCAAGGATCGCTCGTCGCCAGCCAGCCTAGCGTATGCGTTATGGTAAAGCAACCACGATGGCCGTGGTCCTGGATGCGATCCAGTCCGGCCGCATCAAGTGGTCGGATCTGGTCTCCGCCTCCGACGAGGCGGTGCGCACCGGCGGGGCGCAGATCTGGCTGGAACTTGGCGAGAACATGACGGTCAAGGACCTCTTCTACGCCGTCGCGGTGCAGTCGGCCAACGACGCCGCGGTCGCGCTGGCGCAATACGTCGGCGGCACGATGGCCCACTTCCTGGACCTGATGAACGCCAAGGCCAAGGCACTCGGCATGCGCGACACGAAATACACCGATTCCAACGGCTTGGACGACACGACGCAATACACGTCCGCATACGACATCGCACTGCTCTCGCGCTATCTGGTGACGATGCAACCGCAGGTGCTCAAGTACACCTCGACATGGGAGCATCGCCTGCGCGGCAACAAGCTGTGGCTGGTCAACCGCAACCGGCTGGTGCGCCGACTCTCCGGGGTCGACGGCCTCAAGACGGGCTTTACGACCCGCGCCGGCTACTGCCTCGCCGCGACGGCGCGGCGAGGCACGACGCGCCTGATCGCGGTGGTGCTGGGCGATCCGACGAGCACGGCCCGTTTCGATGAGGTTGCGGCGATGCTGCAGTGGGGCTTCAGCCACTACACCACGGTGCCGGTGGCCTTGGCCGGCAAGCCGGTGTCGCATCTGCCGGTCGACGGCGGCGCCGTGCCCCGAGTGCCGGTGGTGGCCTCCCAACCCTTCGGTGTGACCGTGCCGCGCGAGCGGACCGCCAGCGTGCAGACCGCCGTGAGTCTGCCAAGCCTGCTCACCGCCCCGCTGCGTCGCGGCCAGCAGGTGGGTGAGATCCGGGTACGCGTCGACGGACAGGACGTGGCGGCGGTGCCCCTGGTGGTCGCCAAGGCAGTGCCGCGGGTGGGGGTCTTGCGCCTGTGGTTGCGGCTCTGGAAGGGTCTCTGGCCATGGCTGCGTTGAGTCGGCTCGAACTTTGTCAGGAGGGGTGGGGTGGGGCCCGTGCCGAAAAGGCCCTGCGCCCCGCCGGCGGGTTGGTGGGGCCGAGGGGGCGCACGGGTGGATCTTTCGCGCGAGTTTCGCGATGGCGCCGTCGTCGTGCGTGTTAGCGGAGACCTCGACGTCCAGAGCGCCGACAGCTTCCGGCGCCGCGTGGACGGCTGGATGGCGGAGGACTGCGCACGCCTGGTGCTCAACCTGTCCAAGGTTACCTTTCTGGACTCGACCGGGCTCGGTGTGCTGCTGGGGCGCATCCGTAAGGCGGAGGCGACGGGCTGCCGTCTGGCCGTGGTTCCACCGCCGGGGGTGGCGCGCCGCCTGCTGGACATGGCGGCCCTGGGACGGGCCGTGCCATTGTTCCGTTCCGAGCGCAGCGCCCTGGACGGGGAGGCACAGACACATGGCTGAGTCGGTGGAGGCCGACGGGGTGGGAACGGCGGACGGCAACACGATGGAACTGGTGGTGCCAAGCCTGGCGGTGAACGCCGAGCTCTGCCGCGCGGCGGTCGCGGTGTTCGCGGCCGGCCTGCCGTTCACGCTCGCGGAACTGGAGCAACTCAAGGTGGCCGTCTCGGAGGCGGTGGGCAACTGTGCGCTGCACGCCTACGGCGGTGAACCGGGCCGCGTCCGCCTGTTGGCGCAGCTCGCGGCGGGCGCGATCGTGATCGAGATCCAGGACTGGGGCCGCGGCATCTCTGACGTCGCGCTGGCCCGGCAGCCGGCCTACACCACGTCCCATGACCCGGACCACATCGGGCTCGGCTTCGCCTTTATGGAGCAGTTCACCGACGCGCTGGAGGTCGAATCCGCTCCGGGGGAGGGCACCCTGGTGCGGATGCGCAAACGGCCGAGCGGGCAGGCGGCCGGGGCGGCGTGGTCTGGATGAAACGCCCGCTGCGCCGGCTGGGCAGGCCCGCATCCAGCCACCGCCGCGTCCTGCGCCGGCGGGTCACGGCGTCGTCGCCGCCGACCGACATGGTGACCGAGAACCTGCGGCTGGTGCACCACGTGCTGCGGCGTTACCGCGGCATGGCCGGGCTGGGGATCGAGATCGAGGAACTGTACCAGGTCGGATGCATCGGGTTGATCAAGGCTGCCCGCCGCTTCGACCCCGCTCGCGGCCTGCGCTTTTCGACCTATGCGGTGCCCCTGATCCTCGGGGAGATCCAACGCCACCTGCGCGACACGGCGCCGGCGGGGGTCGGCCGCGGCGCGTACCGCCTGGCCCAGACGGCGCGGGCGGTAGAAGAGCGCCTGGCCAATGCGCTGCGGCGGGCCCCGACGGCGGCCGAGGTGGCGCGCGAACTCGGCGTGCCGATCGCCGACCTGGCGGTGGCGATGGAGGCATCTCGGCGTCCCGTGTCGTTGGATGCCCCGCTTTCAGCGGGCGGTGGCTCCGATCCCGGACCGGCGCTGCACGAGCGGCTCACGCGCCGGTGGGCCGCCGGCAGCGAGGTGGACGCCGCCCTGCTGCGCACGTTGGTGGAGCGCTTACCGGCCCGGCAGCGTGCCGTTTTGACGCTGCGGTTTTTCCGCGACCACTCGCAGGCGGAGGTCGGAGCCCTGCTCGGGCTGTCCCAGCCACAGATTTCGCGCCTTGAAAAGCGCGCACTCGCCCGCCTGCGCTCAGCCTGGGAGGGCCGGGACTGAACGGCGTGCATGCGCCCCCGCCCGGGCTCCGCATACTGAACCCGTCCACCGAAGCGCGGCGAACCACAGAGCCAGGTGGGGGACGGGGAGGCGGCCCGCGTGCCACTCTTGCAGCGGCGGGTACTGGTCGGAATCTTGGCGGCGCTGATCACGGCCCTGCTGATCGTCACGGAACTGTGGCGCGTGGTGCACGCCCGTGGGCCACTGCCCCCGGGGGCGATGCTGGTGGCGGCTCCGCTGCAAACACCCGCCCCGATCGACCGCCGATGACCGGCAGGCTGCCGCGCCGGTTGCGGGCTGCGCGCAACCGACCAGCCTACGGCTACCTCCAGGTGCGCGAGAGCCTGGTGCGGCCGCCGCGGAGCCCCCTGACCCTTGGAGACCTCGTCGTCTTCGACGGTCCCGGCCGTGCCGTGCGGCGCGCCAAGCGGGTCCCCTGGGGCCGGGCCCCGGCCGCCGGCGATCACCGGGTCATACCGGCCCTGGATCTGGTGGGCGCGGTGCACCGGGCCTCGCCCGAGGTCCGCTGGCAGGTCGTCTCGGGCTGCGACGCCGTGGTGGAGGGCGCGCGCGCGCCACGCGCCGCCGACGCGCTCTTGGGCGTGGCCGCCTGGTTGCTGCTTTTCATCGGCGCGGCGACGACCCTGCTCAACTTCCACGCTGATGTCAATATGCCGGCCGCCCACCGCGAACTCTACTACCTCGCCACCGGCCACCACAGCGCGCGCCCGCTCGCCGTGGAGATTCCCTACGCCATAGGCGTCGGCCTCGGGGCGCTACTCTTTTTCTCGCTCCCGGGTAAGCGCGTGCCGGGTCCTCTGGAACTCGAGGTGGAGCAGTATGAGCGGCGGTTGCGCACCTACTGGCGCGACCGCCGCGTCCGGAGGCGGAGGCCCTGATCGTGCCGGCGGCCGTCGCGGCCGCGGCGGAGGGGCTGGCGGTCGGCACCGGGCTGGCGGCGCTGATCGTGGTGCTCTCGATCGCACTGCGTCTGGCCGCCGTCACCCGGACGCTGCGCTTTGCACGCGCCTATCAGTGGGCCCTGACGGCCGGCACCGCCGCGGCGGCCGCCTACGAGGTCGTGCCCTACCACCTGGCCGGCGGCCAAGCCCTTGCCGCGACGTTCGGGGCGGGGATGGGGCTCTTTGTCGGCATGCTGGCGGCGGCGCTGGCTGAGGTGGTGGCGGCCCTCCCGGTCGCAGGCCGGCGCATGGGGCTGGAACGCCACCTGCCGCGGCTCGTGGTCGCGGTCGCCCTGGGCAAGACCCTTGGGGCGATCGCCTGGCTGGCGCTGCCCGGGCTGTTTTCGCGCCCGCCCCTCTGAGGTGGCGGGCGGGATGCGGTGTGTCGCGGACGGGCAGACTCTCTGACGCCAGAGTGTGAGCGGGGGGATGCACGTGGTGATCAAGGTGTTGGAACTGGTCGGCTCCAGCCGGGAATCGTGGCAGCAGGCGGCGGAAAACGCCCTGCGCGAGGCGGCGCTGAGCGTGGACCACATCACCGGGGTCGAGGTCTCGAATCTGACGGCCGACGTCGACGGCGGGGAGATCTCAAGCTACTCGGCCAACGTGAAGATCGCCTTCGCCGTGGACAACAATCGCCGTCGCAGATAGGGAGCGGATTGCGGATGCGGGCCTCGAAGGACGCGCAGGCCGCCTACCGCAGGCTGGTGCAACGGCACGCGCCGCGGGTGCCGTTGCTGCGCAACACGGTCCTGGCATTTGTGGTCGGCGGTTCCCTGTGCGCGGTCGGCCAGATCTTTATGAACGTCTTTGAGCGCCACGGGCTGAGCCCGGAGAGGGCCGGGGCGATGACGGCGGTGGTCATCGTGCTCCTGGGGGCCCTGCTGACCGGCCTCGGGGTGTACGACGAGATCGTACGGCTCGGAGGCATGGGTGGATCGCTGCCGATTTCTGGGTTTGCCAACGCCATGGTCGCCCCGGCGATGGAGTATCGGCGCGAGGGGTGGATACTCGGGGTCGGCGCCCGGATCTTCAGCATCGCCGGCCCGGTGATCACCTACGGACTGCTGGCGGCGATGGTGATCGGCGCCGTATACGTCGCGCTGGGGCTGCCGCCGCCACGCTGAGGCGGCTTCGGGCGGGGCGCGGATCCGGGTGCGGCGAGGGGGATCGGCGTGGCGATGACAGCTGCGGTGGTGGAATCCGCCGAAAACCGACGGCGGTGCGGTCGGACCTTCGTATTGCGTGACGCCTGGATCGCCGGTGCCGCCTCCGTCGCCGGCCCGACCGAGGGCCGGGGGCCGTTGGGGGGACGATTCGACCGCATCGAAACCGGACACCTCCTGGGCCAAGCGTCCTGGGAGATGGCCGAGGCGGAGTTGGCCCGCCGGGCGTTCATGCGCCTGTGCGGCAAGTTGGCGTTGGAGCCGGGCGACTTCGACCTGCTTCTGGGCGGGGATCTCCTCAACCAGACGGTGGCGAGCAGCTTCGCCGCCCGCTCGCTGGATGTGCCGTTGTGCGGGCTGTACGCGGCGTGCGCCACCTTCGCCGAGGGGTTGGGGTTGGCCGCGACGCTGTGCGACGCGGGCTTCTGCCGCCGGGTGGCCGTCGCCGTCTCGAGCCACCACGATGCGGCGGAGCGGCAATACCGCTTTCCGACGGAGCTCGGAATCCAGCGCCCTCCGACGGCGCAGTGGACGGCGACCGGGTCGGTCGCGGTGGCCGTGACCAGCGGGGCGGCGGGCGGGGGACCGGTGCGGCTTGCGGCCTTCACGCCCGGGCGCGTGGTGGACTTCGCCGTACAGGACCCATACCACATGGGGGCGGCGATGGCCCCGGCGGCGGCCGACACCCTGGCGACCCTGCTGGAAGACCTGCGCCAATCGCCCGAGACGCTCGGGCCGGTATATACGGGGGACCTGGCCCGCGCCGGCGTGCCCCTGTGTGAGGCACTGCTGGCCAAACGCGGGGTGAGGCTCTCGTTGCGGGACTGCGGCATCGAACTGTACGATCCGGCCCGCCAGGACGTCCACGCGGGCGGCAGCGGCGCCGCCTGCTCGGCCCTCGTGACGGCCGCCCGGATCCTGCCCGACCTCGTCGCCGGGGCCGTCGAGCGCACGTGCCTGTGCGCCACCGGCGCCCTCCATTCGCCGACCACCTACCAGCAGGGGGAGTCGATCCCCGGGATCGCGCACGCGGTGCTCCTGGAGCGGAGCGGGAAGGGGGGCGGGCAGGCATGATCTTCCTCTGGGCCTTCCTGGTAGGTGGGGCCATGTGCGCGGCGGCGCAACTCGTCGTCGATCTCACGGCCTTGACGCCGGCCCATGCGCTGGTGCTCTTCGTGGTGCTGGGGGCCGTCGCCGCCGGGTTCGGGTGGTATCAGCCGCTGGTGCGCCTGGCCGGTGCCGGCGCAAGCGTGCCTCTGCCCGGCTTCGGCAACGTTCTGGTACGCGGCATTTTCAAGGAGGTCGGCCGGCACGGGGCGCAGGGGTTGATGACGGGCGGGCTGACCGCGTCGGCCGCCGGCATCACCATGGCGATGGTCTTCGCGACGATCGCCGCCCTGGCGTTCCGGCCCAAGGGCTGAGCCACGCAGTGGCCGTGGGACCAGGAGTTTGCGCGCACCGGCCGGCGGCTTTGTGATATAAGACGGTAGCGGCGTCCCGGGCGTCGGCCGGCCCGGCGGGGGTGCGCCGGTGCCGTCGTGACGGAGACGCCTGGTTCCTCGCGGGAGGAATGGGCATTGCTCGAGGTCAACGAGTTGGTGTGTGCGCTGTATGAGGCATCGGCCCGCGCAGACTGTCGCTGGGAGAAGCCCCGCCACGAGGTGGAGCCCCAGGACGACGGTTGTTACCGCTTCTTCGCATCGGTCTCGCCGTCGGACTGGCAGCGGCGCGATCCTGTGGAGGTACAGTTGCACGTGCACGCGGATGCCCAGGACTGCAGCCTGTCGTTTTCGGTCCCGCTCGCGGTCGAGCCGCACTGGAACGGTTTCGCCATCGCCGCCAAGGCTCAGAACCGCTTGGCCGAAGCCGACGAGGACGAGGGTTACGCCGGAGAGGTGTCTGTGCAATACCGCGTCACGGACGAAGGCGTCCCCGAACTGGAAGGCGTGTGGGTCGAGCTCTCCTGGGAGATCGACGAGTGGGTCTCCGGCCAGCGCGAACTCACGTTTGACTGGGCGTACGAAGACCTGACAAAGCGCCTGCGGGCGCTGGGTGATCTGCTGCAATCCGTGCGCGAATAGTCCGTCGCGCCACGGTCACACCCGACGGCCCGGACCGACCCGAGCAGCGGGCGGCGTCCGGGCCGTCGGCTTTCCTGGACGTGGTCACAGCCAGCGGCGCACATGGAAGTATGCCCACAGGAGGAAGCTGCTGGCGAGCATCAGCGCCAGGGCCCAACTGTAGCCGTGCACCCAGCCATACTCCGGCATGATGAAGTTCATACCGTAGATCGAGGCGATCAGCATCGGCGGCGCCAGCACCACCGCCACCACCGTGAAGATGCGCATCACCCGGTTCATCTCGGTGGACTGCACCGAGGTGTACGCCTCCACCGCCTCACCCATGCCGGCCCGGACCGATTCGATCGCTTCCAGCCGCGCCTCGGTGGCGCGCGCGAGGTCGTCCAGATACGGCCGCACCTCGGCGGCGACGGCCCCCGCCTGGCCGGCCGCCGAAAGCAGCCGCAGCCCGTCCCGCGCTGGGTCGAGCAGGCCCCGCAGCCGCAGCGCGCGATGGCGCACCGCTACGATCCGGCTCAGGAGGTGGGCTTCGGAGAGTCGCACGAGTCGCTCGTCCACTTCCTCCGCCGCCGCGACCAGCCGGTCCGCCGCGGTGAAGGCGGCGTCCAGCGCGGCCACCAGGAGGTGGTAGAGGGCGAAGTCCGGACCGGCGGCCTGTGCGTCGGCCTTGGCGTAGGCCGCGAAGGTTTGCTCCAGGGCGGGCAGCGGGCGGTCCGCCAGGGTCAGAAGAAAGCCTTCCCCGACGATCACGTCCAGCGGGATGCTGGCCACGGCCGCCGGTGGCTCCGGCCGGCGGCGGCGGCCGGTGGGCGGCGTGCGGGCGGGCACGGTGGGGTCCGGGATCGGTAGTCGGATGTGGACGAACGTGGGTTGGGCGATGGCGATCCGGCGCGGATCCTCCTGGCGCAGGCGTTGCGCCGTCGACGGTCCCAGCGCCTCGAGCCAGGCCTGCAGCGCCGCCGCGGCGGGACGGTCCAACTCGGCGCGCTGGACGTCGCACCAGATGCCTCCGCCGGGCAGGTCTGGGAGCTCGTTTGGATCGACCGGCCGCGCCGGCTGGCCGGCGTGGAAGCGTAGCGCGCGGGTCACGTGGTCGGCTGCCGGCTCGGCGGCAGACCCCGCAGGCCGCGGTGCGCGAGGTTTTCCAGGCGCGGGGTGTGGCGCACCACCCGCAAAGCGAGTTCAGGGTCAAGTACCTGCGGGAACAGCAGGATGGCGAGCAGGCCGGTGTCGATGTCGACGGCGTCGTGTGGCAACAGGGGGTGGTGGTGGCCCGCAAGCGCCTCATCCACCCCGGTGCCGGCGGAGGAGAGCCCGCCGCCGGCGTGTACCCCCAGGTGAGCCGTGAGGTTGTGCACGATGGCCTGGCGCTGTCCGGGTTCGGCCAGGGTGAGCCGGGCCGCCAGGTCGCGCGGCCGGACCTGGATGCCGAGGGCGTGGGGCAGGTGGCCGCGGACTTCCGACCCGGCGTCACGCAGCACGGTCAGGCCCCCCACCCGCAGTTCGCCCTCCGCAAAGCGCACCTCGGCCACCGAGATCTCACCGAGCGATCCCACCCCTGACCCCGAGCGCGCGGCGGCGGCGACCAGGAGGGCCGACGCGAAGCCGGCCGCAGCCCCGCCAAGGATGCCGAACAGGAGGGACACGGCACTGGCGGTCAGCGCGACCGCCATCGCCAGGTAGTCCCGCGTTTCCAACATCATGGCCAGGCCCTCGACGTAGGCGCGGCCCCGCGGCACCACCTGGGCCTGCTCGAGGGCGGTGAGCATCTGGCGCTCGATGTTGCGCACCATGTGGAACTGACTGAGGCCGATGGCCAGAAAGACTCCGGCCGTGTAGTTGCCGGTGATCAGTGCCGTCGGGGACATGGTGCCAAGGACGGAGGCGACAAAGCCCAGGAACATGTAGTTGATCCGCCCATGGGGCCGGGAGGGGAAGGGACCCTGGTCGACCCGCAGCAGCAGCGCCGTGGCCAGGAGCCCGAAGCTGAGCCCCGTCAGGGTTGGACCCACCAGCGGCGCGTGGTTCGAAGGGTGGGGTAGGAAGAAGGCGTGCAGCAGCAGGTTGCGCGGCGGGACGACGCCCCCGTGCGCGGCCGCGGCCCACAGAGCGCCCGCTTTGGCCTTCAAGCCCGCCACCGGTCCTGGGCCCGGTAGATGGGGTGGCGGCGGCCGGTTACGGTGATCGGCTGGCGGATGAGCACCGTGCGCAGTGCACTCCAGTTGAACGGTACCAGCGGCCAGAGGTAGGGCACGCCCAGCGACTTGGTGCGCGCGGCGAACACCAGCCAAAACAGCAGCCCGACGACGACCCCGGGAAGCGCCCAGAGCCATTCCAGGGCGATCAGGGTGATGCGGATGATCCGCGTCGCCATGCCCAGTTCGAGGTTGGAGATGGCGAAGGAAGCGATGGACGCACCGACGACGTAGATCAGGGTCTCCGGGCTGAAGATGCCGGTCTTGACCGCGACATCGCCGAGGACCACCGCGCCGAGGATGCCGAAGCTGGTCGCCAGAGGGGTCGGACTGTTGAGGATCGCCCGCCGCAGCACGTCGATGCTGACCTCGGCCAGGAGAAACTGCAGCGGCAGGGCGACCGTGGCCGGCTTCTTGGGGCCGATGAGCTGCAGTGCGGCAAACCCGTGGGTCAGGGCCGGATGGGTGGCCAACAGCAGCCACAGCGGCGGCACCAGCAGGGCGACGAACAGGCCGAACAGTTCCACCCAGCGCAGGTAGGTGCCAAACAGCGGGCCGACATGGTAGTCCTCGGGGTGCTGCAGCAACTGCAGCATGGTCGTCGGCAGGCAGACCGCGACCGGGGTGGTGTCGACGAGCAACACCACATGGCCGGCGTAGAGTTCGACCGCCGCCACGTCGGGCCGCTCCGTCAGGCGCACCGTCGGGAAGGGATTCCACGGATGGCGGCCCAGGTATTCGGCGATGGCGCCTTCGGCCGCCGGGATGCCGTCGATGTCGATGTCCTTGAGCCGCCGGCGCACCTCGGCCACCAGGCCCGGATCGGTCAGGCCGACGATGTAGGTGATCGAGACATCCGTCTTGCTGCGGCGACCGATCTTCACCAACTCAAAGCGCAGGCCGGCGTCGCGCACCCGCCGCCGCACCAGGGCGGAGTTGCTGATGATGTTCTCGATGAAACCGTCCTGCGGGCCGTGCATCAGCTGGTTGATCTCAGGGGTGGAGGGGTTTCGGTCGGGATAGACGCGGGTGTCGACGACCACGACCGACGCGTCGCCGTCGACCAGCAGGATCATCGGCCCGGACAGCACCTGCGTCAGGGCGTCTTCGAAGGTGTGCACGACGTTGACCTGGGCGTACGCAAGGCGGTCCTGCAAAAGGGCGCGCAGCACATCGGCCCGCTTGCCGTGGGGGCCGGCCGGAGGCGGCTCCAGCCGCTCGCCGCCCACCCCGACCAGCGGCGCGTCCGGGCCGGGATGCACCGCGGCGACCTGGCGCATCAACTCCAGGTTCATCAGGCTGTCGAAGAAGCCATTGACGACGTAGGTCGCGATGTCCACTCCGGCCACGCGCAACCGCCGCAGGATCATGTCGTAGCTGACACCGAAACCAAGAACCTCGTTGAAGTGTTCGACGTTTACGTCCAGGTCCCGCACCAGTGTGTAGCGCGCGCCGCCGGAACGCCTGTCCTTCGGCGGCTGGTCCAGTGCTGCCCGCAGGGTGTCCGCGTTCGCCACGGGATCGCCCCCCCGCCGACCCGCACGGGCCGGCGGCGGTAGCATGCCCGTCTGCGCGCCGGCAGTTTCAGCCCGGGGGGGCGACGCGTGCTTCCGGGTGGGCGCGGTAACGACCGGGCGACGTCCCGCTGTGTTGCACAAAGATGCGGTAGAAGTGCGAAAGGTGCTCGTACCCCACGGCGCGGGCCACTTCGGCGACGCCGAGCGTGGAGCGACACAGCAACTCTTGGGCCGCGGCGACGCGCAGGGCGGTGAGGTACCGCGCCGGGGTCTGCCCGAAGGCCTGCTTGAAGCGTGCGCTGAACTGGCGCGGGCTGAGGTGCGCGCTGGCGGCCAAATCGGCCACGCGCAGCGCCGAGGGGAAATTCGCTTCCATGTGGGCCCGCACCGCAAGCAGCGCCGGCTCGGCCATCTGGGCCGACTGCGGCGCGCTGTGCCGGCCACGGCGGCGATAGAGCAGCACCAACAGCGACATCAGGTAGGCGCGCACCGCCACTGTACCGGCGACCTTATCGCGCCGCTGTTCGGCCCGGATGCGGTGGATCAGGCTCTGCGCCTCGACGGCGGCCGGTGGCGCGCAGTGGACCACGGGCGGCCCGCCGAAGCAGCGTGCGACCAACGGGTGTTCGGAGGCGGTCAGCGCCATGCCGGGGCTGAATTCGACCGTCAGCAGGTTCAGGGGGCCCGCGACCTGCGATTCCACCCGGTGCAACAGGCCCGGCACCAAGAGCAACGCGTCGCCGGGCCGCACCGGATAAGCCCCGCGCTCCGTATACAGCGTGCCGTGGCCGCCGACGACGGCGGTGATGCGGTGGCGCTCGTGGCAGTGCATGCGGCCGTCCTGGCGGCAGGGAAACGCGATGGTCCGCTCTTGGACCGTGGTGGACAGACCGCCATCTACAACCCAGGCGCCCGGCCGCAACGCACATCGGGCGAGGCGCAAATGTCCGAACGACCTGCGTCGTCGACCCGCGCGTCCGCGCGTCCGGGCGATCGGCATCGCCACCGGGGTCTGACAGCCCGTCGCTGCCGCGCCGTCGCCCGCCGCGCCGCGGCAGGCCCTGCCTGCCTCAGCCACACGCGACCCCCTGTCGCCCGGCCCATGCCGGCCGGGACTGCCGTCCCACGCCGGGCACACCCGCTCGGTTGCCCGGCACCCAGCGGTCTAGCTACGACAGCAAGGTGTTGGCTTCCTGCATCCGGCCCGCCGCGCCGGCGGCCCGACCGCTGGCAACCGCGGTCCAGCGGGTCGGATTCGCCCGAGGGTCGGGGAAAAAGGTGAAAAACACTTCCTGATCGCGCAATGTCAAGGACCTGTCCGCGATGGCAAAATCCTGTCCGTACACGTTGGGTTTCCGTCGGTGTCCGGGTCGGCCATGGGTCGGCACCCGTGTCCCCGCCAAACGCGGTTCCTGCCAGAGGAGGCCATGTCCGTGGGCGGTGCGAGCACCGCGACCAAGCGCATGCTACCGGCTCCGGCAACCGGCTTACCGCTCGGGTTCACGCGCCGCTGGCTCCCGGGTGGACGGGGCGAACCCCCCCACCGCCATCCCGTCTTGGAGGTCTGCCACATCGAGGCGGGCCGGGGCCGCCTCACCGCGAGCGGCCAGACCGTCATCGTCCCCGCGCAATCCGTGACGCTGCTGCCCGGAGGGGTGGTGCACGCCCTGACGGCGGACGGGGGCTGGACGTGCACCGCGAACCTGCTGCATTTCGACCCTGGCGCCATCCAGGGGGAGGAGGGCAGCGCGGCGGTCGCCGGCCTGCTGCGGCTCGCGGCGGCGGGGCGGACCAGCGTCGTGCTGCGCGGCGCGGCCGCCCACGCGACGACCGCCACGGTCGCGCGCCTGGCCAACCTCTGCCGCGAGGGCGACGGCCAGGCGGAACCGTGCCGCGCCCTGTTGGCCGCGTTCTGCGTCTCGCTCAGCCGCCAGTTCCGCGAAGGGACCCCGGCCGCCGGTCGCCGGGCCGGCCACCCGGGCAACGCCCCGGTCGAAGCCGCGGAGTCCCCGGCAAGCAGACCCGAGATCGACGGTGTCCTGGCATACATCGAGGGGAACCTCACCCGGCCCATCTCCCGCCAGGAACTGGCCCAGCAGGCGTCCTTCGCCCCCAGCTACTTCAGCGCCCTGTTCCGTGAGACCACGGGCACGACCATTCCGGAATATATAAATTTGCGCCGCATCCGCCGTGCCCAGGAGTTGTTGCGCGCGCCCGAGACCCGTGTATCCGCCGTCTGTTACGCGGTCGGCTTCCGCGATCTGAGCAACTTCAACCGGGTGTTCAAGCGCATCGTCGGGCAGACCCCGCGTGAGTACCGTCAGGACGCGCTCGGCGTGGATGAAGAGGAAGAGACCGGGCGCTGATCAGCGCCCGGCCAGGCCCGGGGCGAGACCCTGGTTGTCCGCGATCTCCTCCAGGGCCGACGCGATGCCCGTGAGGTCGTCGGCCGCAGACGCTACCTCTTCCAGCGGCAGTTCGTCCCACCGCTCCAACAGGCTGAAGGGGTCGTCGCCGCAAACCCGCGCGGCGGCCCCGACCGCTCCGGTTCGCAGCGATTCGCGGACCACCTCGACGGCGTCGCTCCGCGGCAGGGCGTCCAGCAGGGCCGTAATCGCCGGCAGCAGTTGCAGTACGCGCAACGTCGCGAACTTGGCGAGCCGGCTCTGGTTGTCGGGCCAGCCGGACTCAAAATCGATCGAATCGACCAGCAGGGCCACATCCGCCCATCCCTCGGCCACCCGGGACCAGGGGCCAGCAACCGCCGCTTCCACCACCGCACCCTCCCGTGGATCGGCCTTCGCAGTTTCCGCCTCCGCATCCGCCGCGCGCAACTCCTGCCGCGCCCGCTGCTGGTAATGGCGGCGGGCCGTGCGTTCGTCGTCGTCGAGGCGGTCGGGCAGGATCCAGGTCGTTCGCCCGATGACGGTACGCTGTGGTGCCTCCACGACGCGCACCTGCACCTTGCTGTAGTCGGACGCGTACTGCACGACCTCGCCGCGCGCCACGCCGGCCTGGTCGGTGTCGTCGTCCCACAGGACGAAGTAGAGTTCTTGACCCAAATGGACCTCGCGGTACACCCCGCAACCCCCTTCCGCTTCGGGTCCGGCTCGCACTTACGCTGCCCCGGCCGTGGCCTCCTGCCAGCAGACGGTGCAAATTGCCTGCCGCAGACCGCTGTGCTACAGTGCGGTGACGGATTGGCGCCTCGCCCGCCGACAGGTGGGGCCTGGACGCCGACGGCAGGCCGAGCGGGTGGGCGCGCTGACCCACGCCCCTTCCGGCTCGACGTACGCGGCCTTCCGCGACTGCCGCCCCGATCACAAGGGAGGGTTTCTCTAGTGCCGCTCGCCAGTGAGAAGAAGCAGGACATCATCCGCACCTTCGGCCGCGCCGAAAGCGACACCGGCTCGTCCGAGGTGCAGATCGCGCTACTCAGCGCCCGCATCCAGCAGCTGACCGAGCACCTGCAGGCGCATCCGAAGGACTTCCACAGCCGGCGCGGCCTCTACATGATGGTCGGCCAACGGCGCAGGCTGCTCAACTACGTGCGCAAGCACGATTTGGCCAAGTTTCGTGAACTGGTCGAGCGTCTGGGGATCCGGTCCCGTTAGGGCGGCGATCGCCGCCCTTTTCGCTGGGCGTGGCGCGGGTTCGGCGGGGGAGTGGGGGGAAGGTTAAGACCATGATGGAATACACAGCGCAGGGGCCATCCGGCACAGGATCGACGCCTGAGGTCGGCAGGGGCGGCAAGCGGGTCTTTCGGACCGAGTTGGCCGGCCGGCCGCTGGTGGCAGAAATCGGGCATGTTGCACGCCAGGCCAACGGAGCCGTTCTGTTGCATTACGGGGAAACGACCGTGCTGGTCACGGCGACCGCCTCGGCCGAGCCGCGGCTCGACCTCGATTTCTTCCCGCTACGCAGCGATTTCGAAGAACGGCAGTACGCCGCCGGCCGCATCCCCGGTTCCTTCTTCCGCCGCGAGGGCCGCCCCAGCGAGCGGGCCACCCTCACCGCCCGGCTGATCGACCGGCCGATCCGGCCGCTGTTTCCCGACGGGTACCGCCACGACGTCCAGGTCGTGGCGACGCTCCTGTCCTATGACGGCGAAAACCCGGCCGACATCACCAGTATGATCGGCGCCTCGATCGCCCTGTCCATCTCCGACATCCCGTGGTCCGGGCCGATCGGCGCGGTGATGGTCGGTCTGATCGACGACCGCTTGGTGATCAACCCGACGGGTGAGGAAATCGAACGCAGCGGACTGGAGTTGGTCGTGGCGGCCAGCGCCGACGCCCTGCTGATGGTCGAGGCCGGGGCGGACGAGGTCCCAGAGCCCCGCATTGTCGAGGCGCTTGAGGCGGGCCACGCCGAGATCCGCCGCCTGTGCGCCTGGCAGCGGGAGATCGTGGCTGCGGTCGGCCGGCCCAAGGCGGACTTCGTGTCCCCGGAGTCCCCCGCCGACCTGGTGGCGTGGGTCCAGGCCAAGGCCGTGGATCCGATGCGCGAGGCCATCCTGCAAAAGGACAAGCTGGCCCGCGAGCGATCGATCCAGGGTGTCATGGACCAGGTCGCGGCGGAATCGGGTGCCTCGTTTGCCGGCCGCGAGTCCGAGGTGCGCGCCGCGCTGCACGATGTGGAAAAGCAGGTGACGCGCGCGCTCATTCTGGAGCAGGGCGTCCGGCCCGACGGGCGGAAGCTGGACGAGATCCGGCCGATCTGGTGCGACGTCGGCTTCCTGCCGCGGGCCCACGGCAGCGGGCTCTTCACGCGCGGCCAGACCCAGGCCTGCACCGTGGCGACGCTCGGCAGCATCTCCGAGCGCCAGATCGTCGACGCCGTCGGCGAGCGCGAGGACCGCAAGCGGTATATGCACCACTACAACTTTCCCCCGTATAGCACCGGGGAAGTTCGGCCCATGCGCTCCCCGGGGCGGCGCGAGATCGGCCACGGCGCCCTGGCCGAGCGGGCACTGGTGCGGATGGTGCCGCCGGAGGACGCGTTCCCGTATACGATCCGGGTGGTTTCCGAGATCATCGAGTCCAACGGGTCCACCTCGATGGCGTCGGTCTGCGGCAGCAGCCTGGCGCTGATGGACGCCGGCGTGCCGCTGCGCCGCCCGGTGGCCGGCATCGCGATGGGCCTGGTCACCCGCGACGGACGGACGGCCGGCGCCGGGGCGGCGATCCTCTCGGACATCCAGGGCATGGAGGACCACCTGGGCGACATGGACTTCAAGGTCGCCGGCACGGAGCGCGGCGTGACCGCGATCCAGATGGACATCAAGATCGCCGGCATCGGGGCGGACCTGCTGTCGCGGGCGCTGGAACAGGCCCGCCAGGGGCGGATGTTCATCCTGGGCAAGATGCTGGAGGTCCTGCCGCAGCCCCGCAGCCACCTCAGCCCGCACGCCCCGCGGATCAGCGTCGTGCAGGTGCCCACCGACCGCATCCGCGACGTCATCGGCCCGGGCGGCAAGACGATCAACCGCATCATCGCCGAGACGGGCGCGCAGGTCGACGTGGAGGACGACGGCAAGGTCTTCATCGCCGCGCCCAACGACGAGTCCGGCCGGCGGGCCGAGGCCTGGATCCACCGCCTGACCCGCGATCCCAAGCCCGGCGAGGTGTATGTCGGCAAGGTCGTGCGCCTCATGAACTTCGGCGCCTTTGTCGAGATCGTCCCGGGCAAGGACGGGCTGGTGCATATCAGCGAACTGGCGCGCGAGCGCGTGCCGAGCGTCGAGGACGTCGTCGCGATCGGCGACGAGGTGATCGTCAAGGTCAAGGAGATCGACGAACTGGGGCGGTTGAACCTCTCTCGGCGCGCCGCGCTGGAGTCCGAGCCGGACGCCGAGGCGCGCGAGCAGATCAAGCCCAAGGAACCGCGTCCGGCCGGCGCGCGTCCCGCCGGGCCCAACGGTCCAGGAGGGGGCGGCTATGGTGGCGCGCGCCGCCGTTGAGTCGCGCGGCCCTCGCTGCCGGCGGCGTGCCGGCGGGGGGGCCGGCGGCCGCTGATCGTCGACGAGCGCCTCGCCAATGGGGTACGCGTGCTGATCGAGCCCATGCCCAGGGCCCGCAGCGTGAGTTTCGGACTGTGGGTCGCCGCGGGGAGCCGGCACGACCCGGCGGACCGCGGCGGCCTGGCCCACCTGCTGGAGCACCTGCTGTTCAAGGGCACCCCGCGTCGCGGCTCGCGCGCCCTGGCCGAAGCGATGGACGCCCTGGGCGGCAATTTCAATGCCTTCACGACGCGGGACTTGACCTGCTACCATGCCCGCACCCTGGGGCGCCGTTTCGGCGAAGGCCTGGGGTTGTTGGCGGAGATGGTCACCCAACCGCGCTTGGACGCAGACGACTTAGAGCGTGAGCGCCAGGTCGTGCTCGACGAACTCGCGTCGATCGAAGACGACCCCGGGGAGACCGCTGAGGAGATCCTCGGCCCCGCGCTTTGGGGAGACCATCCCATCGGCCGCCCGCTGGCGGGGACCGCGCGCAGCCTGCGCAGCATGACGATCGAGGCGTTGGCCGCCTTCCACCGCCGCCACTACGTCGGCCGGCAACTCGTCGTGTCCGTCGCCGGGCGGATATCGCCCGATCAGGCCCTTGAGCAGGTGGCCCGCGCCCTTGGCGGCTTGCCGGCCGGGGCGGACGCGCAGCGGCAGGCGCCGCCGGAGCCGCGGCC
>JAJZXK010000068.1 GCA_021806565.1 Bacillota bacterium | reverse complement strand
TACCCACATCCACACCCACACCCACACAGGGCTGACCAACTCGGTTCGTCCATCCGCCGGCCGTCTGAGCCCCGACACCACACGTGGTGCTGGCTAACTCCCGTTTGTGGGCAAAGGGCAGGGCTAGCGTAGTAGGTACCGCCCTCAGCGCGCCCTATATGTAGTGGTTCAGCAGCTATTTTCGTGAGAACGGTAAGATAGGGTGGGGGCGATGCGCGTGAAGCTTTTCGCCGTACGACACGCCCAGGTCGTGGTCGAACCGCTCATCCGTCCCGAGGAGTGGCGGCTCTCCGCAGCGGGCATCGCATCGGCGTGCGCCCTGGCCAGGCGCCCGGAGTGGGCCGGCGCCGGCGTTGCCGCGATCCACCACAGTCCGCAGCACAAGACCGCCCAAACGGCGGCGGCGATGCGCCAGGTATTGGCCATTCCCACGTTCGCGGAAGCGGACCTCGTCGAACTGCGGATGGACTGCGGCTTTCTTGGGACGGAGGCGTTCGAGGCACGGGTCGGGCACTATCTGGAAGAAGGGCGGGACCCAGCCTTTGAGGACTACGAGCGGGCCCGGGAACGCATCGTCGGCTGCGTGCGGCGGATCCTGTCGGCCGCACGCGTTGGTCACTCGGTCGCCATCGTCTCGCACGGGCGGATTCTCACCGTGCTGTTCAGTGCCCTCTGCGGCGTCCGCCTCGGACATCGGGAATGGAAGTCGATCCAGATGCCCGACCTGTCCGTCGTGGACCTGGAGGCGGAAACGGTGACCCACGGATTCCTCGCCGGCCGCCGCATCCGGGCGGCCGCTGTCCGCTGATCATCGGTGCGGGGCCGCCCCTGGCCGGCGCCAGCGCGCGCGGGCGCAGAACCGCGGCAAAGCCGTCCCCCATGCCCGCGCGGCCGTCGCTTTCGCACCGCCGGCCGCAGGGAGTCCGCCGTGTACGTCTAACGTGCGCGAGTTGGAGCGGGAGCGGCACCGGTCCACCCGGCCGCGCGACGGCAGGGCGCTCCGGTCCGTGCGGGAGTGCGCGGCGCCCCAGGCGTGGGAATGTCATGGCGGAAAGGACCGGTGGTCCGGCATGCGGGTAGCGGTGGTCGGCTGCGGAGGCGCGGGACGGGAACACCTGCGGGCCTATCTCGGCTTGGGCGCGGCACTGAAGGTGGAGGTGGTAGGGGTCTGCGACATCGTCGCACAACGGGCGCAGGCGGCGGCCGAGACCGCCGGCCTGACCCCGTACACGGAGGTCGCCACACTGCTTGCAGCGGCCAAACCCGATGTGGTCTCCGTCTGCACCCAGGAAGCCGACCACGTAGCGCCCTCGCTGGCCGCCCTGGCGGCCGGGTGCCACGTGCTGTGCGAAAAGCCCCTGGCCTCCAGCGTCGCCGACGCCGAGCACCTGGTCGACGCCGCGCAGGCCCACGAGCGCACCCTCGGCGTCGACTACAACTACCGCCACATGCCACCGCTGCGCGCCCTGCACGAGCGGATCGCGTCTGGCGCACTCGGCGATGTCGTGGCGGGGCAGATCTCGGCCCACGCCTTCTGCTACCACCACGCGATCGACCTGGTGCGCTTCCTGTTCGGCGACGTGGTCGAGGTCGCGGCCTGGGTGGATGACGACCAGGCACGCCGGCGCTACCGCTGGACGACGCCGCACGAGTTCATCTACGTGCCCTCCGTGTCGGCGAGCGCCCTGCTGCGCACGGAGCGAGGTGCCACCGTCTCCCTGACCGCCAGCCGCCTGCGCTCCTTGGAAGACACCCTCCTGGACATCGAGGTGGTGGGCACCACCGGCCGGGCGGCGCTGCGGGGCATGCCGGTCCGCGACGTGCGCCCGCGCGCCGTCGAACTCTTTCCGCCGGATCCCGAGGCGGCGGCACACTTCTCCCCGTGGAAGCCGGACACCCCCGCCTTCGGGCTTGGAGACGCCTTCGCCGCCTCCATCGCCGCCTTCGTGGCCGCCCTCGCGGCGGGCACGCGGCCACCCACCGACGGCTACGATGGCCTGGCGGTGCTCCGCATCGATCAGGCGGTCAGCCAGGCCCACCGGATGGGCGGCACGGTGCGGCTATGGAAGTAGGCGCGCCCCACGAGACGGCAGGCGGAGCCGGCCGCCTGGCGGCGTCCAGTCTCACCTTCAGCCACCTGCCCTTGGAACCCGCCCTGGAGGCGTTGCGCGGACTGGGCTGCACGGCGGTGGAACTGGCGGTCCACGAGGGCTGGGCGCACGTGAACCCGTCGGCCCTGGCCGGCGACCCGCAGTTGGTCGAATCGACCGCCGAGGCGGTGCGGCGCGCCGGACTGCGTGCCGTGGCCCTGAACGCCGGGCTGCGCACCGCGGACGCGGAGACCGCCCGCCGCCAAGCCGCGGCCCTGGCCGACCTGGCGCACCGCCTCGGTGCCCGGATCCTCACCCTGCCGGCGGGTCGGGACCTCGGGGCGGCGACCGGATGGCTCGCACCCCTGCTCGCGACCGTCCAGGCCCGCGGGGTCACGCTGGCCGTCGAGACCCACATCGGCGCCCTGACCGAATCCCCCGAGGCCGCGGTGGCCCTCTGCCGCGCCCTGCCCGGCCTGCGCCTGACGCTCGATCCCAGCCACTACTGGGCCGGTCCGGCCCAGGGTCGCGGATGGGAGGCCGTCCTGCCCCTGGTCGTCCACCTCCACCTGCGGGACGCGGGCCGGGGGGGATGGCCCGAGATCCAGATGGCACCGGGAACGGGGGAGGTGGACTTCGCCGCGGTGCTGGCGGACCTGCGGCGGTCGGGCTATGAGGGTGCCCTGGCCGTGGAGTATATCGACCGGCTCCCCGTCGCCGGGGGGACGACGGCGGCGGACGCGACGGTGGCGATGCTGGCGCGGGCCCGCACCTGGCTCGAGACCGGCGCGTGGCCGGTCGGCGGGGATAAGGCTTAGACGGCGCCCTCCGCTGAGCCCCCGCGCGGCGGCGCCTTGTCCAGCCCGGGTGTCTGTGTCACGATGACCGAGATACCCGCGCGCACCGCTTCGGAACTTGCACGGACCAGGAGGCCGTCGATCATGAGAACGATCCGGTTGGGAACCAGCAACCTGGAGGTGCCCGTCGTCGCGGTCGGGTGCATGCGGATCAAGTCCCTGGACAAGCCCGGCGCCGAGCGCTTCGTCCAGACGTCGCTGGAGATCGGCGCGACGTTCTTCGACCATGCGGACATCTACGGGGGCGGTACCTGCGAGGAGATCTTCGCGGACGCCATTCATATGACCCCAGCCGTGCGCGAAAAGGTCGTCCTGCAATCCAAGTGCGGCATCCGCAAGGGCATGTACGACTTCTCCAAGCAGCACATCCTGGCGTCGGTCGACGGCAGCCTCCGGCGCCTTCGCACGGAGTATCTGGACATCCTCTTGCTGCACCGCCCCGACGCCCTCGTCGAACCGCAGGAGGTCGCCGAGGCGTTCCACCAACTCCAGCGCGCCGGCAAGGTCCGCCACTTCGGGGTATCCAACCACAACCCCATGCAGATCCAGTTGCTGCAAAAGGCGGTCGAGCAGCCGCTCGTCGCAAACCAACTCCAGATGAGCATCACGAACGCCACCATGATCTCAAGCGGCGTCAACGTCAACATGGAAAATGAAGGCGCGGTGAACCGCGACGGCTCTATCCTGGACTTCTGCCGCCTCCATGATATCACCATCCAACCCTGGTCGCCGTTTCAGCATGGCTTTTTCAAGGGCACCTTCCTCGGCAACGAAAAGTTCCCCGAGTTGAACCGCTGCATCGACACCATCGCCGCCAAGTACGGCGTCAGCAACACGACCATCGCCATCGCCTGGCTGCTGCGCCACCCGGCCAAACTGCAGCCGGTGATCGGCACCATGAACCAGCAGCGACTGCGGGATTGCGTCAAGGCCGCCGAGGTGCACCTCACGCACGAAGAGTGGTACGAGATCTACCGGGCGGCGGGCAACACCCTTCCCTGAGGCACCGCCGCTCCCACGCTCCACCGCCGGAGGGCGCGGCGCGCTCAGTCTCCCTCGCCCTCCGGGCGGCCTCCCCGGATATCGCCCCACAGTTCGGAGATCAGCGTCTCCTGGTAGGCCACACCGCCGGCGGCCAGGATGGCGCTGGCGCACCCGGCCAGTGGCGGAAACTCGCGGACCAGTCCCTCCAGGCTCGTACGTTCCTGGTCCCGCAACGGCCGCCCGGGCGCCAGTTGGCAAGCGGTCTGGTAGTCTGCGGCCTGCAGGCGCCAGGGGACCGCGCCGCCCCCGGCGGTCGCCAGCACCCGCAGGGCGATGCGCAGCCCCTTGGCGTCGAAGTCTCCACTGTAGCGGACGCGGGCGCCGGCTCCGCCCAGTGCGGCCAGCACCACCAAGGCGGCGGCGCTGGGGAACCCGGAGGTGCACAGCAGGGCCGCCCCAGGCGGAAGGCCACGATCGAACAACGATTCGAAGACGGCCGGGTTTTCCACCGCGTAGACGGACCGGCCGGCCCAGTCGGTCCGGGGAAACGACCAGCGCACCACGGAGCGCAGGGGGGCCACAAACACCTGGCCCGCACTGGCCGCCGCGACGGCCGCCGGGTCCTGCGGCGCGCCGACCCCATACAGGAGTACCGTCGAAGAGACGCCGTCGACCGCCAGCCCGGCCTCGGCCAACAGGGCCTGACGCTCGGCCACGCCCGCACCAGGGCGCGCCCCCAGCGCCGCCAGCAGCAACCGCCCGCCGGGTGTGCCGGCGTCCAGGGCATGTGGATCGTGGGCCACCTCGTTGGCGAGCACCGGCAGGGGCTGAGGCCGCGACGGGGGGCGGCGCAGACGGGCCAGGGCGGTGCCGCAGACGCGGGCGGCCGCAGCCAGCGAGGCCTCGGCCCCCGGACCGCGGCCGTGCGCCCGCAGGAACTCACGCCGCAGGGCCTCCCCGACGGCCGGCCGCCCCCACACCTCCTGCGGCCAATGCGGGCCGACGGCGGCACACAGCCGCTGGAAGGCGGCATCCGCCGAGGCCGCCAGGACGGCGGGGCCGGGTTCCGGCGGACCGAACAGCACCGCCAAAGCCTCCCGCAGCCCGCAACCGAACGGGCTGGCGCGTAGCGCGGCATCCAGCGGCTCCAGCGTCAGCGACCGCCCTGGGGCCACCCGCACCCTCAGCAGCGTTTCCAGGGCGTGGCGCTCCTTTGGCCCGAGCAAGCCGGCGGGGATCCGCGCCGCCAGCCCGTACCGCGGCAGGCGCTTCCACGCCAGTTGCAGGACGGGTTCCAGCGCCAGCCCGCCCAGGTGGGCCGCCGCGCCGGCGGCACCCACGGACGGCGCCGGCGCGTCCGGATCCGAACCCCGGGGCCGATCGGGCGCCGGCGTGGTCATGCCCCGGACTCCGCGGCCGGCGCAGCCACAGTGGCACCGGCGTCGATCAGTTGCGTACCGTCCCAGAAAAACGGCAGGGCGCCCACCACGTTGCCGCGGCGCAGGATCTCGTACGTCGCGGCGGCGGGGAGCACCGACCCGACACCCCAGAGGCGCTCGCTGGCCATCACCCAACTGAAGCCGAAGCGTTGGAGGAAGCGCAGCGCCTCTTCCACATTCTGCGGGTCCACACCGGCAAAGGCCTCGTCGAAGGCGATCAGCCGCGGCGCGTCCGGCCGGGCGAGTTGGTAGCGGGCCGCCGCGGCGGCCGCCAGCGGCAGCATCAGCGCCAGGGACTTTTCCGCACCGCTGCGGGTGGCAAACCGCCGGTCGTCGATGAGGGCGGCCCGCTGATGCGGCGCCCTGCTGACGATCTCAAAGCGAAACCAGCGCCGGTAGTCCATCGCCTCCTCCAGCGCCTCGCCGAAGCCGAGGTCGCCGGCCTGATCGCGCTCCTCGCGCCGCACCCGCTCGACCTCGGCACGGAACGCGTCGGCCAGCGCCTGCCGCTCCTCGGCGCGCAGCATCGCCGGGTCAGAGCGCAGCAGCGAAAGGTGCGCGGCGATCCCGGCACCCGGCACCGGCACCCAGCGCAACTCCAGCGTCTCACCACTACCCAGGCGCGCCTCGCGCAGGTCGGCGTTGATCCGCTCCACCCAGTCCTCCGTATCGTGGATATGGCGGTGCAGCGCCTCCCGCATCTGGTGCAGCAGGAACTCCTCATACAACTCCCGCTCCGACTTGCGTAGCAGCTGTTCCTGCTGCTGCAGCCGATCCTGCAACTCATCCCGCAACTGACAGGGCCAGACGGAGGGCCCGGCGGAGCGGAAGCGCAGCAGTCCGGCCGCATCGTCCAACTCGGGCGCATAGTCCGCCAGGACGTCGCGGCATTCGATCTCCGCGCGCAGCAACTCGGTCTTGGCCGCGTCCAGATCGGCGGCGATGCGCTCGCTCTGGCGCTGGTCGTCCCGCCGCCGCTGCAGGAGCACCCGCGCCACGTCCAGCGGGCCGGACGGCCCCGAACGCAGCGCCTGCAACTGGGAGGCAAAGGTCGGATAGGCGCCGAGTTGGGCATCCAATGCCGTCAAGGCGTCGCGCTCCGGCGCGACGGCCTCCTGCGCCTGGGTGTCCGCCCGCGGGGCGGCGCGGGCCAGGTGCTCCACCTGCACCTCCAGGCGTACCCGCCCGGCGGCCGCCTCGCGCCCCTCCCGCTCCAGGCGCCGTTGGTCGGCAAGCAGGCCGCGGAAGCGTTCGCGCTCCTGACGGCCCTGTGGCGAGTCCAGCAACTCGCGCAGGGTGCCGGCCTGCGCCTCCTCCCGCGCCCGCTCGCCGCGTTCGCGCTCCAGATCGCCGCCGGCCGCCTCCAGGTCCTGCCTCTCCCGCGCCACCGCCTCCTGGGCGCCGTCCAGGGCGCGGGCCGCGTCCTCCAGAGCCCGCGCGCCGCCTTCAACGTTGCGGCCAGACTGCACCAACTCCCGCAGGCGCTCGATCAACTCCCGCACAGAGGCGGCGTCGCAATCGCGCGTCTCCGGCACCGGCGCCTGGGCCTCCTGCAGCGCGCGCCACGCGGCCGCGGCGGCCTCCCGGGCCGCCTCGAGCCTCGCCAGTTGCGCCTCCTCGCTCCGCCCGGCCTCCTCGGCCCGCGCCGCCGCGTCCTGGGCCCGCGTGGCGGCGCGCTGCAGGGCGGCAAGCCCAGGCAGGCGGTGGAGGGCGTCCAGTTCGGCCCCCAGCCGTTCTTGCGCCGCGGCCGCCTCGGCGACCGACGCCTCGGCCGCGGCCAGCGACCGCTCGAGATCCCGCCATTCCTCCTTCAGGCGCCGCAGCCGCTCCTGATGGCGCCGCCGCCGGTTTTCCACACCGAAGTAGCGGGGACCGGACGAATCGGCTGAAGCCGCCGCCCGTCCCTCGAGCAGTCCGTGGCGCCAGCCGCCGTCTGGGCGGAAGGCGGCGGCCGACCCGCCGCCTTCCGCCCCCGCCAGGGCGGCGCGCGTCGCCTGCGGATCGGTGACAAAGACCTCCGCCAGGCCGCCCGCCTCCAGGCAGGCACGGGCCCGGGGCAGATCCCCGGCCGCCACCACCAGCGCGTCCAGGAGGCCGGCCTGTTCCACCGCTGCCTCCAGACGACCCGCGGCGGCCGCGTCGCCGGCGGGCAACTCCTGCGTCTCGTACAACGGGCGGGCATCCACCCCGGCCGCGGCCAGGGCCGCGCGCGCGGCGATACTGGCTTCAGACCGCGGCGGCACGGCCTCGGTCTCGGCCGCCGCGGCCTGCACCTCCTGCGCCTTCGCCTCGGATGCGGCCGCCGCCGCATCCCGCTGGCGGACCGTCTCAGCCCGCGCCTCCTGGGCCGAGCGCAGTTGGGCCGCCCCCGCCCGCCGCAGCGGCTCAAGCGCGGCACCCGCGTCACCGCCCGGATCGCGGTGGGCCTCCAGGGCCTCGCAGGCGGCGGCCACCTCCCGCGGCTCCAGGCGCAACCCCGCCAGGGCCCGCCACCAATCGCGCACCTGGGCGGCTGCGGACTGCGCCGCTTCGACCAGGGCCGACTCCCGCCGCGCCTGCTCCTGGCGGGCCTGCAGCGTGGCCTCGTGCACCACTTCGAACACGGCGGCGGCCCGCTGTTCGGCCGCCTCGCAGCGGTCGCGCGCCTCAATGGCGCGGCAGACCCGGTCCAACTGCTCCGTGCGCCCCCGCGCGGCATCGCGAAGCCAGCCCACCGTCGCGCCGACCCCGGAATCACCCGTCGCGGCGGCGTCGGTCCAAAAGGGGGCCAGCCCCTCCCGGAGCCTGGCCGCCACATCGGCGGCCAGCGGCCACTCGGCCCGGTCGGCCGCCGCCCCGAAGCCATCCATCTCCCGGTGCAGGGCGTCCGCCCGCGAGGACCACAGGGCGCGAGCCACCCGTACACTGCGCTCCGCCTGCTCCAGGCGGCTGCGGTGCTCGGCCTCGGCCACCTCCGCCCTGCCCACGCGCTGGGTGGCCCGGCCCAACCGCTCCTGGGCGCCCGCCAGCGCTTCCTCCGCCCGCAGCACCTCGCTATCGCGCTGCGCCGCCAGCGCACCCTCCACGCGTTGCGCCTCGGTGTCCACCCGCGCGCAGCGCTCCCGGGCCGCCTCCCACTCGTCCCCGGCCCGACGCCATGCCTCGGAGGCACGCGTTTGCTCGTCCCGTGCCCGTTGCAACGCCTCCAGCGCCTGCAGGTAGCGCGCGGCGGCCGACTCGGATCGGCGCAGTTGCACCAACGTGACCGCCTCGTCCAGCCGCTGCGCCGACTCCTGGCGGCGGCGCAACTCCGCGCAGCCGTCGACATAGTCGTCCATGCGTTCAAGGATCGCCTTCAACTGAGTGAACAGTTCCGGATCGACCGGCGGCAGCGATTCACCCAACAGTTCGCCGACCACCCGCGGCCCCATGTCCCGGTTGAGCTTTGGGGCGCGCAGTTCGAGCAGCAGTTGCAGCACGTGCCGGAAGTCCTGAAGGTCCGCAAAACCAAACAGCGCCTCGTTGACGAGTTCGCGGTAGGCGTCGATGGTCGTGACCACTGTCCCCCCGTCGCCCAGGACGACCTCCAGATCCTGGCGGCGCATCGGGGTGCCGTCGACGCCCAGTACGTCGAAACCGCGGCCGAGGCGGCGGCCGTCCCGCAGGCAGAAGCCCCAGAAGGTGACCGGCATGCCGCTGCGGTGCCGCGAGCAGTGCAGACCGATCCCGATCGTGCGGTACTGCGCGGCGCCTCCGTCGGCGGCCCGCCGGCGGAACTCCAGCGCCACATACCCGATGCGTTGCTCGTGGTAGAAGGCTTGGGGGTCGTCCCGGTCCGCCGTGTCCGGTCCCAGCAAGAAATACTGCAGGCTGCGGCCGCCGCCGCCGAACGGATCCAGGCGATGGCGCGTGCGGTCGCCGTCGAGCACCAGCGGCACCGCGGCGGCAAGCACCGTCGACTTGCCGGAGGCGTTGGCGCCGCGCAGAAAGAGGCGGCCGTGCACGAAGCGGAACTCCTCGCGCTCAAACAGCCAGAAGTGGCGGAAAAGCAGGCGCGTGGGCCGCCAGCCGTCCGGGCCGCCCGGACGCTCGTCCAACGCCGCGGCGATCTGCTCGCCGCGTTGCGCCACCGCCTCAGAAAAGTCTAAGGGCAATGCCCCCTGGGCGATCGCGGCCACCTTCATCGCCTCCCCCGCGCGTCCGCCGCGGCCGTTCCGGTGCGTCCGGCTCCTGCCCGCCAGACGCGTAGTACCCCTGCACACGGGCCAACGCCGGCTGCAGGTGGACCCGGCCGCCGTCGTCCGGCCCCCGCAGCAGGCCGTCGGCGCGCATCTCCTCCAACACCATACCCACCAGGGGCTTGGGCCCCAGTGCGCCCAACGCCGCGCCCCACTGGTCGCGGTGCTCGTCGCGCAGGGTCCAGAGGTCGGATTCAAACGCGGCCAGCGGCAGGGAGACCACACCGTCCGCGTCCGGCGCCATGGCCCCGGAGCGCACGCGGACGCGGTAGTGCGCGGCCAGCAGCAGGATCGGGTGCTGGACCGCGCGCCGATCCGTGTCGATCACCGCCCCGCTCGCGTACGCCATCATGCCGTCGCGTACGGCCAGGGCATAGCCGAGCCGCAGATCCAGTTGCCAGCCCAGCGCGCGACCCAGTGCGGCGCCGACCTCCCCCCGCGCCCGCGTCAGGGCGGCAAAGGCCTCGGGGTCGTCAGCGGCGTGAAGCACCGGTCCCAGCAGCAACGCCCGCCAGGCGCGCTGCAACGGGGTCGCCGCGCCGGGCGCCGCCGGTTCGCGGGCCGGATGCGCCGGGCCGGTGGCCAGGGCGCTCAACTCAGAGACGTCCACCCGGCGCAGCAGCCGGGGAGCCAACGGCGTGAACTCATACAGGACGTTGGCGCCGCCCGCGCCGGCCTCCCACTCCTCGGGCGCCCCCTGCAGGCGGCGGATGGCCTGACAGGTCTCCAGGGCGCGCAGGGCCCGCACCAGGCTCTGGCGCTGCCGGTGCTCGCGCAGATCCAGCCGCCGGACGCCCCCCTCCACCGCGGCCGTCTGCGCCAGCAGCGCCTCGGCGAGATCGGACAGGACGAACTGGCTCTCACCGCCGCCGGCCCCCGGGCTGGAGGACAGCAGCAACCCCTCCCCGTACCACAGCACCCAGGTGAAGAGGGCATAGTCCAGCGGTTCCTGCAGGCGCGGCAGTCCGCGCGCCGCCGCCGGCACCGGTTCCTTGACCAGCCGCGCCATCGAGCGGGTCCGCACCAGCGTCCAGCCGGGCCCGTCGCGGTAGAAGCGGACGAGGCGGTCCTCGGCGCGCTGCACGCGGCGGTAGGCGGCAGGATCGTCGTCGGCGAGGATCGCGACCCGGTCCAGCAGGTCGTGGTGGGCCATCCGCGTGGCGTCGGCGCGTTCGGACCGCCTCATGCGCCCTGCGCCCCCCCTTCGGCGGCCGCCGCCGCTTCCCGCTGCCGGCCGGGCTCCCAGACGAGCACCAGGCATGGCACGTGGCAGACACCGTCGGGCGCCACCAATTGTCCCAGGCCGGGATCCCGCGCCGTGACGCTCACCCGCCCGCCGTCCGGGGCGTCCGCCACCCCGTCCGGCGAGGCCAGACAGCGCCCGAGCAGGTCCAGCAGCAGGTCGCGCTGTTCGGCGCGGGCGAGCGTCACCTGCGCCAGGTCGAGCCAGCCCTGCGGAAACAGCGCCTCCATGCGGCGCGCGGCCTCGCGGCGACCGCGCAGCCCGGCCCGCAGCAGCGAGGCGCGCTCGGCATGGCGTTCCGGCGCCGGCTGGTCGGCGACCGCGATCCGCGCGCCGCGGCGCACCGGCACCAGGGCCACCTCCACGGCGGGCTCCTGCCAGGGTGAAGCGCGCCCCGCCTCTTCAGGGATCCCCTCACCCTGCCACTGGCGGGGAAAGGCAGCCGCAAAGGCGACGCCGGCCACACGCTCGGCCTGGGACAACTCCGCACAGTGGCCGAAGAGGATGGCCAGTTCCTCCAGATCGCGGCGGCGGCTACGCGTGCCCCAGTGCAACTCGGCCAGGCGCGCCGCCTGGCGCGTGACCAGTTCGATGGCGTCGTTGGTGCTGCGCTTGAGCCGGGTGATGTCCCCCTGCACCGGATGGAACCAGCGCGCCAGGGCCAGCACCCCGCCGCGCACGCGCTCGATTTCCTCGGCCAGATCCGGGTAGCGGCCGTCGGGCAGCGGTTGGCGGGCCGCCACCGAGCCGGCGCACAGCGCGATCAGGCGGCCGCGCGCACCGTCCGCCCACCCCTGCGCCAGATCCGCGATCAGCGGGCCGGCGGCCGCCAGCGCCAGGGCATACGTGGACAGGTACCGGACCAGCACGTCCTTGTATGCCTGAAAGGCCGAGTGCTCCAGGATCTGCTGCGCCTGGACGCCGCGCAACTGCCCCAGATAGCCGACCCCGTCGTTGGCGACGCGCTCAAAGTGGTGGCGCACCTCCGCCCAAAGCGAGCAGATGCGTTCCCGCGGCGGCGGCCCCTCGCCCGGCGGCGGACGGTCCGCCGCGGCGCCGGGCGCGTCCTGCGGCGCCAGCAACTCCAGCGTGCGCGGATCCGCCAGGAGCGCGTCCAACTCCCGCATGCGGGCCAGGAGCGCGTCCAATACCGTCTTATCCAGGCTGCCCGCCCGCCGTCCCGCCGATTGCAGCGCCTCCACGAAGCGCTCCACGGCGACCCCCTCGGGGGTGATCTGGTAGACCGCCTGGCGGCGCAGAAACTCTTCGATGGTACGCACGCGCGAGCGCTCGAAGTGCCGCGTCAGGTTGCCCCAAGCCACCAACTGCTGCAGCTCCTGCTGGCAGAGCTCCACGGTGTAGGCCGCATCGTACGCCTGGCGGATGTGGCGCCAGGCCTCATCGACCCCAAGAAAGAAGCGCTGGGCCTGGTGCGCCTCAAAGAAAAAGCGCATCAACGGCCGGTAATGGCCGACGCTGAGCGCCGTGAGGTAAGAGGTCTCGAGGATCGGCTGCTGCGGCCCGCGCCGCGCGCGCGGCAGCGACCCGGGCTCGGCGTCCCCGGCGCCTTCGGTGGACGCACCCACGTCCACTTCGCCCTCCGCCTCCACGCTCGGCGTCCCCCCGTCCTCCCCGGCCATCACGCCCCGCAAACCGAAAAACGCACACCCGCACCCGACGGTGTCCCGCCGGCCCCCCCCCGCTTGGACACCGCAGCGACCCCGTCCCTGCGGCGTGCCCATACCGAGCCGGCCCGCAGCGCCGGGAGTAGCCCAGCCAGAGCGCCCAAGAGCCAGCATAGCAAAAACGCCTGTCCCGCAGAGGAAACCTCGGACACCGCCCTGCCATGAGCCGCGCCGGGGGCCGCGCGCGACGCCGCGAACCCGGCGCGACCCCGGTCGGCGATCCGGCACCTACGGCAGTCCGGCCAGGCGGCGGGCCCGCTCGATGATCTCGATCTGGCGCCGCACGCTCTGGGCGGTGACCTCCAGCGGGGCGCCCGCGCGCAGCGTCTGCAGCAGGCCGTCGTAGAAACGCAGGGCGGGCGGGCGGCCCTGCGCGGGGTGCAGTTCCTCCTCCCGCCAGGGCAGCTCTTCGGGCCGCTGGTAGCGGCGGCCGGCCGCCGGCCCCTCGTCCACCACCGGGGTCGGCAGACCGGCCGGATCGAAGCAGCGCACGCGGAAGCCGGCGGGCGTGCTGCACAGCGCGCCCGCGGTACCGAACACCATCCATTCCGGCTGGGGCAGGGCGCAGCAGTGGCTGATCTCGATATCGACCACCATGCCGTTGGCCTTCAGCAGCAGCTTGACGTGGTCCTCGGCATCCCCGCCGCCGATGGTGTGCTGCAGGTCGGCGCACACCTCCACCGGACCTTCGCCCAGAAGCAGCAGGGCCTGGTCGAGGCTGTGCGGACCGTTGTTGGAAAGCTCGCCGCCGCCGAAGCGCCGCAGCATCTGCCAGTCCGACCGCCGGACAAAGTTGTTCCGGGTGTGCTTGACCAGGACCACCCGGCCCAGACGGCCGGAGGCGATCACCTCCCGTAGCGCGAGGAAATCGGCGTGGAACCGATACGGTTGGTAGCAGGTCAGCACGCGCTCGGTCCGCCGCGCCGCCGCGATCGCGAGGTCGAGTTCGTCCAAGTCTTGCGCCATGGGCTTTTCGACGACCACCTGCTTGTGCGCTTCCAGCGCCTGAGCCGCCAGCGGCGCGTGGGTGTGCGACGGGGTGGCGACCACCACCAACTCCACCGCCGGGTCGGCAAACAGGTCCCGCGGTTCCTCATACGCAGTGCAGCCGAAGCGCGCCCGGGCCTCGTCCCGCCGCTCGAGCACCGGATCGGCGACGGCGGCCACGCGGTAACCCTCGTGCGCCTCCAGCGCCGCGGCGTGGATGTTCCAACCGCTGCGCCCCAGTCCGGCGATGCCGACGGATATCGGTGCAGACGCCAATGGCCGTCCCCCCCTGGCTCTCCATCCACCAGCCGATTCGCCGATGAGGCCGCCGGGCCCTCCGGCGCCGCCGGCCACGCGCGGTCAGTAACGCGAAAACACCTTCAACGCTTGCCGACCGACCCATAGTCGATGGACCATGTGGCCGTGGCGGCCGGCGGGTGACTGCCCCACACTCGCCGTATACACCATTGCCACCTGGTTTTCTGTAGTTTCGACCCACACAGGCGCGATGGAGGGAAAACCATGCAACCAGCTTCGGACATCACCCAGTTGATTGGCGGCACGCCCATGGTGGCGCTGCGCAGCTTCGGCGGCGGCGCGCGCATCCTGGCCAAACTGGAAGCCTTCAACCCGGGAGGGAGCGTCAAGGACCGCATCGGCCTAGCCATGATCGCGGCGGCCGAGCGCGAAGGCGCCCTGCGACCCGGCGGCGTCCTGGTCGAACCCACCAGCGGCAACACCGGCATCGCCCTGGCCATGGTCGCGGCCGTCCGCGGCTACCGGCTCATCCTGACCATGCCCGAGACGGCGAGCGCCGAGCGGCGGGCGCTGATGCAGGCCTACGGCGCGGAACTCGTGCTGACACCCGGCCCCCTGGGCATGCGGGGGGCGGTGGAGCGGGCCACGGCCATCGCGGCGGAGATCCCCGGGGCCGTCCTGCCCCAGCAGTTCCGCAACCCGGCCAACCCCGCCATCCACCGCGAGACGACGGCCGAGGAGATCTGGCAGGCATGCGGCCCACAGTTGGATGTCTTCGTCGCCGGTATCGGCACCGGCGGCACCATCAGCGGCGTCGGCGCGGTACTCAAGGAGCGGCGGCCGGGACTGCGCGTGGTCGGCGTGGAACCGGAGGATTCACCGGTGCTCTCCGGCGGCAAGCCGGGACCGCATCCGCTGCAGGGCATCGGTGCCGGCTTCGTGCCCGAAGTCCTCGAGCGCGGCGTAATCGACGAGATCATCGCCATCCCGACGGCCGAGGCCCTGGCGGCGGCACGCCAACTCGCGCGCCGCGAGGGCGTCCTCGCCGGTCCGTCCTCGGGCGCGGCCGTCGCCGCCGCCGCGCGCATCGCCGCCCGTGAAGGCTCTGCGGGCAAGACCATCGCCGTAATCCTGCCGGACACCGGTGAGCGGTACCTCTCGACCGGGCTGTTCGCCGCGGCAGAGCAGCAGGGTGGCGCGCCCGCGGCCCCGGGCATCTGAATCGGAGGGTGGGGGGACGAGCGCAGTGCCGATCTACCTCGACAACGCGGCCACGGCCAATCCAAAGGCACCGGGGGTGGCGGAGGCTATGGCACGCAGCCTGACGGACTGCAACGCCAACCCGGGCCACGGCGGCCACCGCCTGGCGGTGCGGGCGACCGTGGCGGTCTACGAAGCGCGGGCCGCCTTGGCCGCGCTACTGGGCGTCGCCGACCCGGCACGCCTCATCTTCACCTCGGGAGCGACCGCGGCGCTCAACCAGGCCATTTGGGCCAGCCTGCCCGGCTCCGGCCAGGTACTGTGCTCGGTCTGGGAGCACAACGCCGTCCTCCGCCCGCTGGCCGCCTGGCGCCGGCGCACCGGGGGCTCGGTCGTCGCCCTCCCGCCCGGCGACGGCCGCCCCCTGACCGTCGAAGCGGTGGAGCAGGCCATCACGCCGGACACCAAACTCATCGTGCTGACCGCCGCGTCCAACGTCACCGGCGCCTTCAATCCGGTGGCGGAAGTCGGTGAAGTCGCGCGCCGCCACGGCATCCGACTACTGGTCGACGGCTCCCAGGTCGCCGGCCACCTGCCGTCCCAACTGGATGCCGCACCCGTCGATCTCTGGGTCGCCGCGGGCCACAAGGGGCTCCTGGGTCCCCAGGGCATCGGCCTGTTGTACGTGCGGCCCGGCATCGAACTGGAACCGCTGATCCGCGGCGGCACTGGCTTCCACTCCGAGCAGGAGGACCACCCGGAGGAACTGCCGGAACACCTGGAGGCCGGCACCCTCAACACCCCGGGCATCCTCGGCCTGGGGGCCGCGGCCGACTTCCTGCTCGGCCGCGGCCTGGCCCACCTGCGCACGCAGGAGGAGGAACGGACGGCCGCCCTGCTGGACGGCCTGGCGCGACTGCCCGGCGGCGTCGAAACCTTCACGGCGCGCACGCCCCGCCACGGCGTCGGCGTCGTCTCCCTGCGCCTGCCCAACTGGAGTCCTGCCGACGCCGCCGCGGTCCTGGACCGAGAGTTCGACATCGCGACGCGGGCGGGGCTGCACTGCGCACCGCTCGCGCACCGCGCCCTGGGCACCACCCCCGAGGGCACGCTGCGGCTGTCCGTCGGTCCATTCACCTCGAAAGACGACATCGCCGCCACCGTGGATGCCCTGGACCGGATGGTGCGCCGCGCAGCGGCGGGGCGGCGGACCCATGCCTGAACACGACCCCCTGCCGGCCGCCGAAGCTGAGCCCATCTGGTTCACCTTCGGCGGTCCGACGGCCCTCGTGCGGGCCAGCCAACTCCTGCGCGCCGGCGGGCAGCCGTGCGCGATCACCGCGGCGCCGGCCGGCCACAGCCCCTGCGGCCTGGCCTTGGCCGTCCCGCGCCATGCCGCCGAGGCCGCCCTGCTCATGCTGCGCGCCCTGGGAGCCGCCCCGCAGCGCATCGTGGATCTGGCGGCGGAACCACCCCGCTGAGCGCCGCCCCATCCCGTCCAGCGCCGCCGCCTGGCTGGAATGCCCATGCGGGATTCCTTAATACTCCTGTGGCACCGTGACCGGGGACGTGTTGAAACGACACGATTCCGGACGCCGTTTTCAAACACGCCTCCACTGCGACCGACCGGAATACAGACGGCCGGTCGCGGATGAGTTGGTCAGCGGAGGTATGGCAGTGATGGAAAAGACGAATGCGCGCTTCATGCGCCGGGTGGACGCGCTGGGCAGGGTGGTCATCCCCAAGGCGCTGCGTGACGCCCTGGACGTCCAGCCGGGACAGGCCGCGGAGATGTATGTGCGGGAGGGCTGCCTGGTGGTCCAGAGCTGGACGCCTGGCTGCGTCTTCTGCGGCGAGACCCGCGACCTCTCCGATCACCTCGGCAAGCTCGTCTGCGCCCGTTGCGGGGAGCAGTTGCGCCGACGCGCGGCCCCGGCGACGCTCCACAGGCGGTCGCGCCCGGAGGCCCGCGGGGCCTGAGGAGTGACCGCGCGTATCGGCGGTTGCCGGGACGGCCCCCCGGCGGCCGTCAATACGCCGCGATCGCGCCGTCGGTGCGGGGCTCGGTGCCGCCGGCAAGCACACCGCTCACCGGATCGCGCCAGATGATCTGGCCGCGCCCGAAGCCGGTCGCGTCGTCGGTGACGCGCATGTCGTGCCCCATCCGCCCGAGCGCCTCGAGCACTGCGGGCTCGGCGGACTCGATTTCTACCCGCCGGCCCTGGACCCACCGCCAGCGCGGGGCGTCCAGGGCCGCCTGGGGATTCAACCCGTGGTCCACGGTGTTCATGATCAATTGCAGGTGCCCCTGCGGTTGCATGTCCCCGCCCATGACGCCGAACGGGCCCACGGGCACGCCGTCGCGGGTCAGAAATCCCGGGATGATGGTGTGGTAGGTGCGCTTACCCGGCTCCAGGCGGTTGTCGGCGCCGGGTTGCAGGGAGAACCCGTAACCGCGGTTGTGCAGGCTGATGCCGGTGCCCGGAACGACCACCCCGGAGCCGAACCCCATGTAGTTGCTCTGGATGAAGGAGACCATGGTCCCCGCAGCGTCGGCCGCCGCCAGGTACACGGTACCGCCGCGCAACGGCCGCCCCGCCGCTGGCGTCCCGGCCGTCGGTCCCACCAGGGCCCGGCGGTCCTCGGCATGGGCCGGGGACAACAGGTCCTCCACACGCACCCGCATGTACCGCGGGTCGGTGATGTGGCGCCGGCCGTCGGCAAAGGCGAGTTTCATCGCCTCGATCTGCAGGTGGAGGGCCGCGGCGGAACCCCAGACACCACCACCGAAGCCGGATAGGATGTTGAGGGCCATCAGCGCCACGATTCCCTGGCCGTTGGGCGGCAATTCCCAGACGTCGTACCCCCGGTAGCGCACCGCCACCGGTTCGACCCATTCCGGGTGGAAGGCCTCAAGGTCCCGCTTGCGCAGGTACCCGCCCTGCGCCTTCGAGCAGGCGTCCAGCCGGTCGGCCAAATCCCCCTCGTAAAACGCGCGCGCCTGTGACTCGCCGATGGCGCGCAGGCTGGCCGCGTGTCCCTGCGACCGCCACAGCCCCCCGATGCGCGGGGCCGCGCCCCCGGGGGCGAACGTATCGAACCACGCCCGCAAGAACGGCTTTGCGCCCAGGCTCCGGTACGTGGCGCAGGCGGCGGCCCACTGCCGGCCGAGCACGGGCGACAGCGGGTAGCCCTCGTCGGCATACGCCACTGCGGGCCCGAGGCAATCGGCGAGCGAGAGGGCCCCGAAGCGCCGCACCAGCGCGGCCCACGCGGCCGGCGCGCCCGGCACGGTCACGGGCAGCCACCCGTATGGGGGCACCTCGGCCGCCCCGGTCCCGGCCACGGCCTCGACGGTGAGGGCGGCCGGGGCCGGACCGCTGGCGTTCAACCCATACATCCGGCCCTGATGCCACACGATCGCGAAGGCGTCGCCGCCGATCCCGTTGGAGGTCGGCTCGACCACGGTCAAGGCCGCGGCCGCGGCGACGGCCGCGTCGACCGCATTGCCGCCCCGGCGCAGCACAGACAGCCCCGCCTGCGCGGCGAGCGGCTGGGAGGTCGCCACCATGCCGCTACGGGCATACACCACCGTCCGCCGCGAGGCGAAGGGATAGCGCAGGGGATCCAAGGACATCCAGGGTGCGGTGGACGTGGCCGAACACCCTTCCTCTCCACACATACGGCATGTCTGCGCACGACATGCGCCCTCAGGCCGCAGACAGCGTGCGCCCAAGAGCGCGGGGATTCCTGCTTCACCGCGACCGCTTTCGCCCGGCGTCCCGCCCGATCAGGCCGGAGGATCCGGGCCGTCCGCAGCCGCCCGCAGCACCCAGCCCTCCACGAAGTCACCACTGCGGCCGCGTTTACCGGCCCGCGCCGCCTCGATCTCGCCGGGCCCCAGCCCCAACTGCTCGGCCAGCGCGGCCAGGACCTCCAGGAGGTCGGCCACCTCCTCCACGTCGCCCCCGGACGCGGCCACCTCGGCCGCCTCCTCACGCACCTTCCGCAGGAGCAAGTCCGGACGCTCCTGCCACGGGGCGGCACGAAACCACCCGGGCCGGCCGGAGCGGGCCATCTGGTCCGGGATGCCGTCGCGCACGAGCTTGCCATCGTCCCGCGGTCCGAACGCCCGATCCGGACCGCGGCCCGCCTCCACCATGCGCGCCATGTGGTCCAGGACGTAGCCTCGGTCTTCGGGGAAGCCGAACGCCAGCCGCTCGACCTCTGGCACGCCGCACCACCGGACCTCGTGGATCAAGCCGTCAGGGTCCCGCGGGCCGGAGGTGCCGCCGACGACCTGCGCCTCAAAGACGTGGAGCAGAAACGGCCGCCCGCCGGCAGTCCCGGTCTTGAGGTAGGCGCGCCGGCCGACGGCGATCCGGTAGCCGGTCTCCTCCCAGAGTTCACGCGCGCAGCACGCCTCGGGCGACTCCCCCGCTTCCAAGCCGCCCGCGGGAATCGCCCATCCCCGCGGTTCGTCCGCCCGGCCCTGCAGGACCAGGAGCACCCGGCCATCCGCGTCGACGCACAACCCGGCTGCGCCCACCCAGAGCCGACTCGGCGCGGCCTCGCCCGGTCCGCCATCGCCCATCCCCCCCGCGGCAGGCGCCGTCGTCACGTCCGCACCCACCCCTCGCCCGGGTCCGTCGGAGTCCCCGGGGCCCGGGTGGGCCCTTCCCGTTGCGCCGCGTTCCTCCTTCCCGCGCCCACCTCCCCCACCTCCCCCCCGCTAAGTCATGCTTGGGTCCGGGGTCGGGGCTCGGGGCTTCCCGCCGAGAGAGTCGGTAGACCTTGCTCGGGGACGGGAGATCCGGGGGGTGTCATCCCGGCCTTGTCCCCTTGAACGGA
>JAJZXK010000067.1:3501-19974 GCA_021806565.1 Bacillota bacterium | reverse complement strand
GGGCGGCGGCCACCGTCGGCGCCGCCCGGTCTGCCACCGGCGGCAAGAGCGCCAGCAGCGCCGTTTCGAGGACCAGCCTCGGTTGGGCGGCCCGCCGGATATGCATCTCCGCGGCGGCCAGCGCGGCCACCGCGCGGCGGTAGGTGGTCGCGTCCACGTCGCCGCCCGGACGGGTGAGGGCGGCCACGAGCCGGTCGCGGGCGGCCTGCAGCACGCCCAGCAACACCTGGCCCATGTCGCGGCCCTGCAGGTAGAGGGTCTGCACCTGCTCGAACACGCTCTGCGCCGATCCGTCCAGGGCCGCCGCCAGGAGTCCGGCGAGGGCTTCGTCGCCAGCGGTACCCAGGAGGTCGGCGACGTCGTCCGCCGTCACCGTGCGGCCGGGGGCGTACGCCGCCGCCTGTTCGAGAATGGTGAGGGCGTCACGCGCGCCACCGTCGGCGTGCCGCGCGATCCGTTCGAGCGCGGCCGGTTCCACCGCGATGGTTTCGGCGGCGCAGACGCGCGCGAGGTGCTCGGTCAGCTTCGCCTCGGGCAGCCGGTGGAAGTCGAAACGCTGGCAGCGGGACACGACGGTGGCGAGTACCTTGCGCGCCTCGGTCGTGCATAGGATGAACATCGTGGCGGCCGGCGGTTCCTCGAGTGTCTTCAGCAGCGTGTTCCACGACGCGTCGGTCAACATGTGGACTTCGTCCAGGATGTATACCTTGGCCCGGCCGGCGGCGGGCGCATACCCGACGGTTTCGCGTAGCGCACGCATATCTTCGACCTGGCGGTTGCTGGCGGCATCGATCTCCTGGACGTCCACCAGCCGGTCGGCGGCCACATCCCGGCAGTTGGCGCACTTGCCACAAGCGTCGCCGTCGTCTGGAGACAGACAGTTGAGGGCCGCCGCCACGATGCGGGCCGTCGACGTCTTGCCCGTCCCGCGCGGGCCGCAAAAGAGGTAGGCGTGGGCGGCGTTGCCGGCGCGGATCGCGTTGCGCAGCGTGCGGGTCACGTGCTCCTGTCCGACCACGTCCGCCAGGCGGCGAGGGCGCCATGTCCGATAGAGAGCCGTGTATCCCGCCACGACGGAACCTCCCAAAGGGGCATTGTACGCACGGGTTCCGCGCGGCCCGCCGGTTCCCTCCCGGGGTCGAACCGGCACGGCCGCGGCGCGAATCGACCGGGAGCGCGCGGCCTTCTGCTCACAATAGCAGAGGATGTCCGGTCCATGGATTCTGGTCCATGCCGGGCGGTCGGCGCGTCAGGGACGGACACAGGAGGCGGTGGTGGCGGATGGCATCCCCAGAGTCGATGGTGGCCCTTGGGTTGCGGCGCGGTGAGGGCATGGATCCGGAGCAGCTGGAGTTGGTGGCCGCCGTACGGGATGCGCGCCTGGAGTATGTTCAGGCCGAAGCCTGCTTCCACGACGCGGTGGAGCCGGAACTCGTGGATCACGCCGTACTCCGTCTCGCCGCGGCCGAACGCCGCTACACCTACCTGCTCGCGCAGGCGCGGCGCGCCGGCTTGCGCCTGCCGTGGGCGCCTCCCCAGTCCTGAGCGCGGCCGGCGCGACGGCACGAGACGGCCGATGAACCGCCGGGAGCGCCGGGAAGGGGGGCGAGTCCATCGGCGCGCGCCTTTTCCGGCTCCGCCCCCGGCGGCGGTCCCTTCTTGGAACCGCCTGCCGCGCCGGGACGGGTGTGGGCCGTACGGGCGGCGGCGGGACCAGGATGCCGCGGCGGCCACGCTCCGCCCGGCCGGGCCGCCGCGGGGGGCATGCGGTCCAGCGGGCCTGGTTGACCGTGCCGCCCCTGCCGACTAGAATTCGGCACCTGCGTCAGGCGCGCGGTGGGGGGCGGCGACGGTATGGGTGTTCGGGTGCGGTATTCTCCCAGCCCTTCCGGCTCTCAGCACATGGGATCGGCCCGGACGGCGCTGTTCAACTGGTTGTATGCGCGCCACCACGGCGGCACGCTGGTCCTGCGCATCGAAGATACGGACCAGTCGCGATCCCGCGCCGAGCACGTGGAAAACCTCTGCCGCACCATGCGCTGGCTGGGGCTGGACTGGGACGAGGGCCCCGAGGTCGGGGGGCCGCACGCCCCGTACCACCAGATGGGGAGGCTGGCGCACTACCAGAACGCCCTGGACACCCTGCTGAGCAGGAACCTGGCCTACCCCTGCTACTGCAGCCCGGACGAGTTGCGCCAGCGGCGCGAAGAGGCCCGGGGCGCGGGATTGCCGCCTCGGTACGACGGCCGCTGCGCCGGGCTCACGGCGGGGCAGCGCGCGGAGTTCGAGTCGCGGGGTATACGCCCGGCCTGGCGGCTGCGCGTCTCTGTCGACGGCGAGACGGTCGTGCAGGACCTGGTGCGGGGGCGGGTCGTGTTTGCCAACCGCACACTGGACGACTTCGTGCTGATGCGGCCGGATGGTGTACCCACCTACAACTTCGCCGTGGTCGTCGACGACATGGAGATGGAGATCACACACGTGCTGCGGGCGGACGAGCACCTCGCCAACACACCCAAGCAGCTGTTGGTGCTTGCTGCGCTCGGGCGGACGCCGCCACGCTACGGGCACCTCCCCATGGTCCTTGCGGCGGACCGCAGCAAGTTGAGTAAGCGGCACGGGGCCGTGGCCGTCGAAGAGTTTCGCGAGATGGGCCTGCTTCCGGAGGCGGTCGTCAACTACAGCGCCCTCCTGGGCTGGTCGCCCGCCGACGGCCGCGAGCTCCTGACGCTCGACGAACTGCGGGAGGCCTTCGATCTCGATCGGGTCGGCGCGTCGGCCGCCGTGTACGACGTCACGAAGCTGCTGTGGATGAACGCGCAGCACCTGCGGCGGCTGGAGCCCGCCGAGGTGGTCCGCCGCGCGGGGCCGTGGCTGCGTCAGGCCGGTCTGCCGGACGGGGACCCGGAACAATGCGAGCGGATCACGGCGGTCGTGGGTCTGGTGCGGGAGCGGATCCAGACCCTTGCGGAACTGCCGGCGGCGGTCGCTTACTTCTTCCGCGATCCAGACAGCTACGACGCCGCGGGGGCGCGGAAGTTCTTCGGTCCAGGGGCGGTATCCCTGTTGCGGCTGGCGGCCGAGCGGGTGGAGGCCATCGATCCGTTCGGCGAACCCGAGATGGAAACCGCATACCGGCGGCTGGCGGAAGAGCAGGGCGTGAAGCCCGCCGTGTTCATCCACCCCACCCGTCTGGCCCTGACCGGGCGCACGGTCGGTCCCAGCCTGTTCGCCTTGGCGGCCGGGCTTGGAAAGGGCGTGTGCGCCCGGCGGCTGCGCGCGGCCGCCGACTGGATCGCGGCCAGCGGTCCGGCAGTGGACGCGGGCGATTAGCCGGCCACCCCGCACCCTGCCCGCCGATGTGCGGGGTGCACGCTGTGCGCGGGGAATGTCGATTGCACCGCCTCGGGTCGCGTGCTATGATGGACCGCGCCTACGGGCCTTGGGGGATCGTCCAGCGGTAGGACACGAGACTCTGGATCTCGTTACGGAGGTTCGAATCCTCCTCCCCCAGCCAGTGTCTGCCGGTATCGTCTAGAGGCCTAGGACGCCGCCCTCTCACGGCGGAAACCCGGGTTCGAATCCCGGTACCGGTACCAATAACCAGACCATGGATGTACATGATGCGCCGTCACCCCAGGGGTGGCGGCCTTTGTGTCTTGCACCGCCGACGCGGGACGGCGCGCGGCTCCCCGCGGCCGGTTATCCACAGAATGCGGATATCTTGTGGGCAACGTGCGTTCCACACCATGGATGGGGTCTGGCACTACCGTGCGGGCGCGGCCGGTCACTCAGGGCGCGGCGGTACCGAACCCTGCAGCCAGGCCGGCCACTGGGGCAGGACCTGCGCGATGGCCTGGGGGCCCGCAGCCGGGATATGGACCTGCTCTCGAAAGCGGCGGCCGGCCCGGCCGAGCAGCCGCACGGTCGGGGTGCCGGCGTCCATGCCCTGGTCGATGACCACGGCGACGGTTCCGTCCGCCAGCAGGACGGGCGTGCCGGCCGGATAGACCGCGAGCCGGCGCAGCAGGGCATGGACGGCGTCGGCGTCAAAGATGTGTCCCGCGCCGCGCCGCAGATGTTCCACGGCGGCGAGCCGCGACTGGGGCGACCCGTCGCCGGTGCGCGCGTCGTACGCGTTGGCGACCGAGGTGACGCGCGCCAGCGCGAGGATGCGGTTGCCCCGCAGGCCGCGGGGGTACCCGCTACCGTCCATGCGTTCATGGTGCTGGTAGGCGATGTGCGCCACGAAAAGATGGAGGTCCTGGTGCTGGCGGAGCATTTCAAACCCGTCCAGGGGATGCTGGCGGAGCCGGCGGAGTTCCTCCTCGGAGAACGGCCCCTCGCGATGGCAGAGGTCCGGACAGAGTACCTTGCCGATGTCGTGAAGTAGGGCCCCCATGCCCAGGGCGCGCAACTCGACGCCGTGCAGGCCCATCGCCTGTCCGGTGAGTAGCGCATAGACGCAGACGTTCACCGAATGCACGAAGCCGCGGTCGCTGGCGGTCCGCAACACCGCGAGTTCCAGCGCGGCGGCCGGTACGGAGTGGAGATCGGAGAGCACGGCGTCCAGCGCGGCGGTGACCGCCCGCACCGGAAGGTTTTCACCCTGCTGCAGCCGGCCGAAGCAGTCGCGGATCGTGGTCGTCGCCGTCTCCCTCGTCTGGGTGGCAAGGGCGTCCTGTGGTAGGACGTCATCCGCGACGCCGTCCATGAGGACGACGTGCGCATGGCCGCGCCGCACCAGGGCTTCGCACAGACCGGCGGTCAACGGACTGCCTGCGGCCAGCAGCACCCTGCCGCGCCCGTCGCGCACGGCGACGCCCAGCCGGCCACCCACCGCTGCCCGGATGTCCACGGTTCGCACCTTTCGCCCCCTTGGTTCGAAGCCCGCCCACAGGTCGAGCACTCCATCGCGCACGCGTCCCGGCGACCGGGCGGTCACCCCTGCAGGCTGGATGACGTTGCGGGCGGCGGGTGTGCGGGGGTGGGCGCGATCTCGCCGCCCCGCTCAACGGCGGCGACGGGCCGGGCAACCCCCGGCGGCCCAAACCTACCCATATCCTGTTGTCGGCGCGCCGTGCGCAATGTTTAAGGCGGCCGGCCCGACCCGCGCCGGCCTGGAGCGATGCGGACTCAACCCATACCGTCCCGACCGCCGCATTCGGGCGCGACAGAGCCGGCCTCCTGCGGCGGGTGGGCGCAGTGGACGTTGGGCCCGGGTACGGGGCCGCTGCGGGAGCCTGCCGGGCGGCTGAAGCACCCCTACGGACGGCCGAGAACCCGAGCCCTCGCGGCTGGAAGCCGATGGTCCGCTGCCGCGTTGTCACCGGAGCCGCGTGGGTGTCCGCGCCCGAGATCGGCCGGACGGCAACCCGTCGCGCGCCGGAGACCGCCCCTCGCTGTGCGCCCTGCGACCAGCGCCGTAGTCCTGCGTGCCTCGCACCAGACGCGCGCACCGGATCCCCTTGGGCAGGCTGGTCGGGACCGTCACGGATTCCGCTCTGTGGCGAGTTGGGCCCAGCCGGTAAAGCCGTCCCAGGTGGCGATTAACTCCCGTGCTTCGTGATCCCGCACGGGCGCCGACCCGTCGCCGGCTCCCCGGAGGCGTGCGAGCCGCCCGCGCACCCGGTGGCGCACGTCCTCAAGTACCGAGCGGCCGGTATTCCACGTCCGGGCGTCCCAGTCGAAATACTCGGCCACACGGTCGGCGGCGCCGCCGTCATCCGTGTGGCAGGCGGCCACGAGCTCGCCGGCCAGCCGCTCGTATTCGCCCCGCGTGGGTTCCGGCGGCAGGATACCGTCCGCCGCAAAGGCCTGAAGCAGCCGGATGATCCGCGCCTGCCCGCGCCGTTCGGCCCAGGCCAGCGGCCTTGCCCAGCGCGGCTGGTCCGGCAGCGCTGGGTTTGCGCCACGGCGCAGCAGGAACAGCACCATGCGCGTGCGGCCATATTTCGCCGCGTACCCGAGTGGGGTGGAGCGAAACTCCTCGTCCAGAGCATCCAGGTCGGCACCGTGCGCGATATAAAGCGCCGCGTTTTCCACGTCGCCGCGCTCGGCGAAGCGGTGGAGCGGGGTGATGTGCAGCCAGTCGGGGTGGCTCGGATCCATCCCGTGTTGAAAGAGCAGCTCAGTGATCGCCCGCGTCCCGCCGGCCACCGCGACCCGCCTGGGCAACTCCGGCTGATACCTCAGCATCAGCCGCACAAAGCCCTCATCGCCGGCGGCGCTACCCAGGGCCCCCGGGTCGTCCGCCAGAGCCGGAGCGGCGGCGAAGACAGCCGCCGCCGTCTGCAGGTCGCCGTAGTGGGCCAGCAGGTGAACGGGGCGGGCCGCCCCGCAGGCGCAGAGCAAGTCGATCATCGGCTGGTCATGGTTCATGATCGCCCTGCTCAACGTGTCGGCCGAGCTCTCCACCTCCACATTCGGGTGCGCGCCGTGTTCCAGCAACAGCTTGGCGATGTCCAAGTTCCTCTTGGCCACAGCCGAATAGAGGGCATGACCCCGCGGGGCGATGCCGGGCTCGGGCAGGTTGGGATCGGCGCCGCGATCCAGGAGCAACTCCACCACCTGCCGGTTGCCGCTGGATGCCGCATTGCGCAGGGGCGTGCCCGAGCACGGGTAGTACGAGATGTAGTCGGAGGGGCGGTTGGCGATCGCCGGGTCCTGGTCCAGCAGTTCCCTCACGCGGGCAAGGTCTCCGATGTACGCCGCGGTGCACAGATCGCAGTGCGCACCGCGGGCGCGCAGGTGCGCGACCGTCGCTTCAAAGCTCGCCGGCAGGTCCTTGATCCAACTGCGGAAGTGGTAGTCGCCCCACGCCAACTGGATGGGCCGGGCCCCGTCGGAACGCTGGGCTTCGATATCGGCGCCGCGGGCCAGCAGAGCGTCGACCACGTCCAGTTGACGGGTCAGTACCGCCCAGTGGATCGGCCGGTTCGAGCGTTCGTCGGGGGCGTGAACCAGAGCGGGCGAGGCGTCGAGCAGGCGCCGGAGCGCCGCCAGGTCCCGATCGCGGATCGCCGCCGCAACCGCCGCCGCTTCTGGCGGCGATCCGCCGGAGGGGCTCAGGGCCCGGTCCAGTAGCGCCTCCATTTCGGTGAGGCCGCGGTCGCGGGCCATCTGCATCAGGGTGTCCGGCGTCCCGGATCCGACGGGGTTGGCGCCACGGGAGAGCAGAAACTCCGCCGCCTCCACGTGGTTGTCGCGCACGGAGCACGACAGCGCGGTGCGCCCCTGGTATTCGGCGCGGACGAGGGCCGGATCGCGCTCGACCAAGCGCCGCAACGTCCCCAGGTCGCCGGCGGCGGCGGCGCGGAGCATCTCCCAGACTTCGCTGCCCTTGCCGGGTGACCAGAGCAGCGGCTCGCTGGTCCGCAACGCCTCGGGTTGCATCAACGGCCGCACCCCCAACGGCGGTTACGCCGGGGTGCTGACCAACTCCTACGGATGATTGGTCGAGCCGCCAGTGGGCGGAGGCGCCGCCCGAGTCCTGTGGATGCGATCGCCACGGTAGACGGCGCTCCGCTGCGGTCATCGGCTTGTCGCGCGGCGAGGGCGAGCCCCCCAAGTCCTGCGCGACCAAGCAGACCGCTGGGTCCGGTCTCCATGGCAGACACTCCGCTTCTCGATGGAGCACCACCAGGGAACGCCCCGCGCCATGCAGCCGGCTAGCGGTAGTTGGCGAAGTCCAGGTCGAGACCGAAGTCCTCTGCACGCAGGGTCGCCATGACGCTTTGGAGTTCGTCCTTTTTTGGCCCGGAGACCCGGATTTGATCATCCTGTTGCTGTGCCTTGACCTTGGGGTGGCGTTCGCGCAGGAAGCGGATGATCTCTCTGGCCTTCTCCGCCGGGATCCCCTGGCGCAGCCGGATGATCCGGCGGACGCGGTCGCCCCCGGCCCGCTCCTGGGGCTGGACGTCCAGGGCGCGCAGGGAGACCTTGCGGCGGGCCAGACGCTGCTGCACGAGTTCGAGCAGGCTGCGCATCTGCTGATCGTCCGCCGCCTCGAGTTGGATCTCGCCCTCTTTGGGGTTCAGGACGATGGTGGCATCACCGCCCTTGAAGTCGTAGCGGGTCGCCACCTCCTTCAGCCCCTGCTGGACGGCGTTTTGTACCTCGGCCATGTCGACCCGCGACAGCACGTCGAAGGAGTATTCCGTGGCGATGGTGATCACCCCCAAGTGTGCATTATAGGGTCATCACAGGGTCATCCAGGCGCCGTCGCCCTCCGCGGAGCGGTAGGCGCGCTCGATCCATTCCACGACGCGGGCCCCGTCCTCGGCCGCAACCGCGGGCGTCTTGCCCGTGATCGCATCCAGGAAGGCGGCACAGGGCTCGCGGTCCGCATCCGGCTCCAGCCGTTCGGACGACGCGGTGCCGTCCGCGGTGCGGCGCACCTGGACGCACGTGGTCGTCTCGCCGGCCGCCGCCGCGAAGCGCAGGACCACGTGGCCCTCTGTACCGTGCACGGTGATCGCGGACTCGCGGTTGCCGACCATGGACCAAGAGAGGGTGAACTGCGCCAGTAGCCGGTCCGGGAACACCATCTCGACCAGGCCGTCCGCCTCGACGCCCCCGAACGGAGACCGCCGCATCACGGCCCGCAACCGCTCGGGCCTCACGGGCGCCAACATCGCGCCGACCACATCGAAGACGTGCGGACCGAGGTCGAGGACGGCCCCTCCGCCCGCGGCGGCATCAAAAAACCAGCGCCGGCGGGGGTCGCTGACATCCGGACCGCCATGGGCCATGACCGACCGGACCAACACCGGGCGGCCGATGGCCCGCTCGTCGCGGACAGCGCGGATGGCGCGCGCCACCGGACCGAGCAGGCGCATGTTGTGAAACGGCATCAACACGCGCCCGGCCGCCTCGGCGGCGGCACACATCCGGCGGGCGTCCGCCGCGGCCACCGCGAGGGGTTTTTCGCACAGCACGTGCCGCCCGGCCGCAAGCGCGGCGCAGGCGACCTCTGCGTGCAGCGGGTGGGGCAGGCAGATGTCGACGGCCTGCACCGCGGGGTCCGCCAGCAACTGCCGCCAGTCGGCCACGGCGTTAGCCGCGCCGTAGCGCTCCATCGCCTCCGCCCGCCGGGCCGGGTCTCGGCTGGCGACGGCCGCCAGACGCGCCCCGGCCAGGTCCCGCCATACCGGTAGGTGGCGCCGTTGCGCGGTGCTCCCACAGCCGACGACCGCGATTCCGATCGGTTCCCCTCCCACGCGCGGCGCCCCCTCTCGTGCCTTGCTGCGGCTACTGTCCGATGCGCACCGCCGCGCCGGTCTCCGCCGACTTCTGGCCGGCCAGCGGCAGTTCCAGGGTGCGGACGGCGTCCGCGTACGGCGAGCGGATGGCGGCGCGGTCGCCACCGCGCACCGCGTCGGTGAAGGCGCGCACGCATTCGCCGTCACTGTCGTTGCGGTGGCGGATCTCGCGCGTCTCCCGCGGGCCGGAGAGGCGGACGTTGTTGCGCAGGGCGTACTCGATCCGCAGGTCCTGGCAGTAGATGTCCAGGCCCGACTTGCCCGGGCCGCCGCGCAGGAAACACGCCGAGAAGATGGTGCACAGCAGGCCGCTCTCGAAGGTGAGGGTCATGGCGGATGCGTCGTCGACGTCATAGCCGGGGACGTCCGTCATCAGGCCGCTGGAGGCCATCGCCTGGACGGACGCGACCTCGCCGAACAGGTAGCGGGCGGTGTCGAAGATGTGGATCGTCTGTTCCACCGCTTGGCCGCCGGACTGCGCGCGCACCCGCCACCACGGCACGCCGGGCATACCGCCCATCCAGTACCCCATGGCCAGGCCGGCCCGCTGGCCGGCGAGCGCGGCCTTGGCCTCCGCGACCACGTCCAGATAGCGGTCCTGGAAGCCGACCGCGGCGATGACGCCGGCCTTTTCGATCACCGCCAGCACCTGGCGGGCCTTATCCAGCGTGGCGGCCGGGGGCTTTTGGACGAAGATGTGGATACCGCGCTCGGCGGCGGCGGTCTCCTGGTCCGTGTGCGCGAACGGGGGAATCCCGACGAAGACGGCATCCGGCTTGACGGCGTCATACATGGCGACGTGCGCGTCGAAAGCGCTACAGCCGCCCGCCTTGGAGGCCAGATCCCGCGCCCTGCCCAGGTCGATGTCCGCGACGCCCACCACCTCGACACCCTCGAGCTTCTTGATTTGCGAGAGGTGGTAGTTACCGATACCTCCGGCACCGACGATGGCGACCCTCAGCCCCTGCATCTGTCAACCCCCCAGGCTCCAGGTGTTCGAGTGCGTGTGTCTCGGCCGTGGCGCCGCAGTCAGAGATCCGCGACCCGGACCGGGTGGCCCCCGGACGCCGCCGAGCGCGACGCCGCTTCGCTGAGTTGGATCACGCCGAGCCCTACCGTCGCCGGCACCAGCGGTTCCGCTCTACCCGCGACCGCGTCGAGAAAGGCGTGGTCGATGCTGGACGCCGGCGTCGGCGGCAGGGAGTCGGGCCGGACCTCGTGGATCCCCTGGCCGAGCACCGCCTTGTAAAGGCGCCCGTTCCGGAACAGCAGCGTGCCCCCCTCGGCGGAGATGGTCCAGTCCTCCCACCACGTCTGGGTGTCGCCGAGGATCGTCAGGGAGCCGAGGCAGCCGCTCTGATAGCGGAAGCTGATCGTCGAGTTGATGTCGACCGGTGTGGAGCGGAAGTCCTGATAGGCGACGACCTCTTCCACCGGGCCACCCAGCCAGATCAAAACGTCGACGAAATGGCTTCCGGTGTCATACAGTTGCCCGCCGCCGGAGAGTGCCGGGTCTTGCCGCCAGGAACCGGCCGCGAGCGAGAGCCATTCCTGACTGGAAAGGGCCGTGATGGCGGTGACCCGGCCGAGTTCTCCCGAGTGCAACTGATTGTGCATCCAGAGGTAGCGTGGGTCGATGTGCCTTTGGTAGGAGATCATGAAGACCTTGCCGCACCGCCGGATGTCGTCGGCCAGCCGCTTTGCGTCCGCTGAGGAACAGACCATGGGCTTTTCACACAGGACGTGGAGGCCGGCCTCGAGGCAGTCGCGGCTCTGCGCGTAATGCATCGTGTGCGGACTCGCGATCAGGACGCAGTCGAGGCCCCCGGATGCGAGCATCGCCCGGTGGTCGTCGTGGACACGGGGCGCGATGCCGGTCACCTGGCGAAACCGCTCGACGCTGGCCGGATTCGGGTCGGCGACCGCGACCACCTCGGCTTCCCCGGATGCCAGAAGGTTGTGCACGTGCCCGTGGGTGATACCGCCGGCGCCGATGACGCCGAACCTCAGCCGTCCCACTTCCGAAAGTCCCCCCCGCCGCCCTGTCGGGACGCGCCGTTCGCCGGTATGTGGGACCGATCCTGCCCTCGGGAGGACTACATCTGGCGCCAGACCGAGTCGATGGCCGCCCGCGCGCGCCCCGCCGCGGCGTCCACTCCCAGACGCGGCAGATCGACCGAGAAGGTCTCCACGGCGATATAGCCGTCGTACCCCACATCCCGCAGCCGCCGCAGCATGGAGACCACATCGATCTGGCCGCTGGCGCCCGGCAGCAACCGCACATTGTCCCGCTGATCCGGCAGGGGTAGCGCCGGGGCGTCGTTGATATGGACGTGCACGATGCGGGTCGCCGGCACAAGGTCCAGGTCCGCCGCATCCGCACCGGTGGTGAACCAATGCCAGCTATCCAGCAGCAGGCCGGCGTTGGGCAGTCCGATGCTGTCGCAAAGTTCGACGGCGTGTTCGGCCGTCCACAGAAACGGGACTCGGCCGGCGCGCAGCGACGGGGTTCCCACCCACTCGATGGCCAGCGAGATACCGTGCGCGCCGAGGACCTCGCAGCAGGCGCGCAGCCGGCGGACGCAGCGGATGGCGTGCAGCGCCGGCGGAAGCCCGTCCGGCACGGTCGGGGCGACGAAGGTCGAGGCCCGCGAGCAACCGACCGCCGCGGCCGCGCCCACCTGGCGTTCCAGCGAGCGCAGGCCGTCGCGGAACGCCGTCTCGGAGCCGCGCCAATCGACGGGTAGTCCGAAGACCGAGAGCCGGACCCCGCTATCGGCCTGCAGGCCGCGGGCGGCGTCTTCCCCCTGTTCCTCGACGATGGCGGCGAGTTCGCCAAGCGGGAACTCCGCGCCGTCGAATCCGTGCCGCGCCGCGATGGACAGCCAGTCGTGCAGAGACCCGGGATAGCCCGTCGTGACGGCGTTGAGGCAGGTGCGCACCCAGACATCGCCTCCGCAATCGTTGGTGGGTCCTGGACCGGAAGACTGGATTTCCATGGCCCGTCCGCCGTCCCTGCCGGGCGGCGGCTCGCGCGGGCTTGACCTTGAGGGGCGAGAGGCAAAAAATGAAGTGGGCCCAGCCGCGGACGCGGCGGCGAATTGGGGGATGGGTCGTGGCGGCCATGCTTGTGGTTTCTGCGGTTACTGCGGCGATCATCGTGGTCGGCATACGTGCCCTCATTGGACTGGCGGCGCAGGAGCGCCAGGTGATGGCAGAAGTGCGGGCCCGGCGCGGGGCGCGGCCCGAGAGTGATGAAACAAGCCCCCGTTGACGGTGGCGTTCCGTCCTTTTAGGCTAAAACTCCGGGTGTCGTACAGCGGGCCGGCCACGCAGTCGGTCAGACGGGGGGCTTGGATTGAAGGTCGGTATCAACGGATTCGGGCGGATCGGGCGTTTGTGCCTGCGCGCCCTCTTGCGCAGGCATCCCGGAGTCGAGGTCGTGGCGGTGAATGATCTGGCAACGCCTGCACAGCTTGCCTATCTCTTCCACTACGATAGCAGCTATGGCAAATGGCCGGGAGAAGTGGAGGCCAGCGACGGGGCGCTGGAGATCGACGGCCGGCGCATCGTGGCAACGGCCGAACCCGACCCGGCAAGCATCCCCTGGGCCGACCTAGGCGTGGACGTCGTGCTGGAGTGCACGGGGCGGCTCACCGACGGGCAGAAGGCGGCCGCGCACCTCCGCGCTGGGGCCCGCAAGGTCATCATCAGCGCCCCGGCCAAGAACGAGGACCTCACCATCGTGCTCGGGGTCAACCAGGGGCGCTACGACCCGCGTACCCACCACGTCCTTTCCAACGCCTCGTGCACGACCAACGGCCTGGCGCCGATGGTGTACGTGCTGCACGGCGCGTTCGGCGTCACGCGCGGTTTCATGACGACGGTGCACGCTTACACCAACAGCCAGGGAATCCAGGACGTCATCCGCGGCGACCTGCGGGAAGGGCGCGCCGGTGCGGAGAACCTGGTGCCCCTGTCGACGGGCGCGTCGCGGGCGATCGGGCGCGTCCTGCCAGAGTTGGACGGGCGGTTGGACGGTATGGCCATTCGCGCACCCGTTCCGTGCGTCTCGATCGTGGACCTCGTGGCCACGTACGCCAAGCGCGTCACCGCGGCGGATCTCAACCAGGTGCTGGCCGAGGCGGCTGCCGGTGAGCTGGACGGGATTCTGGGTTTCAGCCGCGAGCCGCTCGTCAGCAGCGACCTGCGCGGCGACACCCGGAGTTCGATCATCGACGCGCCTCTGACGCAGGGCGCCGACCACATGGGTAAGACCCTGGCGTGGTACGACAACGAGTGGGGATACAGCTGCCGGCTCGGGGATCTGGCCGCCTTCGTCCTCGAAAAGGGCTGGTAGCCCTGCGGATGCGGCATGGCGCGCCTCAGCGGCCGGGACGCCATGCCGCGACGGAGCAGAAGGCCTCAAACAGCGCCCGCGCCGCGGGGTCGTCCCGGACCAGTTCCTCCGGATGCCACTGCACCCCGAGTGCGAACCTGCGACCCGGACATTCGATGGCTTCCACGACACCGTCCGGCGCGAGCGCGGCGACGCGCCACCCGCGCGGCACGCGCCGGACCGCCTGATGGTGGATGGAGTTGACCGCTACGCTCGGGCCGCCGATCAGGCGGCGCGTCTGAGAGCCGGCAAGCACGCCGACGGCGTGCAGGAGGGCGCTCCGATCGCGGTCCGCGGCGGGCTCCTGGTGCGTCAGTGCCGAAGGGTATTGGGCCGGGATGTCCTGCCACAGACCGCCTCCCGCGGCGACGCTGAGCACCTGGATGCCCCGGCAGATCCCCAGCACCGGCAGGTCGGCCGCGATCGCCCAGCGCGCCATCGCGATTTCGAGGGCGTCGCGCTCCGGGTCGATCGACACGCGCGGATGGACCCAGTTCTCACCATAGTGGCGGGGATCGATGTCGCCGCCTCCGGGCAGCAACAGGCCGGTCGCGCCGGCCAGGGCCGCGGCAGGCGCCTCCACGGCCAGCGCCGCCTCTGGTGTGCCCGCCACGAGTTCGGAGGCAGTCACGTCATACGGGGCCAGCGCCTCCAGGTACCGGGTCGCGGGATGGCGCCCCCGCGCCACCACGATGCGGCCTTTCATCTTTATATACCCACCCTTTCGTCCGGCGCCGATCCCTCCAGTGACCCACGGCATCGATTCGACATGTGACATGCCGTATTCGCGCCGGGCGGGCGGCGCCCCTGGCCAAGCGGCCGCCCGCGCCCTGGTCATGCTGCTCACGGGTGCGGGGAGCATTCGCGAGGTGCTGTTGTTTCCGCATTTGCGGCCCGAAGCGGGGTTTGGGGGGCGGAGTTGAAGCGGGGTAGAAAGAAGGCGGAGTGAAGGGCTTGACGGAGGTGGCTGAGGCGAGTAGAGTAACTCCTCGCCGGGCCGCGAGGGCGCGGGCGGCCAACGACCTTGGCAACCGAATAGTGCGTGGGGGAAGCGGAGAGCGACTCCGTCAAAGAGGAAACGAAGGGCCGAGGGCCGCCCGCAAGGGTGGTCGGTAGGCGATGCCAGAGACAGACGGCCATCGGCGGGTATTAGCACCGGCCGGGGGCGCGTGGCGGAAATGTCACGGAGAGTTTGATCCTGGCTCAGGACGAACGCTGGCGGCGCGCCTCACACATGCAAGTCGAGCGGGTTTCCCGCAAGGGGAGCCAGCGGCGGACGGGTGAGTAACACGTGGGCAACCTGCCCTTGGGACGGGAATAACTCCGGGAAACCGGGGCTAATGCCGGATGCGGTCCGACCGGGGATCCTGGTCGGAGCAAAGGTGTCGCAAGGCACCGCCCGAGGAGGGGCCCGCGGGCCATTAGCTAGTTGGTGGGGTAACGGCCCACCAAGGCGACGATGGCTAGCCGGCCTGAGAGGGTGGTCGGCCACACTGGGACTGAGACACGGCCCAGACTCCTACGGGAGGCAGCAGTGGGGGATTTTGCGCAATGGGGGAAACCCTGACGCAGCGACGCCGCGTGTGCGACGAAGGCCTTAGGGTTGTAAAGCACTGTCGGTGGGGAAGAAGTCTCCGGGAGACCGGAGGTGACGGTACCCGCGGAGGAAGCCCCGGCTAACTACGTGCCAGCAGCCGCGGTAATACGTAGGGGGCGAGCGTTGTCCGGAATTACTGGGCGTAAAGGGCGTCTAGGCGGTGCGATGCGTCGGGAGTGAAAGACCCGGGCTCAACCCGGGAACGGCTTTCGAAACGGTCGTGCTTGAGGGCCGGAGAGGGAAGCGGAATTGCCGGTGTAGCGGTGAAATGCGTAGAGATCGGCAGGAACACCAGTGGCGAAGGCGGCTTCCTGGACGGTACCTGACGCTGAAGCGCGAAAGCGTGGGGAGCGAACGGGATTAGATACCCCGGTAGTCCACGCCGTAAACGATGGGTGCTAGGTGTGGCGGGTATCGACCCCCGCCGTGCCGGAGTCAACACACTAAGCACCCCGCCTGAGGAGTACGGCCGCAAGGTTGAAACTCAAAGGAATTGACGGGGGCCCGCACAAGCAGTGGAGCATGTGGTTTAATTCGAAGCAACGCGAAGAACCTTACCCGGGTTTGACATCCCTGGAAGTGCGCAGAGATGCGTATGCCCCGCAAGGGGCCAGGAGACAGGTGCTGCATGGTTGTCGTCAGCTCGTGTCGTGAGATGTTGGGTTAAGTCCCGCAACGAGCGCAACCCTCGTCCCGTGTTACCACCGCAAGGGGGACTCACGGGAGACCGCCGGGGTCGACCCGGAGGAAGGCGGGGACGACGTCAAATCATCATGGCCCTTATGCCCGGGGCTACACACGTGCTACAATGGCCGGCACAGAGGGTTGCGAAGGGGCAACCCGGAGCCAATCCCACAAAGCCGGTCGTAGTTGGGATCGCAGGCTGCAACTCGCCTGCGTGAACCTGGAATTGCTAGTAATCGCGGATCAGAACGCCGCGGTGAATACGTTCCCGGGCCTTGTACACACCGCCCGTCACACCATGGGAGCCGGCAACACCCGAAACCGGTGAGCCAACCGCAAGGGGGCAACCGACAACGGTGGGGCTGGTGACTGGGGTGAAGTCGTAACAAGGTAGCCGTATCGGAAGGTGCGGCTGGATCACCTCCTTTCTAAGGAGCGACCGTCCGGTGCGAGTCCGGACGTCACCTCCCAGGTCGGTCGGAATCGCTCTATCGCACTCCCCCCCACGCACTATTCGGTCTGCCAAGGCC
>JAJZXK010000067.1:0-3401 GCA_021806565.1 Bacillota bacterium | reverse complement strand
CCATGCACCTTGACAACCGCAGAGGGCGAAAGGCGCGAGAGCGCAAGAGGGCTGGAGCAAGAGGGAAGCGTCGTGGCGCGTGCACGCAGGTGCGCGTGAGGCGGCGCGGAGGCCGCCGCCGCGCGGGAGCGCGGGCCCCCGGGATGACCGGGGGGGCGGACAAGGGAATAAGGGCGTACGGTGGATGCCTAGGTGCCCTGGGCCGACGAAGGACGTGGCAAGCTGCGAAAAGCCTCGGGGAGCCGCACACAGGCTTTGATCCGGGGATGTCCGAATGGGGAAACCCGGCGGGGTGGAGCCCCGTCACCCGCCGCTGAACACATAGGCGGCGCGGAGGCACAGCGCGGGAACTGAAACATCTAAGTACCGCGAGGGCAAGAAATCAAACGAGATGCCCCTAGTAGTGGCGAGCGAACGGGGCAGAGCCTAAACCGCATGCGTGCAAGCCTGCCGGCGTTGCGTGTGCGGGGTTGTGGGGATGATCCGGGCGGGTCGGCAGGCCCGCCGCCGGGTGAGGTTGTCTAGCCGAACGGTCTGGGAAGGCCGGCCACAGAGGGTAAGAGCCCTGTAGGCGAAAGGCAGCAGCACCGGGTGGGATTGTTACCCGAGTACCGCGGGGCACGTGGAATCCCGTGGGAATCTGGGAGGACCACCTTCCAAGGCTAAAGACCCAGGGCGACCGATAGCGGATAGTACCGCGAGGGAACGGTGAAAAGCACCCCGACAGGGGAGTGAAATAGTACCTGAAACCGTACGCCTACAAGCAGTTCGAGGCCCATGCGGCAACGCGGGCTGAGAGCGTGCCTATTGAAGAATGAGCCGGCGAGTTACCGTCGACGGCAAGGCTAAGGGCCTCAGGTCCGGAGCCGGAGCGAAAGCGAGTCCGAAAGGGCGCGAAGTCGTCGGGGGTAGACCCGAAACCGGGTGACCTACCCATGACCAGGGTGAAGCGGCGGTAAGACGCCGTGGAGGCCCGAACCGGTCGGTGTTGAAAAACCGTCGGATGAGTTGTGGGTAGCGGAGAAATTCCAATCGAACCCGGAGATAGCTGGTTCTCCCCGAAATAGCTATAGGGCTAGCCTCCCGGGCCAGGCCTTGGTGGTAGAGCACTGTTTGGGTAAGGGGCCGTCAAGGTTACCGAGCCCAGGCAAACTCCGAATGCCGAGGCGTACTGCCGGGGGAGTCAGACGGTGGGGGATAAGCTTCATCGTCAAAAGGGAAACAGCCCAGACCGCCAGCTAAGGTCCCCAAGTGCGACCTGAGTGGTTAAGGATGTGGGGGCGCACAGACAACCAGGATGTTGGCTTAGAAGCAGCCATCATTGAAAGAGTGCGTAATAGCTCACTGGTCGAGTGCACCTGCGCCGAAAATAAACGGGGCTAAGGTCGTCACCGAAGCTGCGGATCGTGCGCGCAAGCGCGCGGTGGTAGGGGAGCGTTCTGCCCGCCAGCGAAGCCGTACCGTAAGGAGCGGTGGAGGGGGCAGAAGTGAGAATGCCGGCATGAGTAGCGAGAAGCATGGTGAGAATCCATGCCGCCGCAAGCCAGAGGTTTCCTGGGCAAGGATCGTCCACCCAGGGTGAGTCGGGACCTAAGCCGAGGCCGAAGGGCGTAGGCGATGGACAACCGGTGGATATTCCGGTACCACAGGCGCTCGTTATGAGTGAAGCGGGGACGCAGGAGGATAGGCGCAGCGGGCGGATGGAAAGCCCGTCCAAGCTTGCAAGGGGGTCCGGTAGGCAAGTCCGCCGGACAGATACCCCGAGCGGTGATGGCGAGGGAAAACCAGTACCGAAGTGGCTGAATCCACACTGCCGGGAAAAGCCGCTAGCCAGAGTGACTGTGCCCGTACTGAAACCGACACAGGTAGGCGGGGCGAGAAGCCCAAGGCGCGCGGGAGAACCCTTGCTAAGGAACTCGGCAAAATCCCCCCGTAACTTCGGGATAAGGGGGGCCCCGGTAGGGTCGCAAGGCCCGAGGGGGCCGCAGAGAAACGGCCCAAGCGACTGTTTACCAAAAACACAGGTCTCTGCGAACGCGCAAGCGGAAGTATAGGGGCTGACACCTGCCCGGTGCTGGACGGTTAAGGGGAGGCGTGCAAGCGCCGAACCGAAGCCCCAGTGAACGGCGGCCGTAACTATAACGGTCCTAAGGTAGCGAAATTCCTTGTCGGGTAAGTTCCGACCCGCACGAAAGGTGTAACGACTTGGGCGCTGTCTCGGCAGGGGGCCCGGTGAAATTGAAGGCCTCGTGAAGATGCGAGGTACCCGCGACTGGACGGAAAGACCCCGTGGAGCTTGACTGTACCCTGGCATTGGACCCTGGTCGTTCCTGTAGAGGATAGGTGGGAGGCAGCGAACCCGGGCCGCCAGGTTCGGGGGAGCCAACCGTGGAATACCACCCTTGAACGGCTGGGGTTCTAACCGACTCCCCTGATCGGGGAGCGGGACCGTGCCAGGCGGGCAGTTTGACTGGGGCGGTCGCCTCCCAAACGGTAACGGAGGCGCCCAATGGTTCCCTCAGCACGGTTGGACATCGTGCGGCGAGTGTAAAGGCACAAGGGAGCTTGACTGCGAGTGGGACGCCACGAGCAGGGCCGAAAGGCGGGCTTAGTGACCCACTAGCGCTGTGTGGAAGGGCTAGTGATCAACGGATAAAAGCTACCCCGGGGATAACAGGCTGATCTTGCCCGAGAGTTCACATCGACGGCAAGGTTTGGCACCTCGATGTCGGCTCATCGCATCCTGGGGCCGAAGTAGGTCCCAAGGGTTCGGCTGTTCGCCGATTAAAGCGGTACGTGAGCTGGGTTCAGAACGTCGTGAGACAGTTCGGTCCCTATCCATCGCGGGCGTTGGAGACTTGCGGGGTGCCACCCCTAGTACGAGAGGACCGGGGTGGACCGACCTCCCGTGTACCAGCTGTCCCGCCAGGGGCAACGCTGGGTAGCGGTGTCGGGACGGGATAAGCGCTGAAAGCATCTAAGCGCGAAGCCTTCCCCAAGATGAGGTCTCCGCCTCTTCGGAGGTAAGACCCCTGGTAGAACACCAGGTTGATCGGCCCGGAGTGTACGCGTGGCGACACGCTCAGCGGACGGGTACGAATCGGTCGAAACCTTGACCGCCCCCCCGGGAAGTCCGGGGGAGACGGCAGGCCCCCCTTTGTAAGAAGCTCCAGCCGGATGCGTGAAGTGCCTGCAGAACGCCCTCTGCGGTTGTCGCGGTGCATACCGCGCAAGAGTTCCGGTGGCTATGGCGGAGGGGTCCCACCCGTTCCCATCCCGAACACGGCCGTGCCCCCCTCCAGCGCCCATGGTACTGAGCGGGAAGCCGCTTGGGAGAGTCGGTCGCCGCCGGAGCATCTTTCACGGGGTCGGTCCCTCACGGGACCGGCCCCGTTCCGTTT
>JAJZXK010000204.1 GCA_021806565.1 Bacillota bacterium | reverse complement strand
CCTGCGCACCCGAACCATCCCCGATGTAACCTGGATCGGTGGATTCGCGATCGCGGTCCTCCTTGCTCTGGCCGGTGGGCCCGCCGCGCGTTGGGCGGCACTCGGTGGTGCCGGCATCGCGGCCGTCGCCTTTGCGCCTGGCTTGGTGATCCGCCCTGGTGGCCTGCCCGTGCTGCCGCTGGCGGATTGGTGCCTTGCCGTCGCGCTCGGCGCCCTCACTGGACTCGCCACCTTGATCGCCGTGACGCTGGCTGCGGCGCTCGGTCTGGTCCTTGGGCTGGCCCTGCTGGTCCGGGGCCGGCGCGATGCCCGGCCCCCGTACGCCCCTGTGCTCGCACTCGCTTTTGTGGCCACGGTCACCTGGCCGTTGCTCGCTCGCTGAGGGCGCCCACCCGATTCTTCGTCGAAATGAGGTCGCTATTATGCGGCGGTCCTGGTGCGGGCCGGCCCTGGTGGCCGTGCTCTGTCTTGCCATCAGCGCCATCCCGGCCGCGGCCGGTACCGTCCAGTCCCAGAACCCATACTGGTTCCGCGACGGATACACCTCCACCGCCTCGGTCAACCTCGCCGCGTCCACCGCCGTCGTGGATACCGCCGGCACCGGCACGGTCCGGCTGCCCTACGCCCCCCTGCAGGTCGCCTTCGATCCCGCCGGCACCTACGCCCTGGTGGCCACCCCCGCCGGCGTCAGTGCCTGGGTCTTCGACGGCCAGACCGTCCATCCGGTCACCGCCTGGAACCTCGGCAACCTCGCCGGAGCCACCGGGGTGGCCTGGGCCATGCGCGGCCGCGCCTTCGCCGTGGCCACCGGGTCCCAGGTGGCGGTGTATGGGCTGTCGGCGGGATCCGGTGGCTACGTGGCGTCGCGGGTCGCACAGACGGGCTTCACCGGGGCGATCGGGTTGGCCCCCGGGCCCGCGTCACTGCCCTCGGCGCTCTTGGTCGCCACGGCGACGGGGGCCTCGGTGCTGGAGGCGCAGGGTAGCAGCCTCGTCGCGCTTTCCGGTGGCCCTGCCGGACTCACCGGCAACCTTGGGGTCGCCGCGACGACCGGCGGTGCCGTCGCCGCCACCTGGCAGGCCGAGGCCGTGCAGCTTTGGACCTGGGATGGCTCCGCATACCTCCCCGCGCACTCCTGGGACCCGCCGACCCCGCCCCTGGCCGATGGACCCGTGGTCGGGGTCGCCTTTGACCGCGGCTCGGATGGCCAGGGCGGGACGTTGTGGGTCCTGACCCAGGGGGGGCAGCTGCTCGGCTATGCCTACGGGCCCGCCGGGCTGCAGGCACTGACCGCCTGGTCGGTGTCCGTGGCCGCGACGCCGAATCCTCCAGTCGGGATTGCGGCCGGCTGGGGACGGCACGCGGTGGCCGTGCTGTATCCCACTGGCTGGACCTATGAAGACCTCGTGACCGGCAACACCTTCGGGCAGGACAGCATCCGTAGTCTGGGCGGTCAGACCTGGGCGGTCTACCAGCCCTCCGCTGTGTTGCAATCCGTCGTCCTGCCCGTCGGGCACGCCGTGGACGAGGTGCGGATCGAGGACGCCGACTGTGCCGCCGGCAAGAGTCCTCCGAGCTGCACCGGCCTGCCCAGCGTGCCGGCCGGCACCTCTGTCGCCTACCAGGTCAGCACGGACGGCTGCCACACCTGGACCGACGCGCCGGTGTTCACCAACGTCACCGTGCCCGCCGGCTCCAGTCTGTGCTACCGCATCACCCTCAGCACGACAGACCCCGCGCAGACGCCGGTCATCGACGTGACCAACCTCTATGAGATCGCGGCGGTCACGACGGTGGAGAGTCCGGGTGGGCCCGCGGTGCTGTGCCTCGGCTCGGGCTGTGGATAGGGGAGGGACGACATGGACGGGGGGACCTGGACGCGCTACGGACTGGTCGCCGTCTGGCGCTCTACCGATCCGGAGCGCAATCGTGACCGGGAGTATGTGCTGCGCTGGGAGCCGAGCCTCTTCGGGCCGGCCCTGCGTGCGAGCTGGGGCCGGGCGGATAGCGCCGGTCAGCAGCAGACCTGGTGGCCCACCGACGTGCCGGCCGCCCTGCGCCTGGAGCGGCACATCATCGGCCGCAGGCGGGTGCATGGGTACGCGTGCCTGCGGCGAGGGCCCGCTTGGCCGTCCGACGGCTGCGCTGGCGGCGGTACCTGACCGGCGGCCGCGGGAGGCCCCCGCGACCGCACAGCGGCGGCTGGTTGCCGCCGCGAGGTGACGCGGGAGGGGCGCGCTGCCCCTCCCGGAACCCGCCCCGCATTCCTTTTCGCCCCGCTCCTTTCAGTCTACCCCGGCGCCTTTGGGCTCCTTCCAGGGTGGCCTTCGGCCATCGGTCACCTCGGACCCGCATCCGGCCCTGCCACCCTACGGGCTGCCCCAGGGCCGGGCGGCTCCGGGCGGCCGACTACGCCCTGGACGCTCGCCCGCGCCGGGGTCGCGCGTCTCTGTCGCGGCGGCACTCAGCCGTCCGGCAGAGGAGGAGCCTCCATGCCCTGCCCACAGCTCAGCGTCCGCGTCTACGCCTACTCGTTCGACCTGGACACCGCCGCCGCCGGCCGCGTCGAGCTCGTCCGCATCTGGAACTACACCACCTGCAAGTACTTCTTCCGCCACCACCGCGCGGTGTTCGTCCGCGTCGACGCCGACGGCTACACCGAGCTGCCCGGCCGGCTGTCCCGCGAGCAGGCCATCCGCGACGGCCACGGCCTGCTGGTCCGCTTCCGCCTCGACGGCATCGCCCCCGATGCCTACGCGCAGCGCCTGGCGGACCGTGCGCGTGAGGCGAGCAGCCACACCTGCCGAGCGGCGGCCGAGGCCATCCGCCTGGCAGCCCGCGCGGCGCTGCCGGGTGCCGACTCCTGCCACACCTCCGGTCGGCGGCGCTGGGGGCAGGGGTAGCCCCCTGCCCCGCACGGGCGGCGGAGACTTCCCGCCGCCCGCTTGCGCCGCGGCTCGCCCCCGTGCTATCGTGGCGGCGTTGTAACCCGCCATCCGCTGGCGGGCGTCCCTGACGGGACGGTGAATCAAGCAACGCACCCTGGCCCCCGGCGTGCCCATGCGCCGGGGGCTTTTTGCGTTCCCGGGGGAGGTTTGAGACCGATGCGACCGGAGCAAGTGCATCAGGCCCAGTGGGAGGACGCGGTGCGGGAGGCGGCGGCGGGAGACGACGCGAGGCGCGCCCGCTGGGTCCGCAATGCGACCATGGCGGCCGCGAGCATCCACGCTGACGAAACCGAGCAGCACGCACGCTTCGCAGGCTGGCTTGCGGTTCGGGGGCTGCTGGAGTCACGGACCCCTTTGGACGAGGCCCTGCGGATGGGCTGGGCTGTGGTCGAGCGGATTCGGGTTCTGGGGGAGCGGGGACACGTCGAGCTGCTGCGGGCGAGTGGGTGCGGACTCGACCCGTTTGAGCTCGTGTGTCTGCGGCTTCGTAGCGAGGCGCGGGTGGATCTGGCGGAGGTCGAGTACTACGGCCGGCGCCGTCGGCGCCTGGCGCGGCACTGGCGCGGTCAGGTCCAGGCGGGGCGGTGGATCCCTGGCACCGCCGGCTCGGATGGAGAGGATCGGTCCGGGGCTGTGGAGACGGCGTATGGGAGTTGAACCCATCTCCGACGCTTGCGGGCGCCGGCGACCCGATTTGATGTCGGGCGGGAACGCCGGTTCCATCGCCGTCGGCGGCCAGGATAGGCGC
>JAJZXK010000203.1 GCA_021806565.1 Bacillota bacterium | reverse complement strand
CATAACCACCTGGACGACGCCCCGCCGCCGGAAGGTTACCGCGAACGGTACACCGGCCGCTGGACGCCTCCGGACCTTGCGGCGCTACAGGGTTCGGCCCCGCAGCACCTGGGCGGGTACTACGGCATGGTCAAGCGGCTGGACGAGGCCCTGGGCCGCGTGCGCGACGCCCTGCAGAGCCTGGAGCTGGAACGGGACACGATCGTGCTGTTCACATCGGACCACGGCTGCCACTTCAAGACGCGCAACGCGGAGTACAAGCGCTCCTGCCACGAGAGTTCGATCCACGTGCCGGCCGCCTTCTGCGGTCCCGGTTTCGACGGCGGCGGCGAGGTGCGCCAACTCGTCAGCCTTGTGGACATCGCGCCGACGCTGTATGCGGCGGCCGGCCTGGACGCGCCGGCCGGGGTGCAGGGCCGCTCCCTGCTGCCGCTGTTGCGCGATCCGGACGGGCCCTGGCCGCAGGAGGCCTTCGTCCAGATCAGCGAGTCCGAGGTCGGCCGCGCGATCCGCACCCAGCGCTGGAAGTACGGGGTGCGTGCCCCGGACGGCGACGGCGGCCGGCAGATGGCCGCGTCGCACTATGTGGAGACGTTCCTGTACGATCTGCAGGCGGACCCGTATGAGTTGCACAACCTCGCCGGGCTGGCGTCGCACGCCGACCTGGCCCGCTGCCTGTCCGAACGCCTGGTGCGGCGGATGGTCGAGGCGGGTGAGCCGGCTCCCGAGATCGCCCCGGCCGAGCCGCGCCGCTCGGGACAGCGCCGCGTGGACCCCGACGAGCTTCTGGCTTGAGTCGGTGACCGGGAGGGCGGGGGTCGGTGTGGGCGGGGATCCGCGGGAAGCCGGTGCGCCGCGGGCGGGTGAGGTCTGTCACGGCTTCGAGGTGCGGCAGGTGGCCGCAGTGCCGGAACTGGCCGCGGTGGCATACCTGTGCCGCCACGCGCCGACCGGGGCGACGCTCTTGCACCTGCAGACGGACGACGTGGAGAACCTCTTTTCCATCACCGTGCCGACGCCGCCGCTGGACGATACGGGTGTGGCGCACATCCTGGAGCACTGCGTCCTGGGCGGGTCGCGCGCCTACCCCGTGCGCCAGCCGTTCTTCGAGATGCTGAAGATGAGCATGGGCTCGTTCATCAATGCCTTCACGGCCTCCGCCCACACCAGCTATCCGGTCGCCAGCCCGGTGGCGGCAGACCTGTTCAACCTGGCCGCGGTCTACTTCGACGCCGTCTTCCACCCGCTACTGGCGGAGGACACCTTCCGGCGCGAGGGGCACCGGCTGGCACCGGCCGATCCGGCCGATCCCCTGGGGGATCTGGTGGCGACCGGCATCGTCTACAACGAGATGAAGGGATACTTCTCCCGGCCCGAGGTGCGCCTTTCCTTCGAAGCCCAGGCGGCGCTCCTGCCCAACACGGTGTATGCGCACAACTCCGGCGGCCGCCCCGAGGCGATCCTGGACCTGGACCACGCCGGGCTGCTGCGCTTTCATGCCGCGCACTACCATCCCGGCCAGGCGCTGTTTCTGACCTACGGCGACCAGCCGCTCGCGGCCTACCTCGCCTTTCTGGAGCCGCGCCTCGCGGGCTTCGGCGCGGGCCGGTCCGTGGCGCCGCCGGCCCGCCAGACGCCCTGGCCGGCGCCGCGCCGCACCGAGGCCGTCTACGACCCGGGCGCGCAGGCGGAGCAACCGGGCCAGACCTGGTTTCTCTTGCAGTGGCTCGCGGGCACGGCGACCGATCCCGCCGAGGTGGTCGCACTGGAGGTGTTGGCCTGGCTGCTGGACGGCAGCGAGGCCGCCCCCCTCCGGCGCGCCTTGGTGGAGAGCCGGCTGGGGCAGGCGGTTACGCACAGCGGCCTGCAGACCCTGGGGGCGGAGGCGATCCTGCAGGTCGGCCTGAAGGGCTCGGAGCCCGATCGCGCCGACGCCTTCGAGGCGCTGGTCCTGGAGACCCTGGCGCGGCTGGCGGACGAGACGTTTCCCGCCGACCACGTCGAGGCGGCCTTCCGCCAGGCGCGCTACCGGCACCAGGAGATCCGGCCCATGCTGCCGCTGCACGTGTTTGCGAGCGCCGCCCGCCCGTGGGTGGCCGGCGCGGATCCGCTGGAGTTCCTGCGGCTGCGCCGCGGCCTGGACGCCTGCCGCCAGGAGTGGCTGGCCGATCCCCGCTGTTTCAACCGGCGGATCGGGGAGCGGTTGGTGGGAAACCCCCACCGCCTGCGCACCGTGCTGCGGCCGGAGCCGGGATGGCAGGCGCGCCGCGACGCGGAACTGGCGGAGCGCTGGCGGCGGGTGCGCCAGGGCATGGACGCGCCCGGGCTGCGGGCCCTGGCGGCCGCCTCGGCCGCCGTGGACCGGGACGCGGCCGAGCCCAACACACCCGAGGCCGTGGCGCGCCTACCCCAACTGCGGCGTGACGACGTCCCCGAGCGGCCGCGGCACCTGCCGACGGTGGTCGGTGCGGTCGGCCGCGCTGCCCTGCTGGTGACGAGCGTACCGAGCAACGGTATCTCCTACGTGCAAATGGACTTCGACCTGGCGGGCCTGGGTGCCGGCCACTGGCCGCTGGTGGCCCGCTACGCCGCCTGGCTGCGCCGCCTGGGCGCCTCCGGCCTGGACTACGCGCAGCAGGCCAGGCGCCTGGCCGCCAACACCGGGGGGCTGCACGCCGCGCCCGTGGTGGGCCGGACGGTCGACGGCCTGCCGTTGCGCCGCCTGCGCGTCGGGCTCAAGGCCTTGGACGAAACCTTCCCCGAGGCGCTCGCGGTGCTTGCCGATCTGCTCTTCGGCCTCGATCCCCGGGACACAGACCGGCTGCGAGCCGTCGTCGGCGAGTCGCTGGCCGCCACGCGCACCGGCCTGGTGAGCGGGGGCGCCGGAACGGCGCGCCGGCGCGCCTCCGCCGCCCTCGGTCCGGACGGAGCGCTTTCCGAGTTGCTGTCCGGCCTGCCCGCGCTGGAACGGCTCGAACGCTGGGACCGCGCGTTCGACGCCGAGGCCCCGGCCCTGGCCGGCGGCATCGAGGCGGTTCGGGACGCGGTGGCGGCGGCCGGTCCGTCGGCCGTCAGCTTTGTCGGCGGCGCCGCCCCGCTGGAAGCCCTGCAGAAGGCGGTGCAGCGGTGGGGGCCGCGCGGCGGCGGGCCTTCGACCGCCGCGGAGGTGCTGCTGCCGGCGATCGGTTCCCACCGCCAGGGACTGGTGGCGCCGGTGACGGTCGCATACTGCGCCAGGGCGCTACCGGCACCGCCCCAGGCCCATCCGGACGCACCGCTACTGGCGGTGGGGGCGCAACTGGCGACGGCCGAGTATGTGCGGCCCGAGATCCGCTTCCGCGGGACGGCGTACGGCGGGGCCTGCGTCTACGACGCCATGGACGGTGAGTTGGCGCTGCTTTCCTGGCAGGACCCGCATATCGTGCGCACCCTCGGGGTCTTTGCGGCGCTCCAGGATTGGGTCGCCGGCCGGAGTTGGGGTCCACTGGAACTCGACCGGGCGGTGATCGCCACGCTCAAGGACGAGGTGCGCCCGCTGCGCCCCGAGGAGGTGTGCGCCGCGGCCCTGCGGCGCCATGTGGCCGGCATCACGCCCGAGGTGCGGGAACGGTCCCACGCGCAGGCCCGCGGCGCGACGGCGGCCGCGGTCCGCCGCGCCATGGGGGAGGCCCTCGCTGCGGCCCGGGATCTGGAGTCGGTCTGCGTGCTCGCCGGCAGCGCCATGCTGGAACAGGC
>JAJZXK010000202.1 GCA_021806565.1 Bacillota bacterium | reverse complement strand
CAGAGGCACTCCCGTCACCCCGCGGGACGTGATGAGCCATAGATGCGCAGGCCCGGCCACTCCCGACACAATCCCCCGGGGAAGGGACACCTGCTCCAGGACCCTTCCCGCAGGACTGACTTCCAGCAGGCGGCCCTCCCGACCATTCCCCACCGATGTCCAGGTCCAGAAGCTCCCACCCGCGCCGGGATACCAAGGAATCGGTCCGTAACCGCGCCAGAGGGCGGGGCCCGTCCAGGCATGCCGGTGCAACACCGCTGCGGTCCCGCTGGCGAACTGAATCTCGGTTGTCCCTTTCTTGGTGACGCAGACTTCGGACACGATGCTGCCGACGTATGCGACGCCGATTCGGCTCGGGCCGGAGCACTGGGGGGGATCGGGCCTTTGCAACCTCGCCGCACCCACGGGTGCCTCGTACACCTGGCACCCCGCCCACTGCACCCACATGCGGCCGGCAATCACATGCACCGCGCGCGGGGCCCCCACCCCGCCCTGAAGGCAGCCGAAGGCGGCGGGCTCCCTTCCGCGCGGCACTGGCAAAGCGGTATCAACTGAAGCGCTGCCGTCGGAAACCCAGTTCAGAGCGCCCCAGTATCCTGCATCCGCCGTCTGCGGCAAGCGATGTACGCCGTAATAGACCATGGTCCCGAAGGTCCCCAGCACCTGTACGGGGCCTCCGCTCCCGGGGTAGTAGTGCACGCCCTGCCCGCCAGACTGGAAGTCGAACCATCCGGACTGTAGGTCGAGTGCCGCCACGCCGATGCCGTTCACCCCAAACCACAGGTTGTGGCCCTGAAGTGCTCCAACCTGCACACCGCCCGGGATGTCCGTGGTATCGACCATCCCGTACACGGCGTTGGCGGCTAGATACACGGGGCGCGGTGGCGTAAACCAGCGCCATTGCCCCTCGGTGTTGACGCCGATCCGACCAAGAACGCACGAGGCCACTGCGCACTTGTTCTGGGCGGCCATCGCGGCCGTGCCGACGGCGTATCCGCCCCCAGGGAGGGCCGTGAGGGATTCGACCACCTGACCGTGCGGCAGATCGACGGGGGTCCACTTCCCTCCGCGATACACCAGTAGGGGGGTGCCGGAAGTCGTCGTTCCGTTGGGAGCGGGCGGCGCTAGCAAGCCAACGGCCAGCCCGCCCCCCGCTACCCGTTGCGCGATCATTGGGGTGTCCCCGGAAGGCAGGGCCGCCACCTGCCATTGATCGCCCGTCACGACCCCCAGGCCGCAGTGCCACACACGGCTCGCCTCACTGGCAGCCTCATCGACCAGCGGCACCGCCACCGTCGCGGAAGACAGATGCACAGCGACCATCAAATAGGCGCAGGCATCTCCGGTGGCAACCGACCAAGGAGCCGGCGGAGCAACCCACCCCAGCGAGAGACTGGTCCCAGAGGCCGACGGTTCCGAAGTAGGCCCCTTGGCTGAACGGCCGGAAGAGGGGGAAGGGGCCGTGCGCCCCGTTGCGGGAGACGACACCGCCACACCAGGCGCAATGGCCGACGAAGGCAGCCGCCCGGTCGTCGCGCGGGGCGCGGCCCGGCCGCAGGCCGCGGTCAGCACGGCAAACCCAACGATCCATGCTGTCCACGCCGCCATGCGTCTGGCCTTCATGGCTTGACGCCCGCCTTTGCAGGGATAGGGGCAGATATCTTGTGGTGTTGTTGATAAACGCCAACTTGGTCCCGGAAGCCGCGCGACCTCTTGTTCCTGCTTCATCACGAGACAACGATCTTTTCAACGTCGATGTGTCCGGTGATGCTGGGCAGTGTCGTTCCTGACACGGTTGGGATCTGTTCGGTCCCCGCGATCCCAGCGAGCACATACCGGAGAGTCGGAAGGGTGCCCAAGTGTAGGTAGTATGTTCCGGGTGGCACCTGCTTCCCGCTTGCGTCGCGCTCATGCCACCTAAAGGTGAAAGATGCCCCATTGATCGCGACATGCGTGGGAAGGGGTGGCAGGTTGCCCCTCCAGATCACAGGCCCCGGATGCGGTACCCCGTAATTCCCCTTCGTGATCTCCAACTCCATGCGAAATGGTGCCGCAATCCTCAACGTCCCTTTGGCGGTTAAGCTCTTGAGGAGGACGATACGGGAGACCACTTCACCACCGATGGGTGCTGTCACTCCGTTACGATTCTCGCCGTGTGGCAAGCCGTCCGGCAGTTGGAGTGCTAGGGGCGAGCCGGACATGTCTCCCGCGACGAACGGGGACAGCGTCCAAGCGCCCACAACGCTGGTTGGTTGTACCTGCGTGGGAGGCTCGTACCCCGCAAGAGCGGCAGGTGTAGTCCCGTGAGCTTTAGTGGCTGACGTTACGCTGGAAGAGGCCCCGGCAACGGTGGTAGAGGACGGCGCGGACGATGATTTCGATGTAGAGAGTGGATGCGACATGGACGTGGTGCTGGAGTCAGTGGCGATGGAAGGGGGACGACTGGTGAACCGTTCCGCACCTGTTCCGTGGTGGGCGCATCCTGTGGCGAGCACAAGACCAACCGCCGCCATGGTTGGGAGGACGGATGCCCGTTTTCCAGGCAGAGACTTCCATGCCATCTGGATCCTCCCCCTGATCTGAAATCGTTGCAGATGCGGACATCGCCTGGAGCGCGGCACAGCCCGCCAGCAGAACCAGGGCACCAGCACAACACCAGCAACCCGCTTCATCATGTCGGCGATCCTCCGTTTGGTTGGGACGCCGGGCGGCTCCGGACGGTTCCCGCTCAGTCACGACACCCAGGCCCAGGACGCCCCTCCGTCCGTGGTTTGGTACAGCCCCTGGGCGGCCAGAATCCACCCATCCTCCGCGGACACGAAGTCCAGGCGCACCTGATTGCTCCCGGCCATCGGGGTGGGGAGGGCGGCCGCGGGCCAGGCGGCCCCCCTCCACGTGCGCCCCCCGTTGATCACAACTGGTCGACTCCGACGATCGGTCCCCCCAGGTTCTGGCCACCGAAGATCACCGGCTCACCGGAGTTGATCACCGGCATCGCCGCCTTGACCAGGGGGGTCACCTGCGGCAGGCGGGCGGCATCCTTCAGGGTCAGGTTGACGCCGGCGCCCCGGCTGATGAACAGTAGGTTCGCGCCCAGGCTCTCGATGCGGGCCGTTACTTGGGCGCTCGCCCCGTTGCCCGCCGCCACCAGGGCGATGACGCGGCCACCCCGATCGTCACGCCGAGCATCATCAATAGCGAGCGGGCCAAGTTGGCGACAATGCTCTGCCAGGCCATGCCCAGGATGTATCGCGCCTTGCGCACGCGGCCATCCCTCCCGTCCGCGTCCCGTTCCCCTGCGCCTTTGCGTCGCTGCCCTGCGCGCTCACGCCCGCCGCGTCACGGGCGCTCGGTGGGACACGACCTTCTTGTGGCGCTGCACCCGGCCGCGCAGGTTGACGCCCTTGGCGCCCTTGAGTGCGCTCAGGCTGGAGGTCAGGACCTTTTCGCCCACCTTCAGATTGCCCGTGACCTGCGCGTCGAGTTGGTCGGTCAGGCCGACCTTGACCGGGACGTGGACCGACTTGCCGCTGGGCTGGACGACCACGACGAAGCGCTTGCCCTTACCCGCCAGATGCAGGGCCTGCAGCGGCACGAGCAGGGCGTTCTTGGCGGTGCCGGTCACGATGTTCACCACCGCGGCCATCCCCGGCCGCAGCAAGGGCTCCGGCTGCGGAATGATGACCTGCGCCTGGAAGTTCGCCACGCCGTTGACGTTGTTGCCCTCCGGCGCCAGCAGGTAGAGTTGCCCCTTGAA
>JAJZXK010000066.1 GCA_021806565.1 Bacillota bacterium | reverse complement strand
GACTCGCCCCCCCAATCGGCCCTCTCCCCGCCGCACTTCACCGCGGCCGACCGCTTACATCGCATCGAGTGCCCACCCCGTGGTTCACCCTCCAGAACGTGAACGCCTGTTATGGGTAACGGTAAGCCGAAGGGGGGGGGCGGCGCTGTCGCTGTCGCTGAAGGCGGCAGTCCCCGCGCCGCGTGCTTTGTGGATCCGGAAGGGCCGCTGGGCGCGCACGAGGTGCAGGCGCTGGCGTCGCGCGGGGACCGATTCCCCGGTCCCGCCCCGCAAGGGGACGCAGCGGGTCGCACGCGCAAGGGATGCTTGTGCCGCGCCCTAGGGGGCAGGCACTCCAAGCGGAGGCTGAGAGCCAGGATGCTGCACCAGGGCAGTCCCGGGCCCGAGAGAGCCTGGCAAAGGCCGAAGCAATGCAGTCCAGCCCCCCCGGCTTTAGCCGTGCGGGCGGTTCAGTTCGACGACCGCCCGCAGGCAGGGACCCGCGCGGCCCAGCGCGGCAATGCGGTCCAGGCAGAAAGCCGCCAGCTCCGCGGCGCCGAGTCGGCCGGTGGACATGGCGTCCTGCAGCGTTACGATCTCGGCGTCGAGGGGCTCCATGCGCGCGGCGTGGCCCCCTTCAGGAGCCGGTGCTCTCATAGCGGCGCAGGGCCACGCGCCAGAGCCCGACCGCCACGCCCGCGGAGAGCACCGCCATCACCGGGGTGAACCACCCCAGCCCGACCGTCAGACCGACGGGCATGGGTAGGTCGCTGTGGGCGAAAAAGACGGCCGCCGGAAAGAAGTTGACGAAGGCCACCGGCACCACCCAGGACATCACGAATTGCAGTCCCGAGCCATACATGCTGATGGGATACAGCGCCAAGCGTTCGTGGAACATGTATGTGAGCGCATAGAGGGGCGAATCCTGCAACGTCCAAAAGGCCACGACGCCCGACGCCAGGTAGATGGCGAACTCGATCGCCACCCCGCTGGCAATGGCGACGAGGGTAAAGGCCGCCAGCGGGACGGTCCACCGAACCGCCAGCCCGATCATCGCATAGACGAAAAAGCCGGCGCCCACCAAGAAATCGCCGAAACCCAGGAGTTCCACCGTGCCGCCGAACGCCGCCTGATACAGCACGCCGATCGGCTGCAGCAGCATCCGGTCGAGGTCGCCGCGCCGGATCTTCTCCTGCACGCCCCGGATGGGGTTGAGGAAGGCAACGAACACCCCGTGCGACATGGAGCGCAGGCCGATGAGCAGCGCGATCGCCGCAAGCGACCAACCGGCGAGCACCCGGAAGTGGGCGAGCACGATACCGATCAGCACCAGCGACACGCCCTGGCGCACCACGTTCGTGAGGATACCCAGGAGCAGGTCGACCCGGTCCCGGGTGGAACTCAGGTAGCCGGCGCGCGCAAGACGCCAACTGAGGATCAGATAACGGCGCCAACCCGTCTCCATCGCCCCCGCCCCCCATGCCCGGCATGCCGGGTTCAGGCCGCCGTCCTGGTCGAAGGGTCCGCTGCGTCCGCCGGCGCGCGGGACGGGCCCGGTCCAACCTGCGCGGCCGACTACCCTCCGAAACTGATCACGCGGCGCATCGCCCGGACATGCACCCAGGCCTGAATCGCCATCAGCACCGCCAGCCAGAAGAGGTCGCGACCGGCGGCCGCCAGGCCCGCGGCCGCGCCCATCCGCCCCACCCACACCTGCACCGGGTCGCTGTAGAGACCGGCCAGGGGTGACCAGGTGAGCAAGCCCTGGGCCCAATGCGGGAAGAAGGCATAGGGCACGAACGAGCCGCCCAGGAGGCTGAACACGATCCAGTTCACCAGGCGGTCCAGGCCCTGGGTCCGAACCGTCCAGAAGGCGGAGTAGGCGATCAGGCCGTCGAGCAACTGCAGGAGGGCGAAACCCAAAAACCCCAGCAGCACGACCAGCGCCAGCGGCGTCGGGGCCAGCGGGACCCGCATGTGCAGCACGAGCACGCCGAAGATCAGCATGGGGATGCCGTGGGAGAAGATCGACCCCAGGGCCATCCCGGCCCCGTCCGCCAGCAGGGCCAGGGGAAGGGCTACCGGTCTCAACAGGTCCAGGATGACGGTCCCCTGGCGCACCCCCTGACTCAGCCGCTCCTGCGCGGTGCTGACCAGGACGGCGTTGAGCACCTGGCCGGCGACCACGTACGACACGATCTGGCCCAGGGTGTATCCGGCCTCCTGGGCGGTGTGCCCGTAAACGGCGCGCCAGAAGGCCACGAGGATGTACGCGTACACCCAGGAGCGCACCCACCCCAGCGGCAGACTGGAGCGCCGCGTCCGCAACTCCACCAGGGGACGGCGCGCGTAGCCCCAATAACGCGCCAGACCGGCCCAGCGGCGGGCCGGCGGGCGAGCGCACTCCGCGTCGGACCCGTCCCCCATCTCCACCTCCACTTCAGGCCCCCCCGCCATAGACCTTCAGAAAGGCATGCGCCAGCGACGCCTCCTCCAACCGGAAGTCCAGGATGGGAAGGTCACCCAGACGCGACAGGAGTTGTGGGGGTGTCAGCGCCATTCGATCGAAGGTCACGGCCAGCGCGCCGTCCGCCCGGGCTTCCAGCGTGCAGTCCGGAGGCAGGCGGTCCCGCACCTGGTCGGTCCGAACCCGGCCGTCCGCCGAGAAATAGAGTATGAGCACCGGCCGCACCCCGAAGCGGCGGGTCATCTCGGCCGGTGGACCGTCGCCGATCAGACGGCCCTGATGCAAGAGCAGTACCCGCCCACAAATCGACTCGATGTCGCCGAGGTCGTGGCTGGTGAGCAGGATGGTCACGCCGTCGAGCCGATTGATCTCCAGCAGAAAGCGCCGCAACGCGTCCTTGCCCACCGCGTCCACGCCGATCGTCGGCTCGTCCAGGAACAGGACGCGTGGACGGTGGAGCAACACCGCCGCCAACTCACCCCGCATCCGCTGGCCAAGGCTCAGTTGGCGCACGGGTGTCTGCAGAAAGGCGTCCAACTGCAGGAGTTCACGCAGCCGGCCGAGTTGCCGCCGGAAGTCCTCCGCGCCCAGCGCGTAGATGTACCGGAGGGCGAAGAAGCTTTCGATCAGCGGGATGTCCCACCAGAGCTGGCTGCGTTGGCCGAAGAGCACACCGATTTGCGCACACAGCCTCTGGCGCTGCCGGCAGGGATCCAACTCGAGAACCCGGACCGTGCCGGCCGATGGGCGCAGCACGCCGGTGAGCAGTTTGATCGTCGTCGATTTGCCCGCGCCGTTGGGTCCGAGGTAGCCGACCATCTGCCCCGGTTCGATCGAAAAGGTGACGTCGCTGAGGGCATCGACCCGGGCGTACCCGCGCGCCCGGCCGCCGCCGGCGTCCGCCCGCGCACCCGGGCGTACCCGCAGGACGCGAAACTGACGGGCAAGACCCTCGGCGTGGATGGCTGCGGGCATGACTGGCCTCCTGTGGGCCGGCGGCTTTGTGGGGACAGGGTACACGACTGGTCTCCATTTCCATCCGCGACGGCCTCCACCTGCTCCGGCCTCCGGCGCGCGATGCGCGGGCGCTCGGCCGCCGCGGCCGATCGAGGGAGGACGGCGCCAAGGGAGGGCGGCGCGTTCGCTGTCGCCTGGAGGCGAACATTCCCTGCAACGCCTGATTCCTTGTATTGATGAAACCTTAACGTCACCCAGTTACGCTGCGGCCGATTCGGGTGCATCCGGCATGGCATGCAGACGTCGGCGGTCGGCGTCGGGGAGGACGGGGCAGATGCCCAGGCAGGCATGGCGCTGGGGCGCGGGGTCCGTGGTGCTCCTGCTGATCGTGGGGGGCGGGGTCTACGGCTTGCGGTCGTACCAGCGGGTGCGCGCAGCCAGCGCCGCTCCCCAATACTTCACGGTTCCCGCCCGGACCGGGCCGGTACAGGTCAGCGTCTCGGGTACCGGCAGCATCCAGGCCGCCACCACGGATAGTGTGACCCCTTCGGCCGCCGGGCCGGTGAGTTCCGTCGCCGTCCAGGTCGGACAGCGGGTGGCGGCGGGGGCTGCCCTGTTTCGGGTGGCGGACACCCAGGGTTACGCGCAGCAGGTGGCGGCCGCTCAGGCCTCGTTGGATCAGGCGCAGTCGCAGTTGTTGTCTCTGCAGCAGCCCGCCGCCTCGGTCTCGCCGCTGACGATCCAGGCGGCGTCCATCAAGGTCAAGCAGTCGCAACTCGCCTTGCACCAGGCACAATGGACCCTCAAGCAGCAGGAGGCCACCCTGGCAAGCGACACCCAGGCCACCACCCCGGTATCCGGGGTGGTGCAATCGGTGGATGTCGTCGCGGGTCAAACCGTCACCGGCAACGCTCCGATCGCGAGCGTGCTGCCCGCCGGCGCGCCGACCGTATCGGTGCCGGTCCCGGAGACCGAGTTGCCTTACCTGCCGGTCGGCAGCTCGGCCGCCGTCGGGATCCCGTCGCTGGCCACCACCACCAGCGGCACCGTGCAATCGGTGGGCACGACGCCGGTGTCGAGCGTTGCCGTGAACCTCGCGGGCCAGCCCCAGTCGCACAGCGCGGGAAGCGGCACGAGCCAGACGGTGCAATTCTACCCCTTGACGTTGACGCTGGCGCAGGCGCTGGGGACGGCGCCGCACGGCGCATCGGTCCAGGTGACCTTCACCCCGGCAAGCGGGGCTCCCGCGGGCCTGGCGACAACCTGGGGTTGGAACTTCACCGGCAACCTCGTCTTCCCCACCGCGGTCACCGTCCCGGCGCCACAGGCCGGCACGGTGAGCGACCCGGTGGCCGTCGGAGCCCAGGTCCACGCCGGCCAGGTGCTGGCCACGGTCACCAACCCCAACGCGGCGACGACGCTGCAGGCCGATCGGCTGGCGGTAACCCAGAACACGCTTGCACTGCAGGGCGCCGAGGTGGCCCTGGCGCAGGCGGAACACCCCCAGGGGGCGACCCCAGCCGCGATCGCCGCCCAGCAGGCCCAGGTGGCGAGCGCGCTGCAATCCCTGCACCTCAAGCAGGCGCAGTTGGCCGCCCTCACGGTGCGGGCTCCGATCGGCGGTACGGTGACCGCGGTCAACGTCACGGCGGGCCAGTCGGTCGGCACCGGGACGTCGGCGGTCGTGATCGAGCCCCTGCAAGAGCTGCAGGCCCAGGTGTCCGTCGACGAGTTGTCCATCGGCTCGGTGCACGTGGGCCAGCCCGTGCAACTGGTCGTCAACGCCTTTCCCAAGACACCCTTCACGGGCAAGGTAGCCCTCGTCGCACCGACCGCCCAGACGCAGAACGGGGTCAGCATGTACCCCGTGACGATCTCGGTCACGAACCCCACCCATCTGCTGCCCGGGATGTCGGTAACGGCGAACATCCTGGTCGCCTCGGTCGCCGACGCGCTACGGGTGCCGGCGCAGGCGGTGACGACGCTGCGGACAGGCCAGGGCATCGTCCGCGTCCTGCGGGGCGGTAAGCCGACGCCGGTGCGCGTCCGGGTCGGACTGGTGGGCAGCCAATACACGCAGATCCTCTCGGGTCTGACGGCGGGCACGCCGGTGGTCGCGGGTCAAGCCAGTAGCGGCTCCAACGGATTCGCCTTCTTTCGGGCCGCGGGCGGCGGCCCCGGCGGGCGTCCGGGCGGGCCTGTCCGCGCGGGCGGCAAGCGGGGCGGCTGAGGAACCCGCGTGAGGCGGCGGTGGGCGGTTGGAAGAACGGTCCACCGCCGTGCCCGCCAGCCGTAGCGACGACCCAGGCGGCCGAAAAGCCGGGCCGGAAGCGGTTCCAGAAGCGATTCCAAAGGAGCGAGGCGGCATGACGGCTCCGGTGGTGGAGCTGCGTGGCGTGGCCAAGACCTACCGGATGGGGTCGGTCACGGTCTCGGCCCTGCGCGATGTCGATCTGGATGTGGCTGCGGGGGACATGGTGGCGATCACCGGTCCCTCGGGATCGGGCAAGTCCACCCTGATGAACATCGTCGGCTGTCTGGACCGTCCCAGCCAGGGCAGCTACGTGCTGGCGGGACGATGCGTGGACGGTTTGGCGGACGATGCCCTGGCCGAGACGCGCAACCGCTCGATCGGTTTCGTCTTCCAGAGTTTCCACCTGCTGTCGCGGTTGAGCGCTCTGGAAAACGTCGAGTTGCCGCTGGTCTACCGGGGCATGGGGGTGCGTCGGCGCCGCGCCCTGGCCTGCCAGGCGCTGGCCGACGTGGGCCTGGAAGACCGCATGCACCACCTGCCGGCGCAGCTTTCCGGCGGCCAGCAGCAGCGGGTTGCCGTGGCCCGGGCGCTGGCGGGGCGTCCCTCCCTCCTGCTCGCCGACGAACCGACGGGCAACCTCGATTCGCGTGCCGGCCGCGACGTGTTGGCTCTGTTCCAGGGATTGAACGACGAGGGCATGACGGTGGTCGTGGTGACCCATGACCCTTTGGTGGCCCGGCATTGCCGCCGCATTCTGAGCGTCGCGGACGGGTTGATCGCAGGGTGCGCGGAGGTCGCCGCGGGCGAAAGGCTGCTGGCCGCGGCGGCGGCCCCGGGGGGCGATCGGGCGTGAACCTCTGGGAGAGCCTGCGCATGGCCGTGCTGGCCATCCGCACCAGCGTGCTGCGTTCGTTCCTGACGGCGCTGGGGATCATCATCGGGGTGGCGACGGTGATCATTGTCGTCGCCCTGGGCCAGGGGGCGCGGGCCGCAGTGGCCCAACGGGTCGAGTCCCTCGGCACCAACCTGGTGATCGCCTTCCCCTCGCCCGGTTCCGGGGTACAGTTCACAGCCGGGATGGCCCGATCCCTGAAGGGCCGGGTACCGGACGTCACGGCCGCCATGCCGGTGTTCAGCGGCCGCGGGGCCGCCGTCGTCTGGCACACGCAGAACACCCAGGCCAGTCTGCAGGGGGTCAGCCCGCAGTGGCTCTCCATGCGGGGTGCTCACCTGGCGGCCGGATCCTTCATCACAAGCCAGCAGCTGGCGGGACGGTCCCGGGTGGCGGTGGTCGGCCAGACCGTGCTGACCAACCTCGGTCTGTCTCCGGCGACGGCGGTCGGCCGGCAGATCTTTGTCGGCGGTACGGCCTTCACGATCGAGGGTGTCCTTCAACCCCTCGGCGCCGGGGTGGGGGGGCAGAGCCAGGACAGCATCGTGCTCATGCCGTACACGACCTCACAGGACATTCTGCACACGGCCTACCCCAGCGAACTGTATTTTCAGGTGGCGCAGGCCAAAGATGCGGCCCTGGTCGTGGGCACGCTCGACATGATCTTCTCACACACCTATCCGCGACCAAATGCCGTCAATGTGGCGAGCCAGGACCAGTTGCTCTCCACCCTCAGCAGCGTCAACCGTACCCTGACCCTGACGCTCGGGTCGGTCGCCGCCGTTTCGCTGCTGGTCGGCGGCATCGGCATCATGAACATCATGTTGGTCTCGGTGGTGGAGCGCACACGCGAGATCGGCCTGCGCAAGGCGATCGGGGCGCGGCGCCGCGATGTGCTCCGGCAGTTCCTCATCGAGGCCGTGCTGCTTTCGGGCGGCGGCGGGATGATCGGTGTGGCGTTCGGTGCGCTGGCGACCCACCTTGGCGGTCTTCTGCTCAAGACCCCGATGGCGGTGTCGCCCGTCTCGGCCGCGGTGGGGTTGTCGTTCGCCCTGGCGGTCGGAGTCGTCTTCGGCATGTGGCCCGCGGCCCAGGCGAGCCGGCTCGATCCGATCATGGCCCTGCGGCGCGACTGAGGCGCCGGCCACCGCCGGACACCCGGTCATCCCGGGGTGGTACAGACCCGTTGCAAGCCGGTGGGCGGTGCCCGCGGGTGGTGGAGGTTCGGTGCCGGGCGTCCACCGTCGGGACGCCCAAGCGCTCAGATGTAGTTGAGGCCGTCAGTGCGCGGCCACTGCAGGCCGCCGGCGAAGCCCCGCGCCAGCAGGGCCGCCGCCCGCGCCCCGCACGCCTCGCCGCCCAGTGGTGGCCAGGGCCGGGGTTCCGCCGCGATGCCGGCCATCTGGGTGAAGGCATCCGGGTCCAGGACCAGGGCCGTGCCCTGGTGGCGGCACGGCTCCATAGCGGCGCCCGCCGCCTGGCACAGGACCCGCAGCGCCCCGTCCCCAGGCTGCGCCAGCAGTTCGGCCACCTCGGCCCCGGCCTCGGCCAGCACCGCCGGCAACGCCTCCCAGAGCGCTTCCCGGTCGCCGCCGAACTCGTCGATCAACAGCACGGTCGGTCCGGCATCCGGGTTCTCCGGCCGCCGCACCCGGCCCAGAAGCAGGTAGGCGGACGGTGCCGCCGCCCCGGGGCGCCGCACCAGCACGGCCGAGCGCCCCCGCCCGGCGGGGAGATACCCCTTGGCGGCCGCCAGACGCCTCCAGTCGTCCACGCCGCGCCGGTAGCGGACGACTTCGCGGGCGTGCAACTCCGCCATCGGTTCGACCGCCGCGGGTGTCGCCACGTCGACTGCAGGACGCCGCCCCTGTGGCGCGGCGGACGGACGCACGCGGCAGCGCAGCAGCGTGCCGAAGGGCTCGGCCCCCAGCCGCCGGTAGAGCCCGCGGCCACCGGAGATCAGGGCCAGAGCCCTGCCCTCGCCCCGCAACCGCTCCAGCACCTCCAAGAGCAACCGCGTCGCCAGGCCCTGGCCGCGGTACTCCGGCCGGGTACACACGGCGCCGATGTGCGCCACATCGGCCTGCCGCCCGTCGACGACGGCGGTGCCCCGCCATACCCCCACCAGCGCCGCCGGCTGGCCGTCGCGCCAAAAGGTGCGCAGCCCCTCGCCGTTCTGCTCGCAAAACAGGGTCGGAAACTGCGGCCCCATCCCCTCTTTGAAGATGGCGTCCGCCAGGGCGACCACCGCCGCCAGTTCATGCGTCCGCGTACCCCGCGGCCCATCGAAGTCGATATCATTGACCTCCTTCCCACGGCTGAAGCCGGGGGATTCCCGATAATCGCTCATCGGGGCCTCGCCTCTGCGTCCGCAGCGCCCGCGCGCCCACCCGCCCGCCTGCGGCGGCAGGAACGGCCGCGGGCGCCGAGAAGCCGGCGACGGCCGGTGCGCCCGGGGCCTTGGGTTCCTTCCGCATCCCCGGCGAAAATCCCCCGCACGGCGGTCGACGATGGGTGGCTGGAGGTGCTCGGTTGCGGGTGCTGGTGGGACAGTTCGGCGGCCCAACCGCCGTGCTCAACGCCTCGCTCTACGGCGTGCTGTCCGGGCTGGCGCGCCCGGGCGTGGTGGCCCTGGGGGTGCGCGGCGGCGGCCAGGGACTGATGGCGGGCGATCTGACGCCCCTGAGCGGTGAGCCGCCGGTGTGGCTGCGCACCACGCCGGGGGCGGCGCTCGGAAGCGGGAGGCACCGCCCGGACGCTGGCGACGACGAACGCTTGGCGCGCGTGGCGGCGCGGGTGGACGGCGCGGTGTTGATCGGCGGCAACGGCACCATGGCCCTGGCGCGGCGGCTGGCCGAGTCCGCAAACGGACGCCTGCCGGTGGTCGGGGTGCCCAAGACGATCGACAACGACCTGTTCGGCACGGACCACGCCCCCGGCTATCCCAGCGCCGCCCGCTTCGTCACCACCACGGTGCGCGATCTGGCGACCGACCTGCGGGCCATGGCCGGCTTCGAGGACGTCCGGCTGATCGAGGTGATGGGTCGCAACGCGGGCTGGCTCACCGCGGCTGCGGTGCTGGCCCGCCGCCACGCGCACGACCTCCCGCAGATCGTGCTGCTGCCGGAACTGCCGCTGGATCCCGACGCCCTCTGCGAGGCGGTGGCCGAGCACCACCGCAGGGACGGCAGCGTGCTGGTGGTCGTCGGCGAGGGCGTGCGCGACGCGGCCGGAACGCCCTTGGGCCTGCAGCCCACCGACGCGGCCGGACAAACCCAGGTGTTGGGGGGTGCCGCTGCGGCCCTGGCGCACAGCCTGCGCACTCGTCTGGGGCTGCGCGTGCGGGCCGAGAGCCTCGGATTCCTGCCGCGTTGTCTGAGCGCGGCCGCCACGGCTGCAGACCGCGCCGAGGCCGAGGCCCTCGGCAGGGCCGCAGCGGAGGCGGTGCTGGCCGGTCGCGGAGGCTTCATGGTCGGCTGGCCGGACCGAAGCGCCGGGGACGCCGCGACGGTGGGGGCCACGGTCCCCAGCGAGACACCCCTTGCGGACATCGCCGGCAGGGATCGCCCCATACCGCCAGAACTGATGGATCTCGGTGGCACGTTTCGCGCCTGGCTCCTACCGTTGGTGTCGCCCCTGCCCGCCTGGTCGCCGGACCGACTCTAGCGTAGATGCCGGCCCCCTGCCGGTCGGAGGTAAGCCGTCCATGCCGTTGGTCTCCGCACTCGCCATGCTGCCGGCCGCTCGCGCCGCCGGTTACGCCGTCGGAGCGTTCAGCATCCATACCCCTGAGATGGTGGACGCGGTCTTCGCGGCCGCCGAACGCGAACGGGCTCCGATCATCCTCCAGGTTGGCCGGCGCACCGTGCGCAACTCCGGCGTCGACGCCGCCTGCGCCTGGGTGCGGGCCCGCGCGGCGCAAAGCCCCGTCCCCGCCTGCCTGCACCTGGACCACGCGCAGGACCTGGACGCGATCGTCCGCGGTCTGCGCGCCGGATGCAGTTCGGTGATGTACGACGGGTCCGACCTGCCCTTTGAGGAGAACGTACGCCGGACCGCCGAGGTCGTGCGCATCTGCCACGCGGCGGATGTGCCGGTCGAGGCCGAGGTGGGCCGGGTCGGAGGCATCGAGGACGACATCTCGGTGGACGAGGCCTCGGCGAGGCTGGCGAGCCCGGAGGCCTGCCTGGATTTCGTCACCCGTAGCGGCTGCGACATCCTGGCCCCCGCCTTCGGCTCGGCCCACGGCCTGGGCGGCACCACCCCGCACCTGGACCTGGAGCGGCTGGGGGCGATCGCCGCCGCCGTCCCCCAACCCCTGGTCCTGCACGGAGGGTCGGGGCTCGACCCGCAGCAGTTGCGCGGCGCGGTGGCCGGCGGGGTGGCCAAGGTAAACTTGGACACGGAGTTGCGGCGGGTGTTCGTCCAGGCCCTGGGTGAGGCCCTGCAACGCTACGGCCCGCAGGACGACCCCCAGCCGGCGCTGGCCGCCGCCGGCCGTGCCCTGGAAGCCCTCGTGGCGGAGCGCATGGAGGTCCTGGGCAGTCGGGGTAGGGCCGGATGAGCCACCCCACCGACGCGGACGCCCCGCCGCTGGTCGTCATCGCCGAGTTCATGGACGCGGCCGGCAGGCAGCGCCTGGCCTCGGCGGCAGAGGTCCGCTACCTGCCCCAGTTGGGCGAGGACCGCGGCGGGTTGCTGGACGCGGTCACCGGTGCCCAGGCCGTGGTCGTGCGCAACCGCTGCCAGGTGGACGCGGCATTGCTTGCGGCGGCCGGCCCCGGCCTGAGGGTCGTCGGGCGGTTGGGGGTCGGCTTGGACAACGTCGACCTTCCGGCCTGCCGCGACGCGGGGGTGCGGGTGGTCTTCGCCCGCGGCGCCAACTCCGCCGCCGTCTGCGAGTTCGTCTTCGCCGGGTTGTTCCAGCTACTGCGCCGTCTGGCCGAGGCCGACGCCGCCGTCCGCGGCGGCGCTTGGCCGCGCGAGGCTTATGCCGGCGAGGAACTCGGTGGGCGCACGCTGGGCATCCTCGGACTCGGCGAGGTCGGCAGGCGTCTGGTGCCGCCCGCCGTCGCCTTCGGCATGTCCGTGCTGGGCTACGACCCACTGCTGCCACCGGACGCCGCCACGCTGCGCGACTTACCCCTCGCACGCGCCAGCCTGGAACGCACCCTCGAGGAAAGCGACGTCCTGACCCTGCACCTGCCGCTGACGCCCGAAACCGCCGGGATGATCAACCACGACTCCCTGCGGCGCATGCGCCCCGGGGCCATCCTCGTGCACACCGCCCGCGGGGGCATCGTCGACGAGGCCGCTCTGGCCGCGGCGCTGGCCGCCGGGCGGCTGCGCGGCGCCATCCTGGACGTCCGAGTCGAGGAACCGCCGCGCCAGCCCGATCCTCTGGCCGCCCTGCCCGGGGTGCTGCTGACGCCGCACGTGGCGGGGCTCACTGCGGAAGCGCAGGCCAGGGTGGGCCAGGTCGTCGCGCAGGACGTCCTGGCGGTGCTGGCCGGTCGCGAACCGGCGGCCGCCGCCGTCTAGATGTCCGGCGCAACGCCCTTCCCGCCGCTCTGTCCCCACATTTCCATGAGACTTACGGACAAACCTCGCCCAAGCCGGGCGAGGAGGTGTTCTGGCGGTAGACTCCCAGTCCGACGGCAGGGGGTGCCCTTGTGGCGAGCCATCTGACCCACCTTGAGTGTCCCCGTTGCGGCGCGCGGCACGAGGCCGGGCGGCCGGCCAACCTGTGTGGCTGTGGTTCCCCGCTTCTGGCGCACTACGACCTTGAGGCCGCGAGGCGGGACGTGACCCGCGCGGCACTGGCCGAGCGCCCGCGCGACCTCTGGCGCTATGCCGAACTACTGCCCGTCTCCGACCCCGCGGCCCGCGTCAGCCTCGGGGAAGGCGGCACGCCGCTGCTACCCGCCGGGCGCCTCGGCCGGGCCCTGGGGCTGAACGATCTCTGGATCAAGGACGAGGGCACCAACCCGACCGGCACGTTCAAGGCCCGCGGTGCCGCGGTGGGGGTGTCGCGCGCCCTGGAACTCGGGGTGCAACGCCTGGCGATGCCGACCGCCGGCAACGCCGGCGGTGCCTGGGCCGCCTACGCCGCGCGGGCGGGCATCGACCTGACCGTGGTGATGCCGCAGGACGCACCGGTGATCAACCGCCGCGAGGCCGCGCTGCACGGGGCCAACACCCACCTCGTGCGCGGACTGATCTCCGACGCGGGCGCGATCGTCGCGCGGTACGTGGCCCGCACCGGCGCCTTCGACGCCTCGACCCTCAAGGAGCCGTACCGCATCGAGGGCAAGAAGACCATGGGCTATGAGATCGCCGAGCAGTTCGGCTGGGATCTGCCCGACGCCATCCTCTATCCGGCCGGAGGCGGCGTGGGCATCATCGGCATCCACAAGGCGCTGGCCGAGATGGCGGCGCTCGGCTGGATCCGCGGGCGCTGGCCGAAGCTGATCGTCGTCCAAGCCGAAGGCTGCCGGCCCCTGGTCGAGGCCTTTGCCAGCGGCCGCGAAGACTCATCGTTCTGGCAGGGGGCCGCCACGCTGGCCGCCGGCATCCGGGTACCCAAGCCGCTGGGGGACTTCCTGGTCCTGCGCGCCGTGCGCGATACCGGCGGCACGGCCATCGCCGTCTCCGACCGCGAGATCCTCGAGGCCATCCAGTTGACCGCGCGCGAGGCCGGCCTCTGGATCTGTCCGGAAGGGGCCGCCGCCGTGGCCGCGGCGGGACGGCTGCGCCGCGACGGCCTGCTGCAACCGACGGAGCGCGTGGTGGTCCTCAACACCGGTAGCGGGTTCAAGTATCCGGACCTGGTCGATTTCGACCTGCCGGTGCTCGAACCGGGTGACGACCTGCCCTGAGGGCGGGGGCCGGAGCGGACGGGGCCGCGGCGGCCACCTGCTCCGGGGCGGCCGCGCCTCAGGCCTCGACCAGCGACAGGCCGGCCACCCCGGCCAGGTCGCGCAACTCCTCGCGGACGTCCCCGTAGACCATCGCGAAGTGGGGCTCCCACCCCGCCTCGATCAGGCGAGTCACGCGCCCCTCGACGGACCCCTCTCCGTCCAAGCGCACCACTCCGGCCGTGCCGAGGAAGCGCTGCGGCAGGTCGAGGGCCTCGCCACCCCCCACCAGCAGCCGCAGGGCGCCGGCACGCTCCCCCAGCCGGGCGATGGTCACGCGCCCCGGGCGAAGGGCAAACTCAAGGGTGAAGCCGACGCGGCGGTTGGGTTGCACCCCCGCGCGCGCCCCGGTGGCGGGGTGCGCCAGACTGAAGGCGCCCGCCCCGCAGTGCCAGAAGACGGCGGCGTCATGCTCTTGGTCCACCGCCGCCAAATCGCCGAGGTAGGGGGGGCTGGCCGCCAGGCGGCCCAGCAGCCCCATCGTGAGGGCCCCGAGCACGTCCGCCTCACAGGCGGCGGCCACCCCGCGCTCGTTGAGCGCCGAAACGAACGAACACGCCGCCGCGCCGAAGTCGGTGAAGAACTCCGGCCAGCACCGCACCGCGACCGCCTGCACCCCGTGCTGCGCGACGGCGGCCTCGATCGCCACCTGCAGGCGCCCAAAGCCCTCGACCTGCTCCGGAGCCAACCGCTCGAGCCCCGCGACCTGGCCGCGCACGGCATCGACCGCCGCCTGCGACTCGGAGGCGGGCACAGCGCGGGCACGGGCGAACAGCTCTTCCAGCGGGAGCTTCTCCACGCGCAACCCGGCCGCGGTCACCGCCTCGGGACTGGGGTCGCAGAAGTGGAAGCCGCCTGGTGCGTCGCCGACGACCAGCACGCCGAACCCCTGCATCCAACGCCAGGCCGCCGCGGCACGCGCCAGCCCGACCGCCCGCCGGCCGACGGCCGGCTCCCCCGGGTCTGCCAGCACGAAGCGGAAATACCGGCCGCGCTGGCCCAGTTCCCGGCCGGCCAGGTTGGCCCCCGTGAGGGAGTTCAGCGACAGGCGCTCGCCGACGCGGCCCGGCTCCCGCAGGCTCCACAGCAGGAGCGGCGCCGGACAGGCCTCCGCCAACGCGGCGATGAAGCGGGCATCCACGAACGTCGTGAACTGGCATACCACCGCGTCCGCACCCCGCGCCACCGCCTCGGCGCCGAAGGCCGCCGCCGCCTCCGGATCGGTCAATAGTTCCGAGGTCGCCACCAACTCGCAGGGCAGCGCCTCCAGGGCGGCCCGGCTGCGGGCCAGCACCTCCCGGGCCAGTTCCAGATCAAAGGTTGCGCGGCCGAAGGCCGCCAGGGCCAGGCGCGGCCGGCGCGCCGCCCAGGTTGTCGCCATGTCCGCCATGTCCGCCAATGCGTCGCCCCCGTTCCCACGCCGCCGGCGTGGTCCATGCTCCGGTAGTTGACCACCGGAGGGGACGAATCCTGCGGCTGGCCGCGCACCGCACGCACGACGGCCGCTCACGGGCGGCCCCGCGGCCACGTGCCCGCGGTCATCCCTGACGGGCCTGTCCGGACGGGGCGCCGCGCAGGCGCGCCAGCACGCGGCCGGCCAGAAAGGGGGTCAGACCGCGCACCGCCACCTCGGCGCAGCGCAGGCGCTGGCCGCGGCGCCAGGCGGCCCGCAGGCAGCGGTCGCGCCGGCCGGCTTGGCCCAGCCGGTGAAAGGCAAAGGCGTAGCGGACATGGTGCCAGAGCAGGACGCGTTCAGTGATCGACCGCGCCGCCCGGGAATCGGCCCGGCCGGAGCGGTAGGCCTGGAGGCGCTCCAGACCGACGCGGTAGGCGCGCTCGGTGTCCTTGCTCACCCCGCCGGGGGTGTCGGCGTAGCGGACAAAGGGAAAGGGGATGTGCACCCAGGGGCCGCGCGCCACGACGCGCAGCCACATGTCCCAGTCTTCCAGCCCGTCCATCTCCGGCGCGAACAGGCCGGCGTCCAACAGGATCTCGCGGCGCGCCAGCACCGTCGAGGTCTGAAAGCGGTTCAGCCAGGCCACGCGGGCGGCGGCGTCCGGCTCCAGGCGCGGGGGCGGCACCGGCCGCGCCGGCCGGGGCACGGCGGGCCGCCGCCAACCGGTGCTCACCAGCACCGCCTGCGGATGGGACGCAAGGGCCCGCCACTGGTGCTCCAGCTTGTCGGGCTCCCAGGTGTCGTCCGCGTCCAGGAAGGCGATCCAGTCCTGGTCGGCCAGTTCGATGCCGCGGTTGCGCGCGCGGCTCGGCCCCCCGTTGGGCTGGCGCTCCACGCACAGGCGCGCCCGTCCGGACACCGCGGGGCCGGCGGCGGCGAGGACCGCCTGCGCGTTGCCCTCGGTCGAACCGTCGTCGACCACGACGATTTGCCGGGGCGGCAACGACTGGCCCTGGGCGGACGCCACGGCCGCGGGCAGGCGGTCCAGGGCGTTGTAGACCGGGATGACCACCGAGACCGGTATGGTGGACGGTGCCACCCCCACGCCCCCCGGTTCCTCCATCTCCGCCGCCCCCGCCACGTCCTCCTCCTCCACGGTGTCCCCCACCTCCCGACGGCGTGTGCGGCCGCCGGGGTGCGGCCTTCGCCGCTTGCCTACCGCGCCCTCCCACGCCCTCAGCGGGTATGATGCCGGAAGGGCCGCGGCGCGGATACCATGGCGCGCCGAAAGGGGACGATCGCCCGCATGGGGGGACTGGCGAGCCGCGTGACCCGCGCCGCGGATGCGCTGGCGCGGGACGGATTCGGGGGGATGGCCGACCGCATCCGGCTGCGCCTGGCCTACCGCCGCCCGGGGCCCTGGTCGCTGCGCCTGCAGGGAGGACGGTTCCGCTTCGCCCACCACGGGGAGTTGTATGCTTACGTGGAGACGTTCGTCCGCCACGTCTACGACCGCGTACCCGGTTTCACCCCGGCCAACGGCCAGACGGTGGTGGACGTCGGGGCGAACGTGGGATGCTTCACGGCATACGCACTGCACCGCATGCACCGCGGCCGCCTGTGCGCCCTTGAGCCCAACCCGGACGCGCACGCACGCCTGGCGGCGCTGGTGGCGCAGTGGGCGCCGCGCCGGCCCGGCCTGCGGCTCGCGTTGGGCCAGGCGGCGGTCGGGGCAGAGGCGGGCCGGGCCCGCTTTGTGGTGCCGGACGGGGCGTCGGTCCGGGGCGGCTTTGCGGACCTGAGCAACGGCGGCACGGAATCGGATGGCGGCTTCGACGTCGAGGTGGTGACCCTCGACGGCTGGCTTTCCGCGCGCGGCGTCGACGCGGTCGATCTACTGAAGGTCGACGTCGAGGGCGCCGAGACGGGCGTGCTCGACGGCGCGGCCGCCACGCTGGCCGCCACGCGGCGCGTCGTGCTGGAATGGCACGGCCCCAAGCGCCTGGAGGCCGTCACCCGCATACTGACCGCCGCGGGCTTCCGCCCCGCCCTGCGCTTGGCCGACCCCGCCGACCCGCAGGTCGGCATCGCCTACTTCCAGCGGGCGCAACCCGCGTCCGGTCAACCGGTCCAACAGGGTCAACCGATTCAAACGTAGATCATCTTGCGGGTCATGCCGCCGTCGATCACCAGTTGCTGTCCCGTGATGAAGCCGGCCGCCTCCGAGCAGAGGTAGAGGCAGGCCTCGGCGATGTCCTGCGGCCGTCCGACCCTTCCGGCCCAGTGCTGGGCGCGATCGGCCTCGCTGTGCTCCGGCGCGTGGCGCCGCTGGAAGCTGCGGTGGGTCGCTGTGTCGATCCAACCCGGACAGATGGCGTTGACGCGGATGCCCCAGGGCCCGAGGCTGGCGGCCAGCGCGTGGGTCAGGCCCAGCAGGCCGGCCTTGCTGGCCGCGTACGGTTCGGAGTCCGGCTCCGACTGCAGCGCGCGGGTGGAGGAAATCATGACGACGGCGCCGCCGCCGGCCGCCCGCATCCGCGGCGCGGCGGCCCGGGAGCAGGCGTAGGCACCGCGCAGGTTGACCGCCAGCACCCGGTCCCAGGCCGCCATGTCCCCGCCGAGGATGCCGCGGCCCCCGATGCCGGCGTTGTTGATCAGCACGTCCACCCGGCCGATGGCCGCGAAGGTCGCGTCCACATCCGCCGCCTCGGACACATCGCAGGTGTATGGGCGGGCGCTGCCGCCCGCGGCCGCCACCTCGGCACAGCACTCCTGGGCCATGGCGCCGTCGCGGTCCAACACCGCCACCACGTCGCCGGCCAGCGCGAACGCCAAGGCCACGGCCCGCCCGATGCCCTGGCCGCCACCGGTCACCACCGCCACGCGCCCGCCATCCACCGCTCCACCACTCCCCGCCGGGCCCGCGTCGCGCGGCGGGCCTCCTCAGGATCCGGGTACGCCGGGCGCGGTCATCGCCGCCGGATCCAGCAGGGCCTCGAGTTCGGCCGCGGAGAGCAGCCCCCGCTCCACGGCCAACTCGGCGATCCCGCGGCCGCTTGCCAGCATCTCCTTGGTCAGGGCGGCGGCCGCCTCGTAGCCGATGCGGGGCGCCAGCGCGGTCGAAAGGGCCGCACTGCGCTCCAGCCAGTAGCGGCAGCGCTCGGGATCGGCGGTGATGCCCGCCACACAGCGCTCACCGAAGGTCGACAGGCCACCGTCCAGGATGGTCAGCATCCAGGCCAGATTGTGCGCGATCACGGGCATCATCACATTGAGTTCGAGTTGGCCGGCCTCCGCCGCGGTCGTGATCGTCAGATCGTGGCCCAGCACCTGATAGCAGACCATGTTGAGCATCTCGCACAGCACCGGGTTCACCTTGCCCGGCATGATCGAACTACCCGGCTGCACCGCGGGCAGTTGGATCTCCCCCAGTCCGGTGCGCGGCCCGGAGGCCATCAGGCGCAGGTCGTTGGCGATCTTGTTCAGGTCGACCGCCAGGGTGCGGCAGGCCCCGGAAAGCGCCACCGCGTCCCCGAGGGACTGCATCGACTGGCGCAGATCCGGCGCCGGCCGCAGGGGATGGCCGGTCGCCGCCCCCAGATGGCGGGCCGCGACCGCCGGATAGGCGGGGTCGGCGTTGAGGCCGGTTCCCACAGCCGTACCACCCAGGCCGATCTCGCACAGAGCCTCCATCGCCTGGGCGATACGCCGGGCCCCGCGTTCGATGCTGCGGGCGTACGCGGCGAACTCCTGGCCCAACCGGATGGGCACCGCATCCTGCAGGTGGGTGCGCCCGGTCTTCAGGATCGCGTCGAAGGCGTCAGCGCGCTCCTGGAAGATGCGGGCGGTACGCCACAGGGTGCGCCCCAGGCGGTGGCCCAGGTCCAGGCCGATCAGGCGGATGGCCGTCGGCACCGTGTCGTTGGTCGACTGGGCCATGTTGACGTGGTCGTTGGGGTGGACCAAGTGGTAGTCGCCGCGCCGGCCGCCCAGCAGTTCGGCGGCCCGGTTGGCCAGCACCTCGTTGGTGTTCATGTTGTGGGACGTGCCCGCCCCCGCCTGATACGGGTCGACGACCCACTGATCGCCCAGGCGGGGCGCTTGCGGATCACCCGCCGGTGTTTGGTCCAGCGGCACGGCCGGCAATTGGGCCAGGGCCTCCTCGGCCGCCCGGACGATCGCCAGGGCCACCGGCTCGTCCAACCGCCCGAGTTCGCGGTTGGCCAGGGCCGCGGCGCGCTTGATCTGCACCATGGCGCGCACGAACGCCGGGTGCGGCCTCAGGCCGCTGACCGGGAAGTTCTGCACGGCTCGCGCCGTCTGGGCTCCGTAGTAGGCCGACGCCGGGACGGGCAGTTCCCCCAGGGAATCGTGCTCAAGCCGCATCCCGCGGTCGATCTGTGATTCACGGGCTTCCGACGACACCGGACCACTCCTCACGCACGGCTTGGGGACAGGCCTCCCCGGGGGCTACGGTATGCCAACGGCCGCCGCGCCGCCAGTCCGGCCGGCCTACGGCCACACCTCGATCGAACGCCGCGGCGGGCGCCATCCGGGATGGAGCGCCGTGTCGCGCGCGACCTGGCGGATGGCGGCGATCGCGCCAGGCGCCGTGACGGTGTACGCCCCGCTGTTCAGGCGGAAGAGCACCTGCGGGTTCTGCCCTGAGAGGTTGCCCCAGCCGAGCTTGGCGGCGAACAGATACCGGTACCCGGCCTGGTGCAGCAGACGGATCAGGCGCGGGCGGTAGTCGCCGAACGGGTAGGCGAACGCCTGCACCGGCGCCCCCAGGCGCCGCTGCAGCGTCTGGCGCGCCCGCAGCAGGTCGGCGCCCACGCGCGCCTCGTACTGCGCCAGCGTCTCTCGGCCCCCGGCCGGCGACCAGGCCCGGCCGATGTCCGCCGCCTCGACGCGCCCGGGCCCGACCGCCACGCCGGCATGCAGGTTCCAGGTCTGCGACTGCACGTCCACCAAGCCGCTTTGGGCCATCGCCCGCACCTGGGCCCAGGTCAGCGGGTGGATGCCGGGCGGAGCCCCGCCGGGCGAGAGCCAGCGTACGATCGCAAAGAGGACGGCCGGGTAGTGGTAGCGGCGCAGCAACGGGTAGGCCACCTGGTAGAAGCTGCGGTAGCCGTTGTCGAACGTGAGCAGCACGGCGTTGGGTGGCACGCTCGCCCGTCCCCGCACGAACGCCTCGAAGCGCGCCAGCGTGATCGGGTGGAAGCCATCCTGGCGCATGAGGCGGAACTGCGCCGCCAGATTGGCCGGGCTGATGACGTCCCCGGCGGTCGGGTGTGGCCGGAACGCATGGTACATCAGGGCCACGACCTCGTTGCGGTAGCCGCCCGGCCCGTACGCCGGGCGGACCGGTCGGCCGGAGGTCCCGCCGCCCAGGTGCTTGGCGGCGCCAACTGCGGCCGCGGGGCGGGCGGGTGTCTCCGGCTGGAGGGCGGGCGCCGGGACGGTCC
>JAJZXK010000065.1 GCA_021806565.1 Bacillota bacterium | reverse complement strand
GTATAGCACGTTCGCTGCATGCGAACACGTGAGGGAGGCGCGCCCCTGTCCCACGGCTGAAGCCGGGGGCATCTACGGGTCGCGCCGGGATTTGGGTGAAGCTAAAAGAAGTCGATCAGAAATCGCGGGTCCGGATGCGGATCTGCCGGGTCAGGGTCTGCCGGCCGCGATGGCGGCGGCGGGTCGCCCGGTCGAGGTGCCACCGGCTCCGGTGGCGGTGCGTCGGCCGCTGCCTGCGCCTGCGGCCCGTCGTCGGCCGGGTCGGGCTCGGGCGGCATGGTCCACCCCCCCTGTCCAGCGCAGGATGCCCGCAGGGGGTCTCGCCGATGCCCACCCGCCGCTCAACCGTCCAAGCGGAAGCTGCGGCGGTGCAGCGGGCAGGGTCCGAGCCGCCGCAGGGCCGCCCGGTGGGCCGCCGTCGGATAGCCGCGGTGCTCCACGAACCCGTACCCCGGATACACCCGGTCCCAGCCATCCATCAACGCGTCCCGCGCCACCTTGGCCAGCACGGAGGCGGCGGCGACGCTGCAGCACAGCCCGTCCCCGCCGACCACCGCGGTCTGCGCCAACGGCAGGCGTGGAAGGTAGGGGCCATCCACCAACAGGTGTTGCGGGGATGGGCGCAGCAGGCCCACCGCGCGGCGCATCGCCTCCAGGCTGGCCTGACCGATGCCCATGGCGTCGATCTCGGCGGCGTCCACACAGGCGACCGCCCAGCCGGCCGCCGCCTGGCGGATCCCTGGGGCCAGCCGGGCGCGGGCGGCGGCGGAGAGCCGTTTGCTGTCGTTCAAACCGGCCAGGGCGGCGGCGAGTTCGCCAGGATGGAACGCGGCGGCTGCGGCGACCACCGGACCGGCGAGGGGACCACGGCCCACCTCGTCGACACCGGCCACGCAGGCAAGGCCGCTGGCCCACAACCGCCGCTCGAACAGCCAACTCGGGCCGCTGCGGTCGCGGTGGCCCGTCTCAGGTAGCGACCCCGCCTGAGCCACCCGCCACCTCCTCGCCGGGCTCCTCCAGGCTGACGCAGCCCAGCAGGCCGCGGCGCCAGTCGGCGAGCAGCCCGGTGGCGGCGCGCGACGTGTCGGGGACGCCGCCGGCGCGCAACCAGCCGCGGGCGGCGGCGACTCGACCCAGATAGGGCGGCGACTCCGACTCCAGGCCGTACCGGGCCTCAAGCGTCCGCGGACTGCGCTGGGCGATCCATTCGAGCAACGCCTCCGCCGCACGCTCGGCGTCCACCTGCCCCGGACCGATGGCCCCCACGGCCCAAAGCCGCCAGGCGACCGGCCACAGCCCGAGCCGCGGCGGCAGCACCCCGGGCAAGTCGCAGACGCGCCCCCCGGAGGGCAGGCGGATCCACTGCTGCCCGCGCGTCACGCCGGGCACAGCGCCGACCGCAGCATGGCGGCCGCCGCTGACGCGGTTGAGCAGGGTGCTCTTGCCGGTGTTGGGCATGCCCAGCGCCATCGCCCGCCAGCTGTCTGGGGCCCTGCGACCGCTGCGCCGCAACGCCTCGGCGGTCGCCTCCCACAGCGGGGCCAGGTCGGGGTCGCCGCCGGACAGCGCGAGGGCCACCGCCGGCGTGTCCCGCCGCAGGCGCGCCAACCAGGCCGTGGTCACCTCCGACTCGGCCAGGTCGCGTTTGGCCAGGATCACCACCCGCGGCTTGTCGCCACACAGACGCGCCAACCCCGGCGCGCGGCTGGCGCGCGGGGCCCGCGCGTCGGCGACCTCCCATGCGACATCGACCGAGGGAAGCAATTGGCGCAGCAACCGCGTGGCGCGCACCATGTGGCCCGCCAGCACGCCCGCCGCGCCCTCATCCGCCACGAGGCCTCGCTCCTCCCCGGAGCGTCAGGCGTCCCGGCGCCGCTCGCGGATACGGGCCGCCTTGCCGCTCAGCCCGCGCAGGTAGAAGAGCTTGGCCCTGCGCACCCGGCCGCGCCGGGTCACCTCGATCCGCTCGATACGCGGCGAGTGCAGGGGAAATGTCCGCTCCACGCCCACGCCGGACGCCACACGCCGAACCGTGAAGGTTTCGGTCACCCCCGCGCCGCGGCGGGCGATCACCGTCCCCTCATAGGCCTGCACGCGCTCACGACCGCCCTCGCTGATGATGACGTGGACGCGCACCGTGTCACCAGGTATGAACTCGGGCCGCTCCCGCATCTGCTCGCGGCCGAGCGCCGCAAGGATATCCACTGCCATTCCAAATCCCCCCGCACCGCCGACCCCCGGCTGCGGGGGCGGACCTGTTTCGATCGCAACCGCAAGTATAGCACAGCCGCCACCCGCCGCCGCGCGCGACCGCGCGACGATGTCCAAATCGGACCCCACCCACCGCGGCGCGGCCCGGAGGGCGCCGTGCCGCCGCCGCACCCCGCGCCGGTCAGCCCGCCGGGGCGGCGCTGGAACCGTCCGAACCGCCGGCGGGCCGCTCGACCGGTGGGCGGGGGCCCAGCCCTTCGAGGACCCGCCGGTCGGCGGGCCCGAGCGGCGCGCCCGCCAGCAGATCGGGGCGGCGCTCCCAGGTGCGCCGCAACGCCTGCTCCCGCCGCCAGCGCGCAATGCGCGCGTGGTCACCGCAAAGCAGCACTTCCGGCACGGCCCGCTCGCGAAAGACGCGCGGCCGGGTATACTGCGGACCTTCCAGCAAACCGTCGGCGAAGCTGTCTGCCGTCGCGGCCCCGGCGGCGAGCACCCCGGGCAGCAGGCGCACCACCGCCTCGACCAGCACCATGGCCGGCAACTCGCCACCGCTCAGCACGTAGTCCCCGATGGAAACCTCGCGCGCGCCCAAGAGGTCCAGCGCCCGCTGGTCGATCCCCTCATACCGCCCGCACAGCAGGGTCAGGGCCGGTTCGGACGCCAACCGCCACGCCATGGCCTGGTCGAAGCGCTCGCCCTGCGGCGTCAGGCACACCAGAGGCCCGGCGCCCCCGGCCCGCAACGCCTCCACGGCCGCGGCGATGGGCTCTGGCTTGAGCACCATGCCGGGTCCGCCACCAAAGGCATAGTCGTCGGCCACCCGGTGGGCGCCCTGCGCCCAGTCGCGCAGGTCGTGCACCCGCACGGTGCAGATCCCGGACTCGGTGGCCTTGCGCACCATGCCTTCAGCAAACGGCCCCGCAAACATGCCGGGAAACAGCGTCAGGATGTCGAGCCGCACCCGCCGCCCTCCTCGTCGTCCAGCAGGCCGGGCAGGTCGCGCAACCGCACCAGACCGTCGCCGCGGACGATCTCCTCCACGGCGGCCCGGATCGCCGGCACGAACAACTGACGGCCGTCCGGCCGGTCCACCACATACACGTCGTTGGCGCCGGTGCGCTCGACGCGGCTCAACCGGCCCAGTGGACTGCCGTCCGGGCGCAGGACGGTACGGCCGACCAACTCGTGATGGTAGAAGTGGCCGGCGGGCAACTCAGGCAGGTCGGCGGCGGCGACGCGCAGCGTGCCGCCCGTCAACCCCGCCGCCGCGCTACGGGAGTCGACCCCCAGTAGGCACACCAACCACTGGCGCCCCGCGCTGCGGACACCCCGCACCCGCGACGGCCACGGCGCGCCCTCCGGGGGCCAGACCGTGACCGCCCGGCCGGCCCGCAGCCTTCCCGGGAAGTCGGTCTCGGGAAACAGACGCAGTTCTCCGCGCAGGCCGTGCGGGGCGCCCAGGCCGGCGACCACCACCCACTGCGCGTCGTCCTTCACGCCCGCCACCACCAACCACCCGGACTGCCCCGCCCTACTCCACGACCTCGACGACCACGCGCTTGCCCTGGCGGGTGGCGGCCGCCCGCGCCAGGGTGCGGATGCCGGCGATGATCCGTCCCTGACGGCCGATCACGCGCCCGGTGTCCTCCGTGGCCACCCGCACCTCGATGATCACCGCCGTCTCGCCCTCGACCTCGGTCACACGAACCTGGTCCGGGTGGTCCACGAGGGACTTGCAGATGAATTCCACGAGTTCGCGCAAGAAGCCCACCCCTTTCGCTCATCCGCCGCGACGCTGGCCGCGGTCAGACCGCCGCGTCCTCTTCCCGCAGCTTGCGGTAGACCCCTGCCCGCGCCAGCAAAGCCCGTGCCGTCTCCGACGGCTGGGCCCCCTGCCGCAGCCAGCGCACGGCGTCGTCCACCGACACGCGCAGTTGAGCCGGCTCGGTCGTAGGATTGTAATGACCGATCTCGGCGATGCACCGCCCGTCGCGCGGACTTCCGGACTCCGCAACCACCAGCCGGTAGAACGGGCGCTGCTTGGCGCCCTGACGCCGCAAACGAATCTTGACCACCTCGACCGCCGCCTCTCATGGTTCCGTCTATCTGTGCCGGGCCGCGTCAGCCGCGGCGATGGCGATGGCGCCGCCCCCGCTTGCCGTGCTGACGCGGTGGCCGTTGGGCCGCCCCGCCCGGGACGCCGGGCAGACCCGGCATGCCCTGCAGACCCGCCATGCCGGAGGGCAAGCCCGGCATGCCGCCCGCCCCGCCCCCCAACCCGGCAAGGCCCGCGCCGCCCAGACCCGGCGGCATGCGGCCCTGCGAGAGGGTGCGCAGCAGGCGGCGCACCTCCCCGAACTGGCGCAACAGGCGGTTGACCTCCTGGACGCTGGTGCCGGAGCCCCGCGCCACGCGCTGCTTGCGGCTGGCGTCCAGGATGTCGGGGTGGCGCCGCTCCTGCCCGGTCATGGAGCGGATGATCGCCTCGACCCGCACCAGTTCGCGCTCGTCGACCTGCGGCGCCCCGGCCGAGCGCAGCTTGCCGCCCAGGCCCGGTATCATGCCGAGGATCTGCTCGAGCGGCCCCATGCGCCGCACCGTCTGCATCTGCTCCAGGAAGTCTTCGAGGGTCAATCCGTCGCGCTGCACCCGCTGGCGCATGCGCTCGGCCTGCTCGTGGTCGACGGCGGCCTCGGCGCGTTCGATCAGCGACAGCACGTCGCCCATGCCCAAAATGCGCGACGCCATGCGTTCCGGGTGAAAGGGCTCGATCGCGTCCAACCGCTCGCCGGTCCCGACGAACTTGATCGGCCGGCCGGTGACCGCCCGCACGGAGAGCGCCGCGCCACCGCGCGCATCGCTGTCCAGGCGGGTCAGCACCACGCCGTCCACCCCGACCCCATCGACAAAGCCGCGGGCGACCTGGACCGCATCCTGACCGGCCAGCGCATCCAGCACCAAGAGCACCTCGTGCGGGTGCACCCGCGCCCGCACCGCGCGCAGTTCTTCCATGAGCTCCGCGTCGGCCTGGGACCGGCCGGCCGTATCGATCACCACGACGTCGGCCGGAACGGCGGCGGCCCGCGCCAGGCCGCGCGCCGCGACGTCGGCCGGCCCCTCACCGGGCTCCGGCGCCACGACCGGCACGCCCACCTGACGGGCGTTGATCTGCAACTGCTCCACGGCGGCCGGGCGCTGCAGGTCGGCGGCGACCAGCAACGGCCGGCGCCCCTGGCCCTGGAGCCAGCCCGCGAGCTTGGCGGCAAACGTCGTCTTGCCCGCACCCTGCAGGCCGCACAGCAGCACCACGGTCGGCGGGCGGTTGGACATCGCCAGCCGGGCGCTCTCCGACCCCATCAGCGTGCACAGCTCGTCGTGCACGATCTTGATGATCTGCTGCTGCGGCGTCAGGTGCCCCAGCACATCGTCCGCCACGGCGCGCTCACGGATCCGGGCCACAAAGTCCTTCACCACGCGGAAGTGCACGTCGGCTTCCAGCAGGGCGAGGCGCACCTCGCGCAGGGCCGCGTCGACGTCCTGCGGCGTGAGGCGGCCGCCGCCGCGCAAACGGCGCCAGGCGTTCTCCAGGCGCTGGCTCAGGCTTTCGAACACCGCCGCCACCCCTCCCGCCACCGCCGGCGCTTCAAGCCAGATCCTCCACGAGGGCACGGGCGGCACCCTCCGCCTCGGCCAGCGCCGCGGCATCCCCCACCCGCGCCCGGCCGACCGCCTCAGCCACGGATAGCGCCCGGCGCCGCCAGCCGTCGACGGCCGCCACCCAGCCCAGGCGCGCCTCCATGTCCTCCAGGGCTGCCACAGCGCGGCGCAACTGATCGTGCACCGCCTGGCGGCTGACGCCGTGTTCCGCCGCGATCTCGGCAAGGGAAAGATCGTCGTCATAATAGCGCGCCAGCACCCAGCGCTGGCGCACGGTCAGTAGCGGCCCGTAGCGATCCTCCAGGAGTGCCACCCGGGCGCGCTGGGCCAGGAGCGCCGCGCCGTCCCGTCCACCAGCCGCCTGTGAAGGGCCGGCCCTTGACACCATGACCGACAGCCTACCGGCCCACCGGGGGGCTGTCAAGGGGCGGCTCAGACCAGGGGTGAGTCCGTGTCCTCCAGGTCCGGACGGATCCGCCGCGCGCGCTCACCGCCGATGCCGCCGGACCGGGGGCCGCAGACCGACTTCCGCCCCGGTCCATCCGTCCCCCGTCGTTTGCTGGTGGATCGTTTGCTGGTGGATCGTGGACGGCAACGGCCCGCGCCCGAAGGGCTGGGCGCACAAGCTTCGGAATCTTGTCCCAGCCCACCCCCACACCCGCATCCCCAACCGCGAAGGATGTCGTGGCGGTTGTGGTGGCGGTCAGCGCAGACGAAGCACGCAGGGGAGGTTTTCCGCCCTCGTGTATGGGGGAATGCCGTCGAGGCGGTGGTGCCGGGAGGTGTTGGCCGTGCGCCGTAGCGTGCAGCGGCTGCTGTCCACCGGCGTTCCCCTCTCCGACCCACAACTCGCCCGCCTCAGCCGGCGCCTCGAACGCCTCCTGCTGACGCAGGCGTTCCCGGTAACCCGTCAGCCCTCCCACACAGGCGTGGAGGCACCGGCCCTGCCGGCCCGCAGCTGAGCGGCCCGGCCCCCCTCGGATCCACACCCCCTCACGCCGCCGCCGGGTTCCACACCCGCGGCGGCGCCCGCCTTTCTGGGCCCGCTATCGGCGCAGTCGTATCCCGAAATCGGACCGCAGGGAGAACTCCGGTAGACACTGCGGCTTGTACCGCCCGCCCCCGCTGGTAGACTTCCAGCAGGTACGGAAACCTCCACTCGCGGCAGCCTGGTTCGGGGGGCGCGTAACGGTGACGTATCGGCGAATCGAGGTCAAGGGCGACCGAGGCTTTCTCCTGGACGCGCACTGCGAGATCAACTACGCCTGCGCCTCCGGCGCCGACCGCCGACGACCATACAGGGCGTTTCAGGACGAGTGGCTCCGGTCGGGCCAACCCGAGGTGTTTCTTTCGGCGCTGGCACGGAGCCTGGACGATTCGCGGACATTGGCGGAGATCGTGCAAGACCCTCGGGGCAGGACCGTCGCGTACCTTTGGATGACGTTCGCAGATGTCCAGGGTTATGACCTCGTGGTCGCCGAGATCAACGACCTGTGGGTCGCACCCGATGAGCGTCAACGCGGGCTTGGGCGGCATCTGATCGAGTACATGGCAGCCCACGCGCAGCGAAAGGGCGCCCATCGCCTCCGCTCGGGTACGGGCGCGGACCATGGACCGTCGCTGCGTCTCCACGAAAGCACCGGGTTCGTACCTTACCGTGTGGAGTTCGAACGCCTGCTACCGTGACCCGGCGGCCGGTCGGCGGGCCTCCGGGAACCGCCCGGCAGCCACACCCAGACGACGACCCAGGTTCACAGAGCGGCTCATGACCCGGTGCCCTCGTACCGCGCCAGGCCGGCCCTCCAGACCAGCCAGGCACACAGGAGGCTGCCGAGGCCGGCAAGCGGGCTGAGCCAGACCGCAAGATCCGGTCCCGCCACCAGGGCCCGGGCCGGGTAGAAGCTGAGGAAGGCGAAGGGCAGGCACCAGGTCAGGACTCCGGCGAGAAGGCGCGGATACACCGGCAGAGGGAACTTGGCCAGTTCGGACACGCCGTGCAGCAGGAACGCCACCGTGCCGCGGGCGCCGACCGTCCAGAAGGCGATGCTGTTGGCCGCCAGCATCGCCGACCAATAGACCATGGCCCCCGAAGGCAGGGCGACGCACAGGGCGGCCACCGTCCCGAACGACCAGACGATGGCGACGTGCGGGCCAGCCACCGCAAGGATGGCCGCACCGAGCCCGAGGTCGGCGATGGCGGACCAGCCCAAGCCGCCGCCGTAGAGTTGCACCAGCACCGGCAGCGGCCGCAGCAGCAGACGGTCCAACTCCCCGCGCGCGACGGCGCCCCCGATGGACCATGCCCCCTCCCCGAAAGCGGCCGCCAGCCCCCGGACCTCCAGGAGCAGGCCATAGAGGAGGGCCGCTTGCCAGAAGGTCCAGCCGCGGACGGAGGGGATACGGGAAAACACCACCCCCAGAAAGATCAGCCCCAGGACCTGCGTGAGGGCCGAGGCGCCGATGGTGAGAAGGAAGTCGGTCTCGTAGGAGAGTCGCGCCAGCGCGTGTTGCCCGAGCATGCGGCCATAGAGCCACAGCACCCGCAGGGCGTACGGGCGTGGCCCGTGGATGCGGCGATCGGCGTCAACCCCCATGGATGGTCACCTGCGCCGAAGCCGCCCGCCAGAGGACGCGGCCCCCAAAAAGGACCGCCACCGTCCACGCGGCCTCCAGGCATACCGCCAGGAAGGCATGGACGCCCACCAACTGGCCGAGATAGATCCGGGCGGGGGTGTCGGTGATGCCGGCGAACGGCAGCCAGCGCAGCACCGCCGCGACCCCGGCCGGAAAGAAGGCCAGCGGGACGAGGGCGCCGCACAGCAGGTTCGTCAGGGCCGCCCGCGACCAGGCGATCCCGACGTAGTTGGTCGTCCAAAAGCACACGAGGGCCGAGGCGTAGACGATGGCGGACTTCAACACCACGCCGAGCCCGAGGGCGACCGCCGCGCCCAGCGCCGCGCCGATACCCGACGGCGGCAGGACGCCGGAGAACGCGACCGCGACCGCCACCGCCAGGGTGACCAGCAGCGCCGGCACGCCCTGCGCCGCCACGGACCCCAGGGCCTCGCTCAGCCGGGCCCCCTGGAAGTCCACCGGCAGGAGCAGATCACAGAGGACGTTGCCGGTGCGGATGCTCTCAGACATCCGCGCCTCGCTGCTGGTGGCGACCAGGTTGGCGGACAGGTAGCCGATCAGCAGGTACGTCTTGGTCTGCGCCCAGCTGTAGCCGGCGATCGCGGAGCGGCCGTCGAACCCCGCGTGCCAGAAAAAGAACATGGCCAGAACCAGCGCCAGGCTGGAGAGCATGCCCAGGGCGTAGTTCCCCCGATACTGCAGCGCGCTCTGGAACTGGCGCGAGGCGATGGCGGCGTATGCCCTCACGGTTGGCCGCCCTCCTCGGCCAGATCCAGGCGCCGCTCATACACCCGGCGCACCACGTCCGCGATGCCGGCGTCCGCCAGATGGAAGTCCACGACGTCCATGGCCCGCAGGACGCGCGCGGTCACAGCGGGCGATTCCACCGCCAGGCGGTCGAAGGCGACCACGAGGGTGTCGCCTTCCCACGCGGCGCGCACGGGCCCGCAGCCTGCCAGGATGCCGGCGGGATCCGCCCGGTCTGGCTGCCGCACGACGAAGCGCAGCACCCGTTCGCGGGCGAAGCGGTCGCGGACCTGGCGCAACGTCCCGTCATAGAGCAGCCGTGCCTGGTCGATGATCACCAGGCGGTCGCAGACATCCTCGATGTCCGCAAGATCATGGGTGGTGAGCGGGATCGTCAGACCGCGCTCCCGGTGCAACTGCCGCAGGAAGGCGCGCAGCCGCTCCTTGACCGCGATGTCCAGCCCCACGGTCGGTTCGTCCAGGTAGAGGATCTTGGGGTCGTGGACGAGCGCGGCGGCGAGGTCGGCGCGCACGCGCTGGCCCAGGGACAGCTGGCGCACCGGGGCGCTCAGGAACGCGTCGATCCCGAGGATGTCGGCGCAGGTGCGCAGGTGCTGCCGATAGCGGCCCTGCGGCACGGCATAGATGTCGCGCAACAGGGCGAGGGATTCGCCGAGCGGCAGGTCCCAGTTGAGTTGCGAGCGGTTGCCGAAGGTGGCGGCGATGTCGCGCGCGTTGGCGACGCGCTGGCGGTGCGGGTCGCGGCCGAGGACCCGCACCGTGCCCGCGGTGGGCCGCAGGATCCCGGTAAGCAGCTTGATCGTCGTGGACTTGCCGGCCCCGTTCGGGCCGACGTAGCACACCGCCTCCCCCGCCTCGATGCTCAGGTCGAGGTGGTCCACGGCCACGATGTCCTGGTGCCGCGGACGCAGCAAGTGGCGCACCGAGCCAGAGAGGCCCGGGGCGCGCAGCGGCCGCCGGTAGGCCTTGCACAACGCGCGCGCTTCAATGGCGGCCACCGCGGGTCACCACGCCATACCGGCCCAGCATACGGCGGGCGGGGCCACCCCGGCCGTGGCCGGTGCGCCCATGGCCGCCGGCCCCATACCGTTCCGCCTGGGGGCAGGCGCCGAGGTCGACCGGGTGCGGCTGCGGTCCGCCGGCCGGCGGCAGCCATCGGGCACCCCAAAACGCCAGACGCATGAACGTCCTCCCAGCAGCGCGGGCATCGGACGGAGCGGACCGCGGGTGTCGGCGTGGAGTTCGCGGTCTTGAAGTGGGGTTCCTGGCAAGCGCTGCCGGAAAGCAGCCTCTGGCCCGAGGCGGTCGGCGCGCGCCGGGCGGCGCCGGTTCGCACCCGCGGGCCCAGATCCGTTCCATCGGAGTCGTCGTGCGGGAACACGCAACCGCGCTGGGCCGTCTGCGCTCCGGGAGGGATCGCACGATGCGGCGCGTCCGGCCGGCGGCCGTCTGGGCGGCGCTCCTCTTGTTGATCGCCTGCGCGCACGGCCAGAGCCGGAAGGCCGCCACACCCCCGCCGGCCGCGCGGCCGGCGCAGCGGGCGCGGTCCAAGCCCGGCGGCGCCTCAGTTCCCACGAGCCGTCCGCGGCCGCTGCCGCTCGCGGGAACCGCCACCCAGGCACGCATCGGCGGCCCGCCGCCGCGGCTGACGTTGTTGAGCTTCGTCTCCGCACAACAGGGGTGGGCCGCGGCCGGCTCCGGCATCCTGCACACGACGGACGGCGGGCGCAGTTGGCGCCGCCAGTGGACGACGCCCAAGCCGGTCACCGCCCTGACCTTCGTCTCGCCGACGCACGGCTGGGCCTCGGTGGGCGGCACCCTCTACCGCACCACGGATGGCGGCGCGTCGTGGTCCCGCATCGCCCGGTCCTCCGGCGGCCTGCGCAGCCTGAGCTTCCCGACGGAGTCTACCGGCTGGGCCCTGCAGGTCGCCCCAAATCCGGCGCTGGTGCGGACGGCCGACGGTGGACGGTCGTGGACCTCCATGGCGGCCCCCTGCCAACCGCTGGTCGGTGTCAGCTTTCCTACGCCCCTGATCGGCCGGGCGCTCTGCGGGGCAGCGTCCGCCATGGGGCTTGGCGTCAAGCTGATCTTCGCCACCCACGACGGGGGAAGGCGGTGGCACCAAGTGGCGGCGGCGTCCTTCGAGTCAAACCCTCGCGCCCTGTTGGACGGATACCCGTCGGGCCTCCAATTCCGCGGCGCGCGCCAGGGGTGGCTGCTGGCCGGCGGGGGGCCCACGGGATCCTTCGTCTTTGGCAGCACGGACCGGGGGCGGCACTGGACCGCCCTACCCCTACCCCGTTGGGCCTTCGCCTTGGGTGTCAGCTTCCCCTCGGCCCACACCGGGTACGTCACCCTGGGCTCCGGGACGTCGAGTGGCCTTTGGCGCACCACCGACGGGGGCCGGAGGTGGACGTCGGTCTGGCCGGCCGCGCCCGTGGATGACGGTGTGCACGCCACGAGCCTGGCGGGACAAGGGCACCTGGCCTGGGCCGCCGCGGCGGGACGGTTCCTGCGCAGCCCGGACGGCGGGGCGACCTGGACCGCGGCCGCCCCGCCCCCCGGGTTCGTGCAAACACTCGCCGCCGCTGGCCGGCGCGTCTACGCCCTCACCGTCGGCCAGCGCGGCACCACCCGGCTGGAACGCTTCGCCGGCGTGGGTTGGTCGGCCCGGACCCTGCCGGCAGGCGGCGTCCCGAGCGCCCTCGCCGCCACGGCGGGCGGAACACTCTGGCTCGCGAGCGCACACACCCTTTATCGCAGCATGGACGGCGGCACCACCTGGACGCCGCTGAACGGGTCGGGGCGATCCGCTGCACCGATCGCGGCCATCGCGGCCGCCTCGTCGCGCTCGGCCTGGTGGGTGGCGAACGGCGTCCTCTATCGGCGCGCACACGGTTCGGAGGCCGCCTATCAAGCCCCGCGCGGCCTGAGCTTCGACGCCGTCGCCTTCACGGGCGCCTCGCTCGGGGTGGCGCTGGCGTACGACCAAGCCAACTGCGGCCGGGCTGGCGCCTGCCGCACCATGCTGCTGACGACGACCGACGCGGGCGCGCGCTGGACGGCGCGGCGGCTGCGCGGTGTCCAGCCGCCGGCCTCCGTCGACGGCGACCTCAGTCTCCAGGGCCGGCACACCGTGCTGCTCATGACCAACCGCGGGCTGATGCGGTCGACCGACCTCGGCGCGACCTGGACCTACGTGGCCGGGCCACGGAGCTGAGACCGGCGCGCGCGGCGGCGTCACCCCGCCCTGGCATCCGCCTCTGCAGGCGCGGGCGCCGTTCGCGCCGTCCAGGGCCAGAAGGCCGCCCGCCCGAGCAGGGCGGTGATGCCGGGGATGAGGAAGGTGCGCACGATCAGGGTGTCCAGCAGGATGGCGGCCGTCATGCCGATGCCGAGCGTCTGCAGGATCTCCAGGGGGCTGGTGAGCAGCACGACGAAGACGATCACCATCACCAAGCCCGCGCCGGTGATCATACCGCCGGTCCCGGCGATGCCGCGGCGGGCCGCGGTCCGCGCGTCGGCCCCGGCGCGCAGCGCCTCCTGGACCCGGTGCAGCAGGATGACCTCATAGTCCATCGAGAGGCCGAAGAGCAGCACGAAGACCAGCGGCACCACGGTGAGGTTCGGCGCTTGCGCCTCCAGACCGAAGGCGCCCTGTTGAATCGTGAACACGAGGATGCCGGCGGTGGCGGCCGTGACCAGTCCGTTGAGTAGGACGCCCACCAGCGACTGCGCCAGCGAACCCGTGGCCACAAACAGGACCACCAACGCCACCACCGCGGCGGCGGCCACGATCCAGGGCAGCCGCCGGTCCGTGTGCCGGGTGAAGTCGTGCAGCAACGCGACCGGCCCCCCCACCGCGCCGCGGGCGCCCGCGGGGAGGTCTTGGCGCAGCGTGGTTTGCACCCGCGCCAGCAGTTGGCGCGTCGCGGCCCGATCCGGCCCGCTCGCCGCCGTGAGCGAGAGCACCACCAGGTGTGGATCCGCCTTGGGATGGATGAAGTCGGCCAGCGGTCCGAGCGCCCGCGCGTCGGTGGCCGACGCCGCGGCCAACGCCAGCCGGGCGGGGGACGCCGGGCCGGACGTGGGTGAGGCGACGCGGGCGACATCCGGCAGGGCCGCCAGGTCGGCGCTGATCTTCTGGACGGCGGCCCAGGTGGCGGGCTGCGTCACCGTGCCGGCGAACTCCAGGGCGACGGGCAGGGGGGCGATGCTCCCCGCTCCCTGCAAACGCTGCCGCAGCAGGCTCGCCTGGCGCAGGTCGGAGTTGTGCGGCAACATCACGGCCAGGTCGGCCGGCACCGTCATCCTCAGACTCGGCGCCAGCAGCGCCGGGACGGCCAGCAGTCCCACGCCCAAGGCCACCGACCACCACGGCCGCCAGGTGCTCCAGTCCGCCAGCCGCCGCCACAGCGACCAGCGCGGCATCGCGAACGGGACCAGGCCAAAGCGGATCCGCGTCCCCATCAGCTTCAACAGCGCCGGCAGCAGGGTCAGGGTGACCAACAGCACGCAGGCCACCGCCACGGCCCCTCCGAGCGCCAGCCCGCGCCAGTACGAGGTGCCGCCGATCAGGAGCGTGGCCACGGCGAGCGACACGGCCAGACCGGAAAAGAGCACGGAGCGGCCCGCAGTGCGCATCGCCTCGCGGACGGCCTCCCGCACGCCGCTGCCCCGGTCGATCGCGTCGCGAAAGCGCGTCGTGATGAACAGGGCGTAGTCGACCCCGACGCCGAGCGAGAGCAGGCTGACGATGTCCGTCAGGTAGATCGAAAGCGTGATGTGGCGCGCCAAGACCGAAAGGACGGCGAGGGCGAGTTCCGCCCCGACGGCCGCGACCAGCAGGGGCAGGACCGACTGCGCCACCGCCCCGAAGACGAGGGGCAACAGCAGCAGGAGCACCGGCAGGGCGAGGCGCGAACTGCTGCGGAGCGTGCGCTCGGAGTCGGTCCGGACCTCGTTGCCGATGGCGGATGCGCCCACGGTCCGCACCGTGCCGCCCTCCCGCCGCACCTGGGCGGTCAGCGGCCCCAGGGCCGTTGCGGGGGTGCCCGCCGGGGCCAGCACCATGAGGCCGCCAGCGGTGGTGTGCCACCAGGCCTTCGGTAGGCGGTTGGCAGCGGCCGCCCCCTGGAGCCGGGCCAGCGGCAGGCCGGTGAGCAACGTGGGCGCGGCCATCGGCACCGGCTTGAGCAGAGAGAGGCGGCGGTCGGCCCAGACCGACGGACTCCCCGAGACGTTGAGGTTCTGCGTCTGGAGGTCGCGCGTCACCGTGCGCGCCAGCGGAAACGCGGCCACCGCGAGCGCGACCCACAGGAGCATCGTCGTCAGTGGATGCCGCAACGCGGTGCGAAACCACGACGCCACCCTGCCCACCCGGCCCCCGCCTCCCCCTGCGCCACGTCGCCACACGCCGCGCGGGCCCCGCCCCCGCCGCGGCGGCCTGGCCCTGCGCCTTCCCCCGACCGGGAGGTTTCCCCAGGTGGCGGACAGAATATCTACACCGTGTCGACATTCAACACGATGTCGATATTATGACCCGCCGGGCCCACCGTCAACTGGTCCGGGTATGCCTTGTACCATGGGGGCGGCCGCACCGGCGGCGGGTCCAGGATGGGAGGCCATGGATGTGGATATGGATGTGGATGTGGTGTCGGAGCCGGCGGAACCGACCAACCGCAGCCGCAGGACACAGCGCGCCCTGCGCGACGCGCTCATGGAACTGGCCCTCGAAAAGGGCATAGAGCAGGTGACCGTCCGCGACATCACAGAGCGGGCCGGCACCGACCGCACCACGTTCTACCTGCACTTCCGTGACAAACGCGCCCTGCTGGAGGAAAGCCGGCGCCAGTTGCTCGACGAACTGGTGGCGTTGGGCCGGCCGTCTCAGACCGTCGGCGACCGGATCCGGGCGGCGTTCCGGCACATGGCGGAGCACGCGGTCGCCTACCGCGTCCTGCTGGCCTCGGCCGATCCCGAGGTGGACCGAGGCCTGCACGACTACCTCGCCCAACACATCGCCCGCATGGTCCAGGAGCACATCCAGACCGGCGAGGCGACACCGGCGCCGCCCGCGGACCTGCTGCACGTCGACCTCTTCGCCCAATACATCGCCGGCGGGGTGCGCGCCGTCGCCCGCTGGTGGCTGGAGGAGGGCATGCCCTACACACCCGAGGAGATGGCCGAGGTGCTGCAGCGCCTGCTGCCGGCCGGGGTGCGCGCCCAGGGTGCGGCGCACTGCCCACCATCGGACCGGGACTCGGACCAGCCCTGACCACCCGGCGCCACCGCGCCCTGTCCGGCCGCCTTTCCCACCCAGGACGGATCAGCCGTGCCCGGTGGCGGCCGGAGTCAACGGACGCCAGTGCAGGCCGCCGTCAGATGTGGTCAGCAGCCGCCCCCCCGGGGTGATTAGCCAGCCGTGTGCTGCGTCGGCGAAGGAAAGACCCTGCACTCCGAAGCCACGCGAGGCCGTCTTTTGGGGTAGCGCCGTCCAGGTCCGCCCCCCGTCGACCGTGCGCCTCAGGGTGCCGCCGTTCCAGATCCAGCCATACCCCGGAGTACCCGTCGCCGCCACCAGCAACGCGGGAGCCGGGCCGGCCGGGGGCACGGCCCCGGCGCCGGCCAGAAGGCCCTTCCATGCCGGCGCCCCCTGCAACCGGAGCGCGCAGGCCAGGGCGCCGGTCCATCCCCCCCGGCTGCCGCCGCGGACCGCCACCCAGGTACGGCCGCCGTCGGTCGTGCCGCGCAGGTGGCCCAAGAGCGGCGAGCCCGCGCAACCGTATCGGCCGTCGCCCACAAACGCCACCGACCCCACCGACCGCAGCCCCGCCGACACCGGCGTCCACGACCGCCCCCCGTCGCTGGTGCGCCAAAGGGCGCCGCCCGGGGTCACCGCGTAGCCGCCGCGGGCATCCCAAAACGAAAGCGGCATGGCGGGTAGCGGAGCGGCACCACCCAGGCCGCCCGAGGCCGGCGCGCCGGGAAGGGTGCCGACCTGCGTCCAGCGCCGGCCGCCATCGGTGGTCCGCAGCACACGCGCCGCGTCCCCGAGCGTACCCAGCCCGTAGCCAAGCGACCGGGAGAGCATGTCGATCCCCAGCGCCGGGGTCACTGCGGCCGGATACTGCTGGGTCCAACTGCGCCCGCCGTTCGTCGTCGTCAGCACGCGGCCGCCGCCGCCCTGGGTGACGGCGATCCAGGCCTGCCCCGCGGCCCCAGTGGCGACGGCGGTGGGGACGACGTGCAGGCCGGCGATGGCATGGCGCGCCCAGGAACGCCCGCCATCGGTGCTCACAGCGACCGACGCGCTACCCATGCCGCAGGCCGGACACAGCCCCGTAAACCACACGGAACCGCCGCCGGACGCGAGCCCAAACGCACCGAGGTAGGGGGCGATACCGGACATCCGCCCCACGGCCTCGCGCGCCAGCGGCATGTGCCAGGTGGCACCGCCGTCGGAGCTCTCGACCGCCACGTAGGACTCCTGGCTCATGGCCGCCCCGAGCACGATGGCGCCCCAGACGTGCGCGGGCCCCGCACACGCCAACTGCCAGCGGGCACCCGCCGGCACCGTCACCTGCAAGCGGTCGGCCAGCGACCACGCGGCACCGCCGTCGACCGTGCGGTAGAGCGCCGTGCCCCCGGCGGCCCACCCGCGGCGCGCGCCGCCGAAGCACACCGCCTGCACCGGTCCGGGCACCTTCGCCCGCGTCCATGTCTTTGCCGCATCCACCGTCCGGTACAGCGACGAGCCCGCGACCCCGAAGCCGGTGGTGGCGGAGGTGAAGGCCACCGCGGAGAGGGGCTGGGGTGGCTCGGCCGCACGCCGCCAGACACCGCCGCCATCGGACGTGCGCAGCAGGGCGCCGGAGGCGACGGCCCATCCGTGCCGCGGGCCGCTGAAGTCCAGGGCGCGGATGCGCAAGCGCCCTCGATACTGCCGGCTCCAGCTGCGGCCGCCGTCGCGCGTGGCGAGGATCGCCCCGCTCCCCGCCGCGAAACCGCGCTGCGGACTCACGAAGTCCAGGGCGTCCAAGGACTTCACCAGCCCGACCGCGGCGGTGGGCGTATGGCCGGTGCCGGAGGTATGGCCGGCGGAAGCGGCAGAGCCGGAGGAGCCGCCATTGGAGGCACGGCCCGCGGCGGCTGGCCCCGAACGGGAGGCCGACGCGGTCGAGGGACCCGCGGCCGGGCCTCCCCCGCCACCGCACGCCGAAAGCACCAGTAGGGGCAGACCGCAGACCGAAAACAGCACCGAGCGCCGCACGCGTCCCCGCATCCGAAAACCCCGTCCCCTTCCCGCCGCCACCCGTGTCGACGACCGCCCGGCCCCTGCGGTTCCACGCCGCGCCACCCCGGCCGTGGACTTGTGCCGGGCCACCACCGACCGGCCCCCACGGCCTCAGTCCCGGTCGGACCGGCGCACCCAGACGGAGGCGACAACCGCCTGACCCGCCAGGTCGAAGGACAAGCGGGCCTCGGGTGCCAGAAGCTCGGGCACCGCCACCACCACGTCCCGGGGCCAGAGGAAGACGGCCCGCCCCTGCGGCTCCAGCACCCGCTGCGCCTCCCGCAGGCAGGCCGCCGCGAAGGCCGCCACCCCTCCGGACGCGGAGATCTGCACCCCGAAGGGCAGGTTGCTGATGACGCGGTTCACGCTGGCCGGGGCCAGCGGTAGTGCGCGCGCATCCCAGACGTGCAGTTGCCAGGGCCGATGGCGGTTGCCGAAGTTCAGCCGCGCAACTTCCACCGCCTCCGGCGACTGGTCGCCCCCCAGCAGTTCCAGGTACGGTCCGGCCTGCGCCCGTTCCAAGAGGATGGTCCCGCCGCCACAGCACGGATCCAGCAGGCGGTCGCGCGGCCCGGGCCGGGAAAGCCGCACCAGGGCCGCGGCCACCGTCGGGCTCAGGGCGCCGGGCGCGCGCAGGTAGTGTCGGTGGCGGAATCCGGGGTCGGTGAGCCGCAGCGCCAGGATCGCCGACCGGCCGGAGACGAAGGCGACGAACTCCGCGTCCGGCCGCTCGGGTTCCAGCCGCCAGGCGGGGTACGCGGCGCGCAACTGCCTGGCCATTCGCAGTTCCACGTCCTGGCGGCGCAGGTCCGCCTGGCCGTGCCCCCCATGGCCTCGATGCGCGCCATGGAGGAAACAGGTGGTCTTGATCCGTCCGCGGGGGCGGCGGCCGCTTGCGGCGAGCACGTCGCGGTGTGCGGCGAGCACCTCACCGGCAACGACCCATGTGGGGGCGGCGAGCCGGCGCCGCAGGCCGTCGCGGTCCCCGGCCCAGATCTCCAGATACAGATCGTCGACCGTGCGCGCCCGACAGGCCGCGGCCAGATCCCCGCCGCCGACCGGCCGCCGCAGGCGCAGGATGCCCGGCAGGACCGGTTCGGCCGGGGCGAGGCCGAGGCCCCGCAGTTCCTCTGTGGCGACGGACTCCAGCCCGACCGCACCGGTGGCCAGCAGGATCATGCACCGCACCCCGTTCCGCGGATCGCGCCCCCGGGCTCCGGGACGCACCGCTCAGCCGACATCCCCCTCCAGCAGGGCCGCGCTGAAGGCGTCGGGCTCGAACGGCCGCAGGTCGTCCACCCGCTCGCCGATGCCGATGTAGAGGATCGGCAGGCCGAGATCGCGATGCACGGCGAGCGCAAAGCCCCCGCGCGCGCTGGTGTCGAGCTTGGTCAGCACCAACCCGGTCACGGCCACCGCCTCGGTGAAGACGCGCGCCTGGGCCAGCGCGTTCTGGCCGGTGCTGGCGTCCAGCACCAGCAGCACCTCGTGCGGCGCGCCGGGACAGGCCCGACCGGCGATGCGGACCATCTTCTGCAGTTCGGCCATCAGGTGCGCCTTGTTGTGCAACCGGCCCGCGGTGTCGCAGATCACCGCGTCCATACCGCGTGCGACCCCGGCGGTCACGGCATCGAAGACGACGGCGGCCGGGTCGCCGCCGTGGCCGTGGCGCACCAGATCGACGCCCACCCTTCCGGCCCAGAGCGCGAGTTGTTCGGCCGCCGCCGCGCGAAAGGTGTCGGCCGCCGCGAGCAGAACGCGGTTCCCCTCGGCGCCCATGTGGTGGGCCAGCTTGGCGGCGGTCGTCGTCTTGCCGCTGCCGTTCACCCCGACGAGGAAGACCACCGTCGGCCCCTGCGGCGCGCGGCGCAGCGGCCGTCCCGCGGACGCGAGGTCCTCCGTCATCTGCCGGCGCAGAAGCGGCACCACATCCTGCGCCTGGAGTCGGCCGCGCGCCGCCGCCTCCCGCAGGCGCTGCAGCAGGCGTTCCACCTCCGCCACGCCGACGTCGGCACCGAGCAGAACGCCCTCCAACTCCTCCAGCGTCTCCTCGTCGACCGCCGCCCGCCCGCCGACCACCTCGGAGATCCGACCCAAGAGCCCCTCCCGGGCCCGGCCGAGCCCCACGCGCAACCGGCCGAACCACCCGGACCCGGACCCGGCCTCCGCCATCCTCCACGCCGCCCCCTCTGTCCCGCCACCCACCAGCCGTACCGCCGCCCGCTCAGCCGGCCAGCCGCACGGTGAGCAGGCGCGAGACCCCCGGTTCCTCCATCGTGACACCGATCAGGCGGTCGGCGGCCTCCATCGTGCCCTTTTGGTGTGTGACGACGATGAACTGCGTGCCGCCGGACATCTCCTGCAGGTAGGCGGCGCAGCGCGCCACGTTCGATTCGTCCAGCGCGGCCTCCACCTCGTCCAGGATGCAGAACGCCGCGGGCCGGACCTGCAGGAAGGCCAGCACCAGGGCGATCGCCACCAGGGTCCGTTCGCCCCCGGACGCCAGCCCCAGGTGGGCCAACTGCTTACCGGGCGGCTGCGCCACGATCTCCAGGCCCGGGGCCTGGGCGGCGGAGGCCTGCGGATCGGCGCCGCCCACCGGCACCAGATCCACCGTCCCCCCGCCGCACAGCCGGGTGTAGATGGCGGAAAAGTGCAGGCGCACCGCCGCCAGGGCCTCCACGTAGCGATCCGCCAGCGCGGCATCCAACGACTGCGTCCACTGGGCCAGCGCGGCATCTGCGCGGGTCAGATCCTGGACGCCCGCCTCCAGCCTGGCGACGGCCTCCCGCTCCGCTTCATGCTCCGCGACGGCCTCCGGCCGCACCCCGCCGATTCCGGCCACCTCGTCGCGCAGGGCGGCCGCCCTGCGTTGATCCGCCTGTGGATCCACAGAGGGCGGTACGGAACCCAGCTCCTCCGGAAGCCAGCCGTAGGCCGTCTCCAGGCGGGCGGCCAGGGCGGCCAGGGCGGCGTCCTGGCGGGCGGCGGCGGCCTCCGCCCGGCGGGCGTCCGCCGCCGCCT
>JAJZXK010000201.1 GCA_021806565.1 Bacillota bacterium | reverse complement strand
CGGCGCGGTGGCAAACGCAAGCGCGAGGGTCGCGACGGTAAGAATCGCGCTGAATGCGGCACCGCACATGCTGGTGCCCCTCGCACCGACCGGAAGACCTGGCTCTGGCCGCCCGGCGCTCACGCGTAAGCACTGGACCCCGACGACTGGGCCCGGACTGCGTTGACCATTGGGCAGGCGTACGGACCCGCTCGACGTCCTGGAGGACATCGCCACCCAGGTGCGTATCGCTTCTTGGCATGCCCGCATCCGCGACACCACGATTTTCAGTGCACGAGCATGAACACGGCCCTGCCGGTCGAATACCCGTCGCATACCCGCGCGCCGTTGCTGAGCCACACCGCGGCCTTGGACCCGAAAACCGACTGGACGGGACGGGACCACGTCCTTGCCTGATCCAGCGGTACGGCGGCGGGGCATGGCGTCCACGCGGCCCCTGGCGATCGCACTGTGTACCGAACCTCCGCGTGTGCGTCGGTCTCTCCGGCGATGACCGGGGCCCCGCAGATCACACCCCACACCGGCCTCGGGTTCCGCTCCACGAACCGCCGGAACGACGCCTCCAATCCGGCCATCGCGTGGTCAGCGAAGCGGCTCACGGATGCCATGGACAGTTCATAGTCACCGATCGACGCATCAAGCTCGCCGCGAAACAGCAGGGCCGCCGCCATAAAGTTGGCCGCTCGTTCCCACTGCCCACGCGCCGCCGGCGACAGGTCCATCTCACTGCACTGGCGCAACAGGACTCTGCGGTGTTCCACGAGGGCGAAGTGCCCGACTTCGTGGCAGATGGTGAAGCGCTGCGGGGCCTCGGGAAGGTCGTCCCGAACGGCCACCACCGCATCGGTGTTGCTGAGGTGCAGAAGGCCGCGAATGTTGCGCGGGAACCCCGGACCTCCCACCTGGAGGCGCAAGCCCTGGCTGTCCAGTAGCGCCGTCACGTCCAGTGGAACCGGGTGGCCGATGTCATACAGGATGCGGTCACAGGTCGCTTCCATGCGGCGCTGGGCTGGTGTTAGGAATCGCTCCAGTGCTGGGGCCTGCACTGCCTCGCCTCTCCCCCCGCAGGTAGCGGACAAAGTGCTGAACGTTCCTTCTATCCTCATCGGTCAGCTCAGCGTCCGCTGAAAGGGCCACTCCTAGCAATTTGTCGGGATCTGCGGTGGCGAGTTTACCCTGAGGGGCCATCGCCAGCACCTTGGACACCGCCGCGCCGCAGAAAACCGCCAGCCGCTCCAGCAACACCGGCGACACGTACTCCGCGGTCCCGTCGTGGATCCGCCGGAGCCAGTGTCCCGGGATGGCGGTCTCCCGCTCGATGACCGCCAGACTAGAACGGTTGCGGACCATCCACTCGCGCAGCCAGAGGGTCAGGGGGGGCAGTTCCCCCTCCGGTGAGCCAGCGGCACCACCGCGCACGTCGCTGCGCCCCAGCAGGTAATCCGTGCTGACGCCGAAGTATTCCGCCAACCGTACAACCATCGCGGTGTCCGGATCGCGGCGGCCGGCCTCCCAACCGGCAACTGTCTCCTTGCTCATGCCAACGGCCCGAGCCAGTTCCTCCTGGGTTTCGCCCCGTTCGGTGCGCAGCAGGCGCAGCCGGGTCGGTAAGGGAGTCACGGCGCCACCCTCCTCCCGTGCTTTCCGTCCTTCCCATCGTACGTTTCGCGCACCGATTTGCGCAAATGACGCATCGGGACCCGTTCTCCTCGCACCCAAGCTCGCTCCACTTGCACGTATGAAGTGCTTATGGTACATCACATGCAGAAGGGCGCTCGCATCGTATCCGCGTCACCCGCGGGGTGCAACGCCGACCAACCCGGCAGGGGCGACCCGGCTCCGGCTGGATCCGGCGGGCTGGTGTATCCCCCGCTGTACAAGGGATGGTGGCTTGCGCATGCCCGCGTGGCGGCCGGCGGGTCCTGTCCGCGTCTTCTACCGCAACTGGATCTTCTGCGGGGTCTGGCGAGGCCGCGACGCCGAACACACCGCTGCTCGTGGGCACGGGCAGTGGGTGGCGCTCGCCGCGGCCAACCGCCCCGCGCTGTGGGCGGACGCCGGCGCGACCCGCTCGGACGAGGCGATGGAGCACGTCCTGCTGTTGGACCGCGACCCGCCCGACATGGAGCGCGCTCAGGCCGGCTGCCACGCGGAACTCCGCCGGGGCCGGCGGCGCGACGCAGTGGCTGCGGCCTTGCCCCAACACACACGGTCCTCAGCGTCCCCTGTGGCCCGCTTTGCCCGCACCGGTCTCCCGGTCGACGGGCCCGCCGCCGAGACCGTCGCCATGATCCTCACGACCCCTGACCCCCGTTCCGAGGAAGCAGCTGCCGTCGCGGCCGAAGCGGCGGGCGGCGGATTGCTGCCGAGGAACGGCCACCGGACGGCCGGCACCCGCCGCCGCTGGACCGACACGGCCCGGCTTCAGGCCCTCTCCGCCGCCCGCGGCCAGTAGGGTCGCTCGACCCACCCATTCCGCACGCCCCCGACCGGATCGCCGCCGGTCGGGGGCTTTCGCTTTGGTTGAGCCCAACGCATCCCACGGAAGGAGGCCCCCGATGGATAAGTCCGAGGCCCGCGAGACCGCGCCCCGCTATCTCACGCCGACCGAGGTGGCGCACGACCTGCGCGTCTCCAACAATACGGTCTACGCCATGCTCATCGGCAGAGAGCTTCCGGCCGTCCGCGTCCGCGGCCAGTGGCGCATCCCCGCAGACCAGTACGCCCGCTGGGAAGAGGAGGCCGCGGCTCAGGAGGCGACGGCGACCTCCGCCGTTCCGCTGCGCCGCCGGAAGGCCGAATCCCGTGGGTAGCCTGCGAAAGCGCGGCAACATCTGGCATGTCCGGCTGTGCATCGGCCGGGACGCCGCCACCGGCCGCTACCTGTATAAGGAGATCACCACCGGGCACACGAGCCGGCGCGAGGCCGAGAAGGTGGCGGCCGAACTGGAGGCGGCGACGGTCCAGGGCGTGGTCCCTTCCACCGAGCGCACCACCGTCGCTGAGTTCCTCGACAAGTGGCTGGCCGACTATGTGCGGCCCAACCTGGCGGCCGCAACGGTCAGGAGTTACGAGGGTGAAGTCCGGCTGCACATCGCGCCGGCGCTCGGCAAGCAGACGCTGAAGGACCTCCGCCCCGACCAACTGGCGCGTTTCTACGCGGCCAAGTCGCAGACCCTGGCGTCCGCCCACGTGCACTACCTGCACCGCATCCTGCACAAGGCGTTCGCCTGCGCGCTCCGGTGGGGACTGGTCCCGCGGAACGTCGCCGACGCCGTGGACGCGCCGCGTGTCCGTCAGGATGAGCGGCCCGTGCTCACGCCGGCCCAGGTCCAGGCGCTTCTCGACCACGTGCGGACAGACCGGCTCTACGCGCTCTACTACCTCGCCCTGGAGATCGGCCTGCGCGAGGGGGAGCTGATCGCCCGTCGCTGGGCCGATCTGGACACGCAGGCGTGCACCCTGGCCGTGCGGACCAAGTTCGAGCGCATCAAGGGGCAGGGCATCGTCGAAGGGCCCACCAAGGCCCGCCGCCCGCGCTCGCGCGTCGGGCTTTCGGATGCGGCGGTGCGGACGCTGCTCGCGCACAAGGAAAACCAGGACCAGGAGAAGGCGGGGGCCGGAGCAGCCTATGCCGACGACGACCTGATCTTCTGCTGGGAGGACGGGCAGCGCTATGAGCCGGCGTATGTCAGCGACCACTTCCGGCGCATCCGGCGGCACTTCGGCTGGCCGGAGGCGCTACGCTTCCATGACCTGAGGCACACCTCGGCCACACTGGCAGCCGCCCGCGGTGAACCGCTCAAAGTCACTCAGGAACGTCTGGGACACGCCAGCGCCGCCACGACGCTCCGGATGTATGGGCATGCCACGCCGGAGATGCACGGCGAGGCGGCTAACCTCCGCGCCGGGC
>JAJZXK010000064.1 GCA_021806565.1 Bacillota bacterium | reverse complement strand
ACTTCGGCGACGATGTTGCAGGCGGCATTGAACGCCTCCATGGTACGCAGAATCGCGACTGTTTGTTCGGGATCGGCGAGCAACTTCACCTGAACAACCTGCTTCATGTCCATAGTATAGCACGTTCTGTGCATGCGAACACGTGAGGGAGGCGCGCCCCTGTCCCACGGCTGAAGCCGGGGGCATCTACGGGTCGCGCCGGGATTTGGGTGAACCAAGAGGGCGCCATACCGTCGGGGCTGACGCCATGCGGCATGAAAGGTGGGTACGGCGGCCAACGACAGCCGGCCGCTGAGTGGCGGCGGGTGATGTTGTTCCGACAGGAGGATCGCGTCGTGCCCCACCGATGGATGTGGGCACGCACCCGCTGCCGCGGCAGGTGTAGCTGACGCGAATGTCAGTTGCGCCCCCTCCCTACCGCACTTTCGGGTGGTACCTGCACTGACCGCGCACAGCGTGCAAGTGCCTTGGCGGCTGCTTGGGTGCCTGTCGAGCAGCAGGCGCTGGCCCACGTTGGCGTTCCACCCGACGGTCGCCCTGGGGTCTCGCCGGTGGGATGCGCTGTCTCTTCGCCTTGGCCGCGCCACCGCGATGTCTTGTTCTGGTGGCACCCGTCAGGTCTGCGGGGCGGGATCCACCGGCATCGGCGATTCCCCCTGGGCGTGGGCGGCGACCTCAGGGTCCGACGCGCGGCCGCGGCGCGCGCCGGTGCTGCGCAGCAGCCGGGCGCCCAGCGCGTGCAGACCGCCGACTTGGAAGGCGTGGTAGGTCTCGATCAGCCGCTTGAGCGCGGCGACGTCGCCGCCGGCCACGGAGTGTCCGAGGATGGAGCCCACGGCCTCTTCGCGGCCGAGCGAGATGAGGAAGCCGAGGCTGCGCGTCTGCAGGGGCTGGGGCTCCTTGCCCGCGAGCTCGCGCAGCAGGTTGGCGGCCGCGGCGGGCCCCTGCTGCAGCGCGGCCTGGGCGGTCGGTGCCACGGGCCGCCCCGTGCGTGCGTCGGTGACCGCGGCGCAGTCTCCGCAGACGTAGACCCGCGGCGCCAGCCGCAGGGTCGCGTCGACTTCCGCTTGGCCGCGGCGGTTTACCGCCAGGTGCGAGTCGGTCATCACCGGGTTGGCCCGTACCCCGGCGGCCCAGATGGTCGCGGCGCACGGGATGCGCCGGCCCCCGGCGAGCACGACCGCGTCGGCCCGCACCTCGGCGGCGCGGTCGCCCAGCACCAGTTCCACTCCGAGGCGTTCCAGGGCGGAGCGCGCCGTCTGCCCGACGCGCTCGGGCAGGTCGGCGAGCAGGTGCGGCGCGATCAGCACGATGCGGCCCGGTACGCGGTGGGTGTCGGCCAACTCGGCCGCGATCTCAACGCCGGTGAAGCCCCCGCCCACGATGGCCACACGGCCGCCGTGGCGCGACGCCAGGGTGGCGAGCAGGCGGCGGCGCAGGTCGCGGGCATCGTCCCAGCGCCCGATGAGGGTCGCATGCTCGCGCACCCCCTTCACCCCGAAGTCGTCGGGCACGGAACCGAGGGCGACGACGAGGCCGTCGGCCACCCAGGGATCGACGGCGCCCTGGATCACGAGTGCGGGCGGGTCGCTGCGGACCCGGAGGATGCGCGCCCGGTGCAACCGGGCGGGCGGGCGCACCACATGGCCGAGTTGGAGCCGGATCTCGTGTTCGGATTCCTGGCCCGCCAGATACAGTGGCAGTTCCGGCAGCAGCAGGTGGGCGTCGGTTGCGCTCACCAGCGTAAGGTCGATGGCGCCGCCGTCCAGTCTTGGCCGCAGCGCCAGATAGGCCGCCAGCCCCGCGTATCCCGCCCCGGCGATCACGATGTGCGCGCGCCGCATGCCAGGCTTCCTCCCGCCACTCCACCGTGGTCAGCATGTCCCCGCCGGTGCCCGCGCACGCGGGAGGATCCACGCCGCGCGGGGGGAACCCACGATGTTTGGGGGGCGGGGCCTTGGCGGCGGCGGATGCGGCGTTCACCCCGGCACAGCGTGGCGTGGTGGCGCATGAAGCGGGCCCGCTCCTGGTCCAGGCCGGGCCCGGGTCGGGCAAGACGGCGGTGCTGGTGGCCCGCGCGGCACGGCTCGCCGCCACGGTACCGCCCGGCGGCCTCTGGTACGTCACCTTCACCGTTGCCGCCCGTCGGGAGGCGGCCGCCCGCTTGGCGGCGCTTTCCGGGCCGGAGTGTGCCCGCAGGGTGCGCTGCGGCACCTTTCACGCCTATGCCTTCGGTGTGGTGCGCGCTGCCGCCCGGGGCGCCGCCCCCGAGTTGCTGCTGGAAGGCGATCGCCTGCGGGTGTTGCGCCAACTCCTGTTTGCGCGGGGCGCCGGCCGCCGTCGCGGGGACGCGGTCGAGGAGGGCGCCGTCGAAGCCCTGGCGGCCGCGATCAGCCTGGCAATCAACACTGGGGCGACGCGGTCCGGGGATGCCGCGGACCTGCGGGCGGTGGCGGCCCGGGCGGGACTTGCGGCCTTCGGCGTGGACCCCGAGGACTTCCCGCAGCTGTGCGCGCTCTACGCCGAAGCGAAGGCCGAGGCCGGCCGGCTGGACCTCGACGACCTGCTGTGGGAGGCGCTTGGGTGCCTGCGCGCCGATCCCGCGCGTTTGGCTGCGGAGCGAGCCCGCATCCAGCACATCCAGGTCGACGAGTTTCAGGATGTCAACCGGCCGCAGTGGGAGTTGCTGCGCTTGCTCGCGGCCCCGGCCGACAACGTCCTGGCGGTCGGAGACGCGGACCAGGCAGTCTACGGCTTCCGTGGTGCGTCCCCGCGGTGGATGCGAGCCTTCACGGCCGCGTGGCCGCAGGCGCCGGTCCTGGCGCTGCGGGAGAACTTCCGCAGCCGGCCGCTGATCGTCGCCGCCGCCAACCGGCTGATCGCCCACAATCGCGGGCGCATAGCCTTCGCCGGCCGGTCCGTCGCCGTGGAGCCGGGGACCGTCGTCGCCGTCGGTTACTCGGACGCGCGGGCGGAGGCGCAGGCGATCTGTGCCAAGGTGCGTCGGGCCCTGGACGAGGGCTTCACCCCCCCGCTTGCGGTCCTCTGCCGCACCCGCACCGAGGCGGCCACGATCGCGCACGCCCTCGCGGAGGCGGGCCTGGCGGTTGCGGTGCGGGACGACACGGGCGGGCCGTTCCGCCACTGGGTGGCGCAGGACCTGCTGGCCTACCTCCGCTTGGCGCTCGATCCCGCGGATGCCGCCGCCCTGCGGCGCGTCGCCAACCACCCCCGCCGCTACATCTCCGCGGACATGCTGGCGCGGGCCGGCGGCCGCTTGGACGGCCTGGCCGGTCTGCCCGATCTGCCGCGGTGGCGGCAGGCGTATGTGCGGGGGTTGTGCGACGGGATCGCGGCGCTGCGTCCGCTGGCGCCGGCCGGGGCCCTGGCCGCTGTGCGCGGACAGCTCGGGTACGACGCCTTCCTGGAGGCCCGGGGCAGCGATGTGGATGCGCGCGAGTGGGCCGCGGTTGCCGACGCCTTGGCGGCCCTGGCCGTGGAGGCCCGAGACTACCACCACCTGGTCGAGCGCGTTCGCGCGGCGGACCGGCGGCTGGCCGCGGGGGCTGCGGCGCCTCAGGTGGTGGTGTCCACCTGCCACGCGGCCAAGGGGCTTGAGTTCGACGCCGTCTTCGTCGCAGGCTGCGTGCCGGGGCGCATGCCGCACCGTTCGGCCGCCGACGCGCCGGCCGTGGAGGAGGAGCGGCGCCTCTGCTACGTCGCCTTCACCCGGGCCCGCCGCCTGTTGTGCGTCAGTTGGTCGGCGGAACCCAGTCCCTTTTTGTCGGAGGCGGGGTTGGTGGCGCGGCCCGTCCCGCTGCCGGCCCCGGAGCGGCGATCTCGCCGCTCCGGGGCACCGGCCTGACGGGATGTACCCTCAGGGCATCGGGCGCAGGAAGGGGAACAGTCCGTTACCGGGGATCGTCCGGTTCGAGCGCGGCTGTTGCTGCTGCTGCGAGGGGGTGGAGGACGGCTGCGACAGGCTGCGCGGTTCGGTGCCCAGGGTCACCTGGACGGTCACCGGGCTGCCGTTGCGCCGCACCCCGATGGAGACCGTCTGGCCGGGCGCCGCCTTGTTGATGTCCTGCACCAACTGCAGGTAGTTGTGCACGGCCTGGCCGTTCCAACTGACGATGACGTCGTGCGCCTGCAGCTTGCCGGCCGAGGGACCGCCCGATTGCACGGCTGCGACGGTCAGCGTGGCGTTCTGGGTCGGCAACTGGGTGTTGCCGGCGTTGAGTTCAATACCCAGCCAGGCGCGCTTGACGTAGCCATAGCGTACGATCTGGTTGACGATGTGCTGCACCGTGTTGGACGGGATGGCGAACCCGAGCCCGATGGCCTGCAGCCCGCCGTTGCCCGTCTGGCCGACCTTCATGCTGGTGATGCCGATGACCTGACCCTGGGCGTTGGCCAGCGCCCCGCCCGAGTTGCCCGGATTGATCGGCGCGTCGGTCTGGATCATGCTGGTCACGCGCGGCGGGCCGCCGGGCGCACCGTAGAGCATCGGGCGCACCGCCCCGACGATACCCTCCGTCACCGACTGCGAGAACGCCGGGCCGAGGGGGTTGCCGATGGCGATGGCCTGTTCGCCGGGGACGACGTTCGTGGAGTTGGCGAAGCGCGCGGCGGGAAGCGCCGAGCCGGTGTGGATGCGGATCACGGCCAGGTCGGTGGAGGAATCACCCCCGACGACCTTGGCGGTATATGTCTTGCCATCGGCGAGCGTGACGGTAACGTGGCTGCTGTTTTGCACCACATGGTCGTTGGTGACGATATAACCGGCGGAGTTGAAGATGACGCCGCTGCCCCAGTCGATCTGGGACTGGGGACCGTAGAAGGTGTTGACGGGGGACTGGCGGTTGGTGACCAACACGACCGACGGACCCAGTTCCTTATAGACGGCGACGGCCGCCGAGCCCTGCGCCTGTTGGGACGCGGAAACCGCGGCGGTATGGATCTGCGGATAGCCCTGCGCCCCGACCAGGTAGCCGGGCAGGGCGAAGAAGACGGCCAGGCTACCGATGGCCGCGCCGGCCAGCGCTGTGCCGGCCGTGCGCAGGAGGCGGCGCCGGCGGCCCGAGCGGCTTGGGGTGGTGGCGGCCATCCCCGCCGTCGCGGCCGGCACGCCGACCGACGCCTCGGGGGAGCCGGTTTCGGAAGCGGCCGAGGCGGGCGGGTCGTCCGCCTGACGCGCCGGGTCCGCGGACCAATAGGGGGTGTCCTCGGGCGGCGGTTCGTCCAACCAGTGCATGACTTTGACCCCTCCTCATTCGAACCGTTGTGTCGATGGCGGGGCCGCGCCCGGCGGCCGCGCCGTTGAGGGGAGTGTACCGCGGAATTGTGAAGGCACTTCGGTTCGCCGCCCGCGCGGAAACATCCCCCGCCGGAGTATGCCCCGGCGGGGGATGCGGCCGCGTGCACCACCTGTGCCAGAGGTGTCAGGAGGTGGCGAAGCTGCGAACGGCAGCCTCAGGTTGGAAACCGACCGACTGGCCGTCCTGCTTGCCCGCTTTGAAGCGCAGCATGGTCGGGATCGCCTGGATCCCGTACTTCTGGGCCACATCCGGCGCCTTATCCGTGTCCACCTTGTAAAACGCCACCTGGGACTCCGAATCCATCGACTCCGCAACCTTGTCTACGACTGGACCCAGTCGTCGACACGCCGGTCACCACGGGGCCGTGAAGACCAGGACCACGGTGCCGTCGGCCTTCTCCACCTTATCGGCCAGGTCCGTTCCGAGGATCTCCTGAGCCATCGTCTGCCCTGGTATCAATGCGCCGCCGCGCACGTCCGCCCGACCAGGTTCGCCCCTTTCCTGCCACACATTCGCCCCCCGTCTCGCGCGGGGGGCCGGGCCTGGGCGGACTCGGGGCTTGAACCGCCCCTGCGGGTGTTTGAACTGCTCCCGCTAACAGCCCGTCCAGTGTAGCATGCGCGCCCTGGGGCGCACGATGCGCGCGCGGCGGCCCGGCCGGCCGAGTCTTTCTGGCCGCAGGATCCGTTGTGCTATAATGCCCCGGTGGTTGTCGTGCAGGCCGCTACGCGCGCGCCGCGCGAATCGACAGGGGGCTGACGATTCCCGTCGAAGCCGGCACCGTGGAACGGGGGTGTCGGCGGTGAGCGTGGCCGAGCGCGAGCCCGAAGTGGAACCGGATGTGACGCGGGTCGCGGATGCCCGCTGGGTGCGGTGGACCCGGGGGTTGCTCGAGGTGGGTGACGCGCAGGGCGGGGTGCGCAGCCTCGCGGTGCCGGCGCGTACCCTGACCTTTGTGGGCACGTTTTTCGCCCCTCTGGTCGAGGCCGGTTCCGTCCGTCGCCGTCTGGCGGTGGCGGCGCGCTTCCCGGAGGGCGCGACGGTATGGATCGAGCGGCGCGGCAAGCGCACGGCGGTGGCCGCCTCGCCATCGCCCAAGCCGGGATCGTTGGCGGTCGGGCGGTGACCGCCCGGTGTGGCGGCTAGCGGGGGGGGCGGATCCGGGATGGCGGGCCGTGGGACGGCGAAGCTGGCGGGGATGCGGCGATGGTCTGTGGCGGACCTGGAGCGGGAAGCCCTGACCCCGCCGGCGGAGGGTGCGCAGGACGAGGGCGTGACCATTCTGGCGTTATTCGACCGGGGCCTGCCGGAGGACGCGCGGCTTGGCCGCTCCCTGCTGGCCGCGGCCGAGGCACACGCGGGGCGGGTGCGGGCGGTGGCGCTGCCCGCGGACGCCGTACGTGAGCGCCTGCAGACCTGGGACTCGGGCCGGCGCGCCTTCGACAGCTTCGACTGGCGGCTCTGGCCGGTCGTCGGCGTCTTTCGTCACGGACGCCTGATCACCAGCTTTCATCCGCGCCACCTCTTTTTCGACGAGCGCCTGCAGGAGCGCGAGGACCGGGAGCAGTTGGAGATCTTCCTTGACAAGATGGTGTTCTTCGACGCCAGCAAGGTCAAGGAGCAAAAGAATCTCGAGCTGGAAGCCAGGGCCTGAGCCATGGCACAGACCGCCAGATGGCGTGGAATCATCGACGCGTACCGTTCCTATCTCTCGCTACCCGCGGACGCGCCGACGCTGACCCTGCATGAGGGAAACACCCCACTGGTCCCGGCGCGCCATGCGGGCCGCGGAGCTGACCTGCACTTCAAGATCGAGGGCGCCAATCCGACGGGGTCGTTCAAGGACCGCGGCATGGCGGTCGCAGTCAGCGGCGCCATGGCGGAAGGGGCCCGCTTCCTCGTCTGCGCCTCCACCGGCAACACGTCGGCGTCGGCGGCCGCCTACGCCGCCCGGGCCGGCCTGCCGGCCCTGCTGGCCGTCCCGGCTGGGGACGGGGCGGTGGCCCAGGGGAAGCTGGCGCAGGCCCTGGCCTTCGGCGCGCGCCTCGTGCTGGTGGGCGGAAACTTCGACCAGGCCCTGGCCGCAGTGCGCGCGCTTGCGGCGGCCCGGCCGGACGCGGCGCTGGTCAACTCCGTCAACCCTCTGCGGCTCGAGGGGCAGAAGACCGGAGCCTACGAGGTCGTCGAGCAGTTGGGCGACGCCCCGGAGTGGCTGTGCATCCCGGTGGGTAACGCCGGAAACATCTCCGCATACTGGCGCGGGTTTTGCGAGTACCGCCAGTCGGGGCGCGCCGGCCGCGTCCCGCGGCTGATCGGGGCACAGGCGGCCGGCGCCGCCCCGCTGGTGCACGGCCGTGAAGTCGACGAGCCGAAGACCCTCGCCTCCGCCATCCGTATCGGCAGGCCCGCCAGTGCGCATCTGGCCCGGGCGGCGGTCGCCGAAGCGGATGGACGGTTCCTGGCGGTGAGCGATGCGGACATTCTGGAGGCCTATCGCTTCCTGGCCCGCCGGGAGGGCATCTTCTGCGAGCCGGCCTCTGCGGCGTCCCTGGCGGGTTTCTGGCAGGCGCAGCGGGCCGGCCTGATCGCGGCGGACCAGCGCGTGGTCTGCGTCCTGACCGGTAACGGCCTCAAGGATCCGGAGCGCGCCATTGCCGAAGGGGAGCCGACCGTGCGCGCCGAGCCCACCGCGGCCGCGATCGCGGCCGCCCTGCCGCCGGAGTTGCGCGATGCCTGAACGGACGGCACCCGCCGCCCCCGGCGGCGGGTGGGTGCGCGCCACCGCGCCCGCCACCACCGCCAACCTTGGTCCCGGCTTCGACACCCTGGGCCTGGCCCTGGCGTGGACGCAGACCGCCCTTTGCGCCCTGGCGCCCGAGGGCGTTGCGGATGTGGCCGTCGATGGGCCGGGCGCCGAGGGTGTGCCGCGGGACGAACGCAATCTGATCGTGCGGGCCGCCACGGCCGTGTGCGGTGAGGTCGGTCTGGGCCGGCACGGCCTGCGTGTGCGGCTGACACTGGAATTACCTGTCGGGCGGGGCTTGGGCAGCAGCGCCGCCGCGGTCGCCCTGGGCCTGGTGGCCGCGAACGCGCTGGCGGGCCAGCCCCTGGCCGCCCAGCGGTTGTTGGAGATCGGGACGCAACTGGAAGGCCACCCGGACAATGTCGCGCCCGCCCTTTTCGGGGGGCTGTGTGCGGCCTGTCAGGACGGCGGCCGGGTTTGGGCGGTCCGCCTCGCCCCCCCGGAGGGCCTGCGCGCCCTGCTGGCGATCCCGGACCGGCCGCTTTCGACGGCGGAGGCGCGGGCCGCACTGCCGCGGCAGGTACCGCTTGCGGACGCCGTGGCCAACGTGCAGCGGACCGGGTTGCTGGTGGCGGCCCTGGCGGCGGGTCGGTTGGACGCCCTTGGGGTCGCGACGCAGGACCGGCTCCACCAGCCGTACCGGGCGTCGCTTATCCCGGGGTTGGAGGCCTGCCTGCGCGAACTTCCGGCGGTGGGGGCGCGCGGCGCCTTTCTGAGCGGGGCGGGGCCGACGGTGCTGGCGCTGGTCGACGCCGCCGCAGACACCCGGCCCGTGGCGGCCCGTCTGGAGGGGTGGTTGGCCGGCTGGGGCGGTGGACGCGTGCGGTCGGTCGGCCTGGCGGCCCAAGGCGCGGCGGCCGTCCCCGTGCAGGCGCCCACGGCCGGCTGAGACTGCGGCCCGGCGGGGCTGAGCACGACGCCATCGGCCCCCGTGCGGGATCGAACGCAGGTGCCCCTTATCCACGGCGGGCCTCTTGCCGATATCAGGGGTAGCGGGTTGTGACGGGACGGGGTGGGTCCGTGGATATCGGCGTGCTCATTGGCCTTGCGGTCGCCGTCCTCGCGGTGCTCGGGGCCAACGCCATTGACGGCGGCAGCCTGGCGACTCTGCTCAATCCTTCGGCTGCGCTGCTCATCCTCGGGGGTACGCTCGGTACCACATTGGTCTCGAGCCGGCTGGAGGACGTGATCGGCCTGCCGAAGGTCGTGATGGACCTGATCCGCCCGCCGCGGCGCGATCTGGCGGCGGATGTGGAGCGCCTGGTCGAGTTGGCGCAAAAGGCCCGGCGCAGCGGGCTCTTGGCGCTGGAAGAGGACATCGCGAAACTGGACGATCCCTTTCTGGCCCGGGGCCTGCAGATGGTGGTGGACGGGGCGGATGCCGATGCCGTCCGCGGGGTGCTGCGCACCGAGATGGCCCTGCAGACCCAGACGGTCGGACGCCGGGCGACGGTGCTGGAGACGGCGGGCGGCTTTGCGCCGACGATGGGCATCATCGGTACCGTGATGGGGCTGATCCATGTGTTGGCCAACCTGGCCAACGTTAGTAAGTTGGGACCGTCGATCGCGACCGCGTTCTTGGCGACGTTTTACGGGATCAGCACGGCCAACGTCTTCTGGCTGCCGCTGGCCAACAAGCTGCGGCTGAACGCCAAGGCCTCGGCGCTGGCCTACGAGGTGGCCCTGGAGGGGGTCCTCTCCATTCAGGCCGGGGATAACCCCAGTGCGGTGCGCGACAAGCTCACGGTCTTCCTGCAGGGCTCCGCCGCGGCGCGTAACCAGGGCGATACCGCCCCGGATACGGCGGCCGCCAAGTCGGGTGATCAGGTGGCGTAGGGTTGCACGTTCCGGCCGGGCGGGATCCCGGTCAGTGGTCCCGGGCGCGCAGGGGGCGTAGCGCCTGTTCCCACCGGAGCAGTTCGCCGAGCATGGTGTGGGCCGCCTCCTCCAGGGCCGCGTCGGCGAGGAAGGCGCCCCCGTCGTCGATGCGCCGCTGGACGTATGGGATTGCCACGGCCTCCGGCAGGGGGACCATCTTCAGGGCGCTGACGACCGGCTTGAGCAGTTGCACGGCGCGGGTGCCGCCGGAGCCGCCGCCATAGCTGACGAAGCCGACCGGTTTGTATGCCCACTCGTGGCACAGGTAGTCGATGGCGTTCTTCAGCGGCGCACTGAAGCCGAAGTTGTATTCCGGCATGACGAAGGCGAAGGCGTCGGCTGCGGCGACGCGGGCGCTCCATGCCCTGGTGTGCGCATAGATGTAACGGCGCAACCGCGGGTGTTCGGGTTCGTTCATGAATGGCAGGTCCAGTTCGAGCAGATCGACGCGGTCGAGCGAGAAGCCGCCCCGCGCGCCCGCCAAGCCGTGAAACCACTCGCCGACGGGCAGGCCGGCGCGTCCCGGACGCACGCTCGCGATGATCAGCATCAGGTTCGGCCGTGCCCCAGCGGGCCCACCGGTCCGGCTGTGGTCCGCGGCGGGATCCACCATCAACTCACACCACCCATCCTTGTCTGAGGCGCACGCCGGTAGGAACCGGGGGTGATCCAGGCACCGGAGCCTGCCCGTCCCAGCGGGGGCGGTGCTCTCGGCCAGAGTCTCCTGCTCCGCAGGCGTCTTGCGTTTCCGGGCACCGCCCGGCGCCGGCGGCAGGGATGCCCGGCCTGACATCGGCGTCAGTCCGCCGAGGCGCGGGGAAAGGACCCCAGCACGCGCAGGTTCGCCCCGCGGGCGCGCAGTTCGTCCAGGGCGCTTCGGACCGGGGCGTCCTCCAGCCGCGCCGCCAGTTCGAGGTAGAAGTCATAGTGCCAGGGGCGGCGCCGGCTGGGCCGGGATTCGATCTTCAGCAGGTTGATCCGCCAGAAGGCAAGCGTACCCAGGGACCAATAGAGCGCGCCGGGGGTGTCGTCGGCGTCCATGGCGAGCACGACCACGGTGCGGTGCGGCCGGCCGGCCTCCGCCGCCGGGGCGGGCTCCCGGCCGATGACGTAGAAGCGTGTGGTGTTGTCGCGGTCGTCCTGGATCGCCTCGGCCAGGACCTCCAGCCCATACAACTCCGCCGCCCGCCTGGAGGCGATGGCGGCGGCGCCGGGCTCGCGCTCGGCGGCGAGTTGCCGGGCGCTGCCCGCGGTATCGTAGACGGCGATCGCTTCCAGGCGCAGGCGCCGCAGGTAGGTCTCGCATTGGGCGAGCGCCTGGGGGTGGGAGTAGACGCGGCGCAGCTCGTGCACGCTGGTCGCCGGGGGGGCCAGCAGGCATTGGGCGACGGGGACGGTCGCTTCGGCGCGGACCCACAGCGGGTGTTCCAGCAGCAGATCGTAGCTCTCCGGAATGATGCCGGCGCGGGAGTTCTCCACCGGGATGACGCCGAACCGGGCGTCCCCGCCGCGGACGGCGTCGAAGACGTCGCGCAGGGTGCGCAGCGGGACGGCCTCGACGTCCGGTCCGCACGCCCTGCGGACCGCCTCTTCGCTGAACGCCCCGAACTCACCCTGGAAGGCCACGCGCGGTGCGGGCAACACTCACCCCCGGCCGCGTTGGAGCGGCCGCCCCATTTTCGGCCGTCCCCACCGACCCTGTCAATGGGACCGGCGGTGCCCGACGAAGGGCTCCGGGGTGCGGAGGCGAATCCCGGCGGCATGGTGCCGCGTGTGCTGGTGGCGGACGACGAGGCCCACATTCGCGAACTCCTCGGCCTGTATCTGCGCCGGGAGGGCTTTGATGTCGTCGAGGCCGCCGACGGCGAGGCCGCGCTGGAGGCCGCCCTGTGCGGCGATGTCGACCTGGTGGTGCTCGATGTGCTGTTGCCGCGCAAGGACGGCTGGCAGGTGTGCCGCGAGTTGCGCCAGCACTCGCGCGTGCCGCTGTTGATGCTGACGGCGCGCGACGATGAGAGCGACGTCGTGGTCGGGCTCGAACTCGGGGCCGACGATTACGTGACCAAGCCCTTCAGCCCACGCGAGGTCGTCGCCCGGGCACGGGCCCTGTTGCGCCGGGCCCGTGAACCGGAGCAGGTGGCCAGCCGCCTGCAGTTCCCCGACTTTTCCGTCGACCAGGCGGCGCGGGAATTGGTGGTGCGCGGCCGGTCGGTGCCATGCCCGGCCAAGGAGTTCGACCTGCTGTGGCTGCTGGCCGAGAACCCGCGGCGCGTGTTTTCGCGCGAGCAGTTGCTGGCGTTGGTCTGGGGGGGTGTCGAGCACATCGAACCGCGGACCGTCGACGTCCACATCCATCGCCTGCGTGAGCGGTTGGAACTGGAGCCGGCCCGCCCGCGCCACCTGCTGACCGTCTGGGGCGTCGGCTACAAGTTCGAGCCGGGCTCGCGGCCGGAGGGGAGGTGACGTCGCTGGCCGGAACAGGCCCGCGCCGCCGCTTCTGGTCGCTGCGCTGGAAGGTGTTCGGTGCCTTTGTCCTGGTGAGCCTGCTCGCCCCCGTGCTGGCCGCCGCCATCGGCCAGCACCTGCTGGCGGGCGCGGTCCTCGCCCAGACGCGCGTCCACCTGCGCGGCACCGCTACCAGCATCGCCCGCGTGCTGGAGCGCCCCGGGGTGCTGGCCGCGCTGGAGCGCCACCCCGCGGCAGCCGGTGTGCACAGCCGCATGGAGACCGTCGTACAGGTCGCGGGCCAGGCGGCCGGCGCGACGGTGGCCGTGGCCGTGTCTGGGGGGCGGGTGGTGCTTTCCAGCGGCCGCGACCCCGCCGCCCTGGAGCCCTGGGTGCATCAGGTACTCAGGGATGGCAGCCTGTCGGCCGTCGGGTCGCGGCGGGCGGCGGCGGTGCTTGGCTATCCGGCGGTGGTCGCCGCCAGTGACGTGCGGGCGCACGGGCGCGTGGTGGGCGCGGTGGTGGTGGCGCGGCCCCTGCGGGAAGCCCGGCGCGGCGCGGCGTTTGCGCAGCAACTCCTGCTGCGTTCTTGGGCGGCGGGCATCCTGTTATCCCTCCTGCTCGGGGTGGCCCTGGCGGCGGGGATCACCCGTCCGCTGCGGGCCATGGCCCAGGCGGTGGAGGCGATCAGCGGCGGCGACTTCCGCCAGCGCGTCTTGGTCGGTCCGGCGGACGAGGTGGGACTCCTGGCGGCCGCCTTCAACCGTATGGCCGAGCGCCTGGACCGGGTGCTGTCGGCGCGGCGCGAACTGCTGGCCGCCATCTCCCACGAACTGCGCACGCCCCTGACCTCGGTGCAGGGCTTTGTGTCGGCGCTACGCGAGGGACTGATCGCCCCGGAGGCGGCCGAGCGCACCTATGACATCATCGAAGGGGAGATCTTCCGCCTGCGCCGGCTCATCGACGATCTCTTCGAACTGGCCAAGCTGGAGGCGGGCCAGGTCACGCTCAGCCTGCAGGAGGCGCCGGTGGCCGAGATGGTCGAGGCGGCGGCCGAGCGGGCCCGGGTGCGGGTCGGACGCGGGGGCCCGGAGATCGCCGTCGAGTTGCCGGCCGGGGTCGGAAACGTCTGGGCGGATCCGGACCGGATCTTCCAGGTCCTGGACAACCTGGTGCAGAACGCGACCCGCTTCACCCCGCCGCCTGGCCCGGTGACGCTGCGGGCGTCCCGCCTGCCCTCCGGGGTGCGCTTCGAGGTGGAGGACGTCGGGCCCGGGATCGCCGCGGCCGACCGCGAACGTGTCTTTGAGCGCTTCTATACCGCGGAGCCCTCGCGCTCCAGGCCGGCCGGGGGGGGCACCGGGCTGGGTCTGGCGATCGCGCGCGAGATCGTGCGGGCCCATGGCGGCACGATCGGCGTTGAGAGCACACCGGGACGCGGCAGCCGCTTTTGGTTCGAGCTGCCCGGCGGGCCCATGGGCCGCTCATAAGCCCGTTCGCACCCTCATAGATTGCCACCGCGAAGGGGGGAGCGGCGATGGGCCGATGGTGGCGGCGGGGTGCGGCTCTGGCGGTGGGTGGCTGTATGGCCCTGGCGGCAGCCGGTTGTGGGCAGCTCTTCGCCGGCAGGCCGGCGCAGCAGCCGGTCACGTTAAAGCAATTGGCAAACCGGGTGGACAGCCTGGACGCCCAGGTCGGTGAACTGCAGGCGGCGATCGCGAGCGTGGGCCAGGGCGGGGCGGTGAGCGCCAACAAGCAGGATGGTGTGGTGCGCCAGGACCTGCCGGTGGCGGTCGTCGAGGCGGGCGTGCTCAACGTGCGCAACGCCCCAAGCCTGACGGGCACGGTGGTGGGCCAACTCCTGCAGAACGCGCGTATCAACGTCCTCAAGCAGGACGGCAACTGGTCCGAGGTCACCTTTACCAACGGCTTCACCCACACGACCCTGCAGGGCTGGGTGGACTCCGACTATCTCGGCCCGACCATCCCGGCGGCGGCGGGGCAGGCCTCCGCGTCGGCGTCCGCCGCCCCTGGCGCGGCCGCGACCAGCCAGGCATCGACCGGATCCGGGACGACGGCGCCGGTCACGGCCGGTTCGGGGTCATTGGGCTCGAAGGCACCATCCGGTGCTGCGGGGGCGTCTGCCGCGGGATCCACGGGGGCCGTGCCCGCCTACGGCTGAGCGCGGCCGCGCCAGGCGGCGCTTGGACCCGCTCCGCCCGCATCCACACAGTCCACCGGCCGGCCGCGGGCTACGTCCCCCGACGTCGCCCCGGCCGCGCCGTGCTGTCTGTCGCCGTCGTCTTCGCCGGCCGGCGTTGACCTTTTCCGGATGCGCCGCTAAAATGAACCCCGAAAACTAGGAACCTAGTTTCGCCAGAAGGGTGAGGGCGGCATCGCCGCCTTTTGCTCCGTCCCCCGTGGCGAAAACGATGGTCCCGTCTGGCTTGAAAGGGCCAGAATTGTCCACCGAAGGGGGATTTTTCTTATGGCCGAAAACCACCCGCCCAACGGACGACACATCTTGCTGGATGTCTGGGGCGTGGATGCCGATACCCTCAACGACCTCGGTATGATGCAGCAGGCGATGCTGGAAGCGGCCGCCGCTGCCGGGGCCACCGTGGTTGATGCGACCTTCCACAGGTTTCCGACCCAGGGCCTGTCCGGGGTGGTGGTATTGGCCGAATCCCACATTTCGGTGCATACCTTCCCTGAACATGGATATGCGGCGTTCGACGTGTTCACCTGCGGCAGCCGGGTAGACGCCGACCGTGCCTGTGAGTATCTGGTGCAGAGCGTGCGGGCGGAGGACCGCTTCGAGCGCCGCTTCGTGCGGGGCGTGCCCAGCGGGATCGAGGAGCGCCAGGAGGAGCTGCGTCCGGCCCTGTCGTAAGGCCCTGGGTTGCGGCCGCATCGTATCCACCCGCGTGGCACGGCCCGTCACCGCGGTCGCGGCGGCGAGCCGTGGTCGCGTTTCATGAGGAGGCGCGCCCGTGGTGCGCGTGGCGATCGTCGGGGCGACGGGGTATGCCGGTGTGGAGGCCGTGCGACTACTTGCCGGCCATCCGCGGGCGGAGATCACGTATCTGGGGTCGCACAGCCAGGCACAGCACGCGCTGGCGGCGGTGCATCCCCATCTGGGCGCCCTGGGGCATCGGATGCTGGAGGCTCCGGATGCGGCGGTGATCGCCGAGCGCGCCGACGTCGCCCTGCTGGCCCTGCCGGCGCGGGGCGGCCTGGCCCTCGCCCCGGACCTGCTGGCGCGCGGCGTGCGCGTCATCGACTTCGGCGCCGACTTCCGGCTGCGCGATGCCGCGACGTACGCGGAGTACTACGGTGGACCACACACCGCCGCCGCCTGGTTGGAGCGGGCGGTATACGGGTTGACCGAGTTCCACCGCGCGGCGCTTTCCGAGGCACGGTTGGTAGCCAACCCCGGTTGCTATCCCACCGCCGCCCTGTTCGCCCTCTGGCCGGCCGTGGCCGCAGGCGCCGTCGATCCCCTGGACGTGATCATCGACGCCAAGTCGGGTGCCAGCGGGGCCGGCCGGCAACCGGTCCAGCCGCTGCACTTTTCGGAACTCGCCGAAAACCTCTGGCCATACAAGCTGGCCGGCGCGCACCGCCACGGGCCGGAGATCGAACAAGAACTGGCCGTGGCCGCCGGGGAGCCGGTGCGCGTCACCTTCAGCCCACACCAGGTACCGATGGCCCGCGGTCTGCTGGCGACCTGCTACGCCCGGTTGCGCCGGCCCTGGGACGACGCTGCGGCGACGGCGCACTACCGGCAGGCGTATGCCGGCGAGCCCTTCGTCCAGGTGCTGGACGGCCCGCTGCCGGCCACCAAGGCCACCCTGGGCAGCAACCTGGTGCAGGTGGCGGTGCGCGTCGATGCCAGGTCGGACCGCCTGATCGCGGTGGCGGCGATCGACAACCTGGGCAAGGGGGCGGCCGGCCAGGCAGTGCAGAACCTCAATTGCATGTTCGGCCTGGAGGAGACGCTCGGCCTGCCGCGCGTCGGACTGGTGCCCTGAACGCCCGAGGGGAGGGACCTCACATGGCGGCAGACGGTCCGGTGGTGGTCAAACTTGGCGGTGCGGCCGTGGCGGCCGGCGAGGGCTTGCCGGCGTCGCTCGCCGACGTGGCCGCGCTGTGGAGCGACGGGGTGCCCGTCGTCGTCGTTCATGGCGGGGGGCCGGAGATCACGGCGTGGTCCAAGCGCCTGGGGCAGGAGCCGCGCTTTGTGGACGGCCTGCGTTACAGCGACGCCGAGACGGTCGCGGTGGCCGAGATGGCGCTGGCGCGGGTCGGCAAGGGGATCGCCGCAGCCTTGACGCGGGACGGACTGCGGGCGGTCAGCCTGGGCGGCCGCGACGCGGGCGTGCTGACGGCGCGGGCGGCGCGGCGGCGCGACGCCGACGGCCGGGAGGTCGACCTGGGGCTGGTGGGTTCGGTGGCCGACGTACGGGTGGACGCCCTGCGGTCGCTGCTGGCGGCCGGCTTCCTGCCGGTGTTGGCCACGATCGCGCCGGGCGCGGACGGCACGCTGTATAACGTCAACGCCGACGAGGCCGCCGTCGCCGTCGCCACGGCCCTTGGCTCGAAGGCCCTCGTCTTGGCCACCGACGTCCCCGGGGTGCTGCTGCCCGGGCGCGACGGCCCGGTGGAGCACCTGGAGGCGGACGCGGCCCGGGAGCTGGTCGAGCGGGGCGTGGTGCACGGGGGCATGCGGCCGAAGGTGGAGGCCTGTCTGGCCGCCGTGGACGGCGGCGTTCCCGCCTGGATCGTCGACGGCGGCCGGGAGGGCGCCGTGCTTGCCGCGGCCCGGGGCGAAGCGGGCGCGGGTACCGCCTTTGCGCCGGCGCGTCCGGCCCGCGCCGTGGCCAGGCTCGCGGACGTGTTCGAGCTGGACCGCGCCTACGTGATGCAGACATACAGCCGCACGCCGCTGGCGCTGGAGCGGGGCCGCGGCACGATCGTGCAGGACGCCGACGGCCGGCCCTACCTCGACTTCCTCTCCGGTATCAGCGTGACGAACCTGGGCCACTGCCATCCCGAGGTGGTGGCGGCGATCGCCCGCCAGGCGGCGGTGCTCGGCCACACCTCCAACCTGTATTTGACGCGGCCGCAGGTGGAGTTGGCGCGGGTCCTGGTGGAGGAGAGCTTCCCGGGCCGGGTCTTTTTTTGCAACAGTGGCGCGGAGGCCACCGAGGGCGCCCTCAAGCTCTGCCGCAAGGCGGCCTGGCGGCGGGCCCGCGCGGCCGGGACGCCGGAGGCGCTGGAGGTTGTTTCCTTCTCGCACAGCTTCCACGGCCGTACCTACGGCGCGCTGGCCGTCACCCGCGGCTATCAGGAAGGCTTCGGGCCGATGCTGGCGGGGTTCCGCGAACTGCCCTGGAACGACGTGGACGCCGTCGCGGGCATCGGCCCGGAGACGGCCGGCGTCATCGTCGAGCCGATCCAGGGGGAGGGCGGGGTGCAGCCGGCGGCGCCAGAGTTCCTGCGGGCGTTGCGCGCCGCCTGCGACCGCCACGGCGCCTGTCTGATCTTCGACGAGATCCAGTGCGGCCTGGGTCGCAGCGGGCGGATGTTCGCCTTCCAGCACTACGGCGTGCGCCCGGACGTGGTTACGCTGGGCAAGGCGCTGGGCGCCGGCCTGCCGATGGGCGCCATCATTGCCGCCGAACCGTGGGGTGAGAGCCTCGGGCGCGGCGACCACGCCTCGACCTTCGGCGGCAACCCGATCGTGGCGGCCGCAGCCCTGGCCGGCCTGGAGGTGCTGCGCCGCGACGACCTGCCCGGCCGGGCCCTGCGGATGGGCGAGCAACTGCGCCTCGATCTGCGCCGGGCGCTGGCGGATCAGCCCCTGGTGCGCGAGGTGCGCGGGGTCGGGTTGATGACGGGGATCGAACTCACCTCGCCGGCGGCCGGACCGGCTGCGGTCGCCGCCTGCCGCGACCGCGGGCTGCTGATCAACTGCACCGCTCAGACGGTGCTGCGCCTGCTGCCGCCGCTGACCGTCACGGAGCAGGAGGTGCGCTGCGCCACCGAGGTGATTGCGGCCGTGCTGGCGCAGGTGGCCGCCAACCGGCCAGCCCAGGCCGGTTGATGCTGGGCATGGCCGGTGGCGCGTCCAGTCTTTGTCCGGGATAGCCTCCCGCCGAGGCCGCGATACTACGGGCGGATTTCGGTGGGAGGTGACAGTGAAGTGGCTGCAGGTCAACAGTCCAACCGTACCCTCGTGCCGGGTGCCGGCCACGCGCTTGATCAGATGAAGTATGAGGTGGCCCAGGAGATCGGCGTGCAGGCCCCGGCGGACGGCTACTGGGGCGACCTGCCGTCGCGCCAGAACGGCGCGGTCGGCGGGCACATGGTGCGCCGCCTGATCCAGATGGCGGAGCAGCAGCTGGCCGGGCGCGGCGATCTGCGGTCGCGCTGACGGCGCGGGCGCCGGCAGACGGCCCAAGATGACCCGCAAGACCGCCGGGGCCAAGCCCTCCGGCGGTCTTTGCTCCGTAAGAGTCGGGAAGGAGCGGACACCATGCGGGGAGAACAGCGTCTGGCGCGGGTGGCGGCCGTCGGGTGCCGCATGCGCTGGAGGGGGCTGGACCGGATGGAGGGCACGGGTGGGCCCGGCCAGGGGCGGCCGCCGGACGACCCCGGGCTGACTCGGGTGTTGCGCGTGGACCGCGACGGCGAGCCCGAACTCGACAGCCAGACCGTCCTGCTGCGCGTTTACCGTGCCCTGCAGGAAAAAGGGTATGACCCGATCGGCCAGATCTCGCAGTACCTGCTTTCCGGTGAGCCGACCTACATCACCGGCCACCAGAACGCGCGCGCCCTGATGACGCGGCTGGAACGCGACGAGGTGATCTCCGAGCTGGTGCGCGCCTTCATCACGCAGTTGACCGGTGAGGAACCGGCCCGGCGCCGTGCCTGACATGCATGGCCTGTGCCGCGCCTGCCTTCCGCCGGACGGCTGTGCGGCGCGCCGACCGGCCTGTGGCCAAAGCATGCATAGGGATGCCCACCTTCCGGCCACTACTACCTGCGGCGGTAAGTACCGCCGAAGGGGTGGCGGGTGTGAAGGCAACCGGTATCGTCCGGCGCATCGACGACCTCGGGCGGATCGTCATCCCCATCGAGATCCGGCGGGATATGCGCATCCGCGATGGCGATCCTCTGGAGATCTTCGTGGACAAGAACGGCGAAGTCATCCTCAAGAAGTATTCCGCGGTGGCCGATCTCGGGTCGTTCGCCCAGGGGCTCGTCAACTCGCTGCACGAGTCGACGGGGCATCTGGCGTTGCTCGCCGACCGGGATACCGTCGTGGCGGTGGGGGGGCTCGAACCGAAACCGTACCTGGGCAAGCGCCTCGGCGCTCCGGCGCTACGCGCCATGGAAAACCGCGAAACGCTGCTGTTCACCCCGCGGGACCACAGCCATTCCGGGATGACGGTGGAGCTCGCCGCCGTTACCGATGGCTGTCCGTTTCGCAGCGAGGTGATCGCGCCGGTGATCGTGGGTGGGGATCCGGTGGGCGTCGTGGTCCTGGCCACGACCACCGAGGCCTCCAGCTTCGGGGAACTGGAGCAAAAGCTCACGCAGACGGCGGCGGGCTTCCTTGCGCGACACATGCAGGAGTAGTGGGCCGGCCAGAGCGGCCGGCGGGCCTGTGAGTCCTTGGGTCGCCCTGGCGGTGGTGCCCCCCTGCGGGCTGGACACCCTGGCGGCCGCGGCCGGTGCCCGCCCGACCTCCCGGGCGGAGCGGCTGCGGCTCGCGCTGGCGCTGGCCTTGGCCGAGGGGCTGGCGCCACTGGCCGGCGCCCTGGCGGGGCGGGTGCTCGGTGCCTTCTTCGGGTTGTGGCTGGGCCGGTTGGCCGGGGTGGCCCTGCTGGTGGTCGGTCTGCGGGAAGTGGTGGAGGAGTGGCGCGAACTGGGCGAGCCGCCCGGACCCGGGCGGCCGGTACCGGCGGGCGCCCGGCTGTGGCTCTTGGCCATGGCGGCGGCGGTCGATGAACTGGCCCTGGGTTTCGCCGCCGGCGCCAGCGGCCTTTCCCTCCCCCTACTCGTCGTGGTCCTGGCGCTGCAGGCCATGGTCTTCACCTGGCTGGGGCTGCGTCTGGGCGACGGCCTGCGCCGGCTGACCGGGCGGTACGGGGAGTTGGCGGCCGCCGTCGCGCTGTGCGCCTTCGGGCTGTGGACCGCCCTGCGCTGAGCCGGTTTCGGCCGGACGCAGGCGCACGCCGCTGGCGGCGATGGCGGTCAGCGGTAGCCGGTGGGCGTGGCCGCAGCGGCTGCAGTCCCCTTCCACCGCGTCGGCTTCGAGCCGCCGTACCTGCAGGAGGTGTGCGCGGCCGCGCACGTCCAGCAGCCCGACGGGTTGGCCGCTGGCGAGCGCACCCTCCAGGGCGCGCCGCACGGCCGCACGTCCCAGCGGTACCACGGGCGGCAGCGGGGTGGCCAGCGAGCGGCGTTCGGCGGGCGGTACCACGGGCCGGACGGCTGGGGCCGGCCGGGGCGCAGCCGGCCCGG
>JAJZXK010000200.1 GCA_021806565.1 Bacillota bacterium | reverse complement strand
CAACGCCACGACCATACGGGGGTAGTTAGACACAAGCCTGCCAAATCATGGGGAATATCCTGGAAATCACCCCTCAACTGATCGACATTCTTCGACATCTCGGCTTGTGGGTAACGGTAAGCTCTTTGGGCTATCTCTGGGCGAAGCAGGGCTGCACCCGCAGGCCGAATCGAAAGGGCGTCCGCCCAAGGGGGGCGCGCGCAACCTCACCCCTGTGGCAGAGCAGCCTGCGCGACGACTTCACAGGACCGGCGGGGGCGCGCACCGCCAACCGCCACCGGGCCTGTGCGGGTCAAGGCCTACGAAACGCAGGCGCAGAAGGCACCGGCCCCGCCACTACCCGCTACCCTACGCGACGCCCGTCTCCGCGATGGAACGCACGACCGCATCCGGCCGGACCAGCCCCTCGCGCGGAAGTCCACGACCCGAGGCGTCCACCCAAACGGCGTGAATGCCAACCCGCTGCGCTCCCACGATATCGAACTCCAAGCTGTCTCCCACCATGCATGTGCGGGCCACAGGGATCGCTAGGCGCCGCAAGGCCAACTCGAAGATCCGCCGGTCCGGCTTGCCAAAGCCGCACTCGCCTTCGACGAACACGGCATCGAAGAAGTGGTCGAGCCCAAACCGCTCGATCTTGCGGCGCTGGCCCGCCGCCGCCCCATTGGTGACCAAAGCGAGGCGAAGTCCCATCTGCCTCCAACGCGCCAGCGTTTCGATCGCACCGGGCAACGGGTGAATCGCCTGGTCCCTGGCGACCGAATACTCCTCGGCCATGTGCTGCGCCACCGCTTCGTCGACCCGCAACTGGCGGAGCGCCTCCCCCACAATCTCGCGCCGCGCCAGGAGCAGGTCCATCCGACCCCTCTGGTGTCGCGCGGGGTCGCTCCAGAATCGCCGCGCTACGTTGCGAATCGCCGCGTGCAACTCCCCGGCGGCACAGCCGAGCACCGGGGCATGGCGATCACACACTTCCACCCACACCGGCTCAGAGACGCTGTCGAAGGCCAGAACTGTGTCGTCAAGATCGACGAGCATACCATCAAACCGCACAACGATCTTCTCCTCGCGGATCCACCACACCCGATGAAAACTGATCCATCCCGAGGTAACGCCTGGGACAGGGTGGCCTTCAACGGCACATCCTCCGACCCCTCCAGGCGCGGGAGCAGAGCAAACGCTGCGACCGACACCTCACGCACCGGAGGCTGCAGTTCCCCTGGCGAACCGCAGGATCACCCGCCGGGTGGGCTGCCTGGGCCGGCCATACCAAAGCCTCTGTGCGAGAGAAGGCTTACCGCACCCGATACGGCCCGCTGCAGAAGATGCGTGAGAGGGCGGTCGCCTTGAGGCGACAGATGAATCGCGCCGTTCGTGGGGCGCATTCGTGGACATCCTCGAAGCCAAGGCTGAAAGCGCCGGGCACCGAGTCCTCCGCGCACCTGCGCACTTCACGAGCCTGTACTGCAGCCGCGGCGGCGCCATGACGCCCAAGTCCCTCAGCGTGCGGACGCAGAACTGCAACTCCTTGGGTACGTGGCCGACCGGGACCACAACGCCGCGCAGAACGTCCTGGATCAAGCGCGTAACGGCTGGGGCGCAGCCTTCGGGGAGCAGGAGGGGATCGCTGCCCGCATCGAACCGAGAAGCCGCCGCCTTCAGACGGCGGAGTCGTCACCACGGACCGTACGCATGGACCCGGCGCACCCGGTGCACGCTTCCCCCAAGCCCCGGTACCTCCGCCAGGAGCAAGGCCGTCGCGGCGATCAACATGCCGACGGCGGTCAGCCTATAACCGTCGTGAGCGAGTTCCAGGTATCCCGCCTCCACCAAGCGGTCGCAGGCGGCACACACGCGCCGGTCGTCGCGCGCCTCCGCACGTAACGCTGTGCCGGCTCGTTCCCGTCCGGAACGAGCCGGCACAGCAGGGCGATCCCCACCGGGTCGGCAAGGATTTCAAGCCCGCTGGAGACCTCTTGATCCGAAACGTCCATGTCAGCAAGGTCTGAAGTGCCGCGAACATGCACCACGCTGCCATTCCCGGTGAACTGCGTCGCGGCGTGCCGTCTGTCCTCGCGTCCACGGCCGGCGGTGAGAAAGTGCTCACCCTTCCACTCGTCCACCTGCTCGTCGGCCATATGCAGCAAGAGATGCCCGATGGCGGCGTTGCGCCCGCGGGTCCGTTCCTCCTCGGTCCTGCTGGCGAGGCGCCCTCGCAATCCGCGGACCAACGCTTCCAAGTCCTGGCTCTGCGCGGTGCCGAGCAATGCGTCCGCCGACACCTCAAGGGCGGCACACACATCCGGTCGCCCAACTCCTCCTGCGTCATCCCCCGACTCTTTCGCGCCGCCTGGATGCCCCGCCCGAACTCCCTGGAGCCCAACATGCCGTCGACCGCCCCCTGCCGGGATAGCCCCACCATAAGCGCCGGCGCGGGTTGAGGGTAGCAACGCATAGATGACCGCGACAACCGCTGGTGGAAGCGGCCACCCCTCCCCCAAGCGGCGCAGGAGCTTCGCCTGTGACAGCGGACCAACCGCGTCAACGCTCCGCCAGCCGGTGGACGATCCGGCGGCGCGCCGCACCGAGGTGCCCATACCGCAAGGCCTCCGCGAGTGATGCTCGTCGGCCTTGCGCAAGAGGGCGTGTGAGCCACCAGCGGGCCTGGGCATGTGAATCGGGCTGCCTTGGCCGCACATCGAACGGCGGTCCTGGACGTCGCGACCCAAGCGGTTTCGTCCCCGCCACCGCCACCGGATCACCTCGCGCCACCACGCGTTGCCACCGCCATGCTACGATGGGCCGGAGGTGATGCCGTTGATCTTTCATATCACCCACAAATCGGCGTGGGAAACAGCCTCAGAGTCCGGGGGCTATCGTCCCGCGAGCCTGGAACGGGACGGCTTCATCCACTGCGCGGATATGCACCAAGTGCTGAAAGTGGCGAACGACATCTTTCGCGGCGAGCGCGAGCTGGTTCTGCTCTGCGTCGAACCGGCCAACTTAAGTGCCGGGGTTATCTATGAGGACTTGTATGGATTGGGCGAAAACTCCCCGCATGTCTATGGAAACCTGGAAGTCGACGCGATAGTGGCCGTCCTTGACCTCGCCACCACGCGAGATGGAGTCTTCCAACTGCCACCGGCGTTGCTCTCCCGCTCCACCTGAGTACTCCGCCCGCTTTTCTGGCCGACCCACCAGAGCACGAGGCACACCAGTTCATGGGCGCAGGCAGCATGCCCGTCCCGCCGCTTGTCCCGGACGATCGACCGGTCAGGAAACAACCTTTCTCACGATCACGGTATCCATAACGTGGCGGTGGTGAACGCCACCCGAGCGACAATCGAAGGTTATCTCCTCGAAAAGGAGAACCTCCCAGTCCCAGTAGTATGCCAGAAGTTCACCGGAGCGATAAAAGTACTCGTTTGGAGCGTAATCCGGAGGAGGCGGGATGTATGGCTTCTCCACAAAAGCGTTTACGGCATGAAGACCATCCGCCGCAGTATGGCCCTTATAGTTACTGAACACATCCGCCCTCAACTCTGGTGGTAGATAATGCAGGGTTCCGCTGGAGTACAGTAAATTAACATCCGCGGATAGCCGGTACCCCAAGATGCTGTCTTGCACCGTCTCCAGATGGAGATCCTCTTCCGCCGCCCAGCGCGCGGCCTTTTCCAAGCCAGGGCGCGACACGTCCAAAGCGAGGACATCCAATCCATGCCTCGCGAAATGAACCGCGTCCCTTCCCTCACCACACCCGATGTCGATCGCGCGCCTGCCAGCGCCGGCCGGTGAAACCAGTTGGCAGACCCTGAGGCAGAGGTGGTTAGGTTCGCGTCCCCAATAGAACTCCGGCTTGGCGTATTCGATATCCATCTGCTCCCCCACCGCGCCTGTGACTAGCGGGATTGATTGCCCCCACCGATGCCAGAGGGCAATGCCTCCG
>JAJZXK010000199.1 GCA_021806565.1 Bacillota bacterium | reverse complement strand
CTAAACCACTACATATAGGGCGCGCCGAGGGCGGTACCTACTACGCTAGCCACCGTCTGACCCGGGTGCCGCGGCGGCGTTTTCATCGTCATCGGCGGCCGTCCCCCCGGCCATGGGGATTTACCCACGGGCCGAGAGGTCAAGCGCTTGGCGCCCTCTGGGGCCCGGGACGCCGCGGGACAGCAGCCCGGTGAAGATCGACCGCCTGCAGCCCAGACATGCCGGGACCACCTCCAGGGATTCCCGCATCGATGGCACCAGGTACCGCCGCGCCGATCAGGCCCGAGCGGGCGCCGCGGATCGTCCCCCGCGGGCATCCTTCCACCGGCGGCAAGTCGATTCAAGGATGGCGAGCGCCTCCCCGACCAGATCCGTGCCCGCGGGCCGCCCGGCGGCGAGGTGGCGCGCGACGACCGGGACCAGCGATGCCGCCCCGAGCCTCACCCACGCCTCGTAGTCCCAACCATCCCGGGTCGCGTCGCCGAGAACGTCATAAGCGCGGTCGACGACGCCCCGCCAGTGCGCGGCCCGCGACCCGAGCCCGCAATGCTCGCGCAGAACGCCCCCATCCAGAGCGCCGGCGACGAGTTCGCCGACGTAGCTGTGCAGGCCGAACGGCGCGGGCGACTCCCGACGGAGGGACTCCGCGTGTTCGCCCCGGGGCGTGTGGAGCGCGGCGTCAACAAGCGGGTTCAGAATCAGCCCCTGGTAAAGGCCTTGACAGGAGGGATCCGCACCGGATCGATGCGGCGCCTCCGGTGGAAACGGGCAGACGGATAACTGCGTGCGGGAACCGCAACGTGTCTTTGAGCGTCCTCTCTTGCGGAGGGACACTGTGAGGCGTTGGCATGCCTGGCTCTGGGGTCGGGATGTGCCCGGTCCGCGACGGGGCCGTCGTCCGCGATACCGCCGGGACTGCGGTCCGCCTCCACGGCCGCTGCGGCGCCCTCCTCGGCGGGTAGCGGCGCCACGGTGGTCCAACCGGTACTGGCGCGCAGGTGCCGTCCACCTATGTGCATCCCCTGGCCGTCCGCGGCTCGGTTGCCTGGGCGAGCGGGAACGGCCCTGTACCTCACCACCGAGATGGTGCGGATGCAATAGGAACACCACACCATCGCCCGGGACGTCGGGATCTCCCTGTAGTTATGGTGCGAATGATAACACGCGGTCCGTCCACACACCATGTCGCGGAGGAACGCCTTCCGACCTTCCTCGTCCAGCGCGTCGAGCCCGAGGGCGATGTGTGCCGCGTACTCCACGGCGTTGGCTTCCTGCCGCTCGCTGCAGGCCCGACCGGCGAGTTCGCGTTCCAGGGCGGCGACCCGTGTCTGCGCCCCCGCCTGCTCCCTTTGTAGCCCTCCATCGTTCGTGCCATCGCGTCCGCGGGAATACGCCCCTTGAGGAACGCTTGCACCAACCTGTCTTTCTCACGCGGGATGCTGGCGAGCCGTTGCCGCAGCGCGGTGACTTCCCGTTCCGCCGCTGCCCGGGTGGGCTTCTGGGGATCTTGGATCTGGGACATCTTGGATCGGCCATATCACTGCGGCAGCCGTCCGTGACCCACCAAACAGACCACCCCGCCTCCTCCCGATCGAGGAAGCGGAGTGGTCTAACACATACTGGCACTGCGGTCATCGTACCGTGCGCAGGGAGAGTGCTCGAGGGGATACCTCTGGAGTCGTCGGCCTACACGAACTGCCAGAGCGAGCTACCCGTTCATTTCGATCGTCGCGCCTCTCTCATCAAACCGGACGTTCGGGTTGAAGGCAACCTCCAAAGCATTGTTCTCAGGATCCAGGAAAGAGCCACTCCGACCGCCCCGAAGCGGTCCGTTGCCGGGCGCTCACTCTTTGCACCGGAGGACTCCGCCTCAGATAACACCTCGTCGACTTGTGCTAGCCCGTCAACATTAATAGCAAGCGTCACTCCTCGAAACACTCCCGGATTGTCGATCACGGGCAGGTCAGAGGGTCAGAGTCCTTCGACAATTCGGCAACGGACCAGATCGATAGCATGCTCCCCGCATTCGAAAACACAGCGTGGTCATCCGAACTCCAGTCTGTTTCCGTCCAGCCCAAACGCTTGTGGAAGGCGCGTAACAACGGTACGTCCCATGCACCCTTCGTAACCAGACTCAGCCGCTGCGGAATCATGAGAATCGCCCCTCTTTGAAGGTTGTATCGAGCACCGGCCATAAACGCGAAAGGTGTCAAGCCCTTTCACGCGACTCAGTCAAGTGATTTAGTGACCTTACAGGCTGTCAGGTGACGGGGGCACGAGCGGTCATTGGCGTACATATGTTCGCGCCATAACCCCGGCTACGAGGAGCCCCCATAGCAGGAACCACGGGTCCCACAGGTAGGCATGCCAGGCAAGGGCCAGCCGGTCGGCGTGAGGCGGCACCGCAATAGCGCCTGACTCTGCGAGAAGCTCCACCGCAGTCAGCACCAGACCGTAAAGAGTCAAGATGCCGGCTTCAGTCCAGCCCAGGAGGCGCAGTGAATGCCCCCACCACGTCTTGGCCGTCGGCCGCGGGTCCCCAGCTTGCACGACCAGCAGCGGCAGGAAGGAGGCGATCATCTTGAGAACGACGGCAACCCACACGATAAAGAGCAGGAGAGCGGATTGGGTGTGGCTCAACTTGGGCAGAGCGCTGCTGACGGTGTCCACCAGCCAGGTGCCGCCAAACCCCCAATACAGACTAATCGCAGCATAGGCGATCCCGACTGCAAAGGCCACCTGAGCCAGCCGTAGCCCCCTCCGTGCTCTGGTCCACCCGCTGCAGGGTGTCCAACGTACTGAACGCTTCCTCTGCTGAAGTTTCTCCGGTCTGGTGGACAGCTGATCCGACACACGCCACCTCCCTGCATGAGTTACCACATGGAGTATAGCGTACGCAGATGCCGGGTATCCCCATGCGCCATGCAGAGCTTGCAGGGAGAGCCGGCAAGCAGCCAGACGGCTCCGCCAAGACGCGCGAGGTGAAGGAGTGCGCCGTCTGAACGGCAGACCATGTGGATGCTCGTGGGCATCCAGAGTGTGATGAAGGCTCATAGAGCTATTCGGCTGCCATCGAAAGCTCCCAGTGGAATGCCTCTCAGCCTGACGAAACGCCCACTTTCGCTGCCAGGGTACGGCGTGAACTCACCAGGCGGGGCTTCTTCCTCGCCAAGCTTCAGGTGTTCATGGGTGACGGCGCCCGGTGGATCTGGAACCTCGCGGCGATGATCGCTCCCCAGGCACTGCAGATCGTCGATCTCTACCACGCCAAGGAACACCTCAGCGAGCTTGCAGGCGTGATCTTCGGTCCATGAACCGATCTCGCGCGAAAGTGTATAGTGGACCCAGGAAAGTGGACAGGAGAACCTGGGGTCTGTAAGCAATCCGCGGCGACATGAGGAAGCACTATTCGGCGGAGTTCAAGGCGGATGTCATCCTGGAGGTACTGCGGAGGAGAAGACGCTGGCGCCGATCGCCTCAGAACGTGGGATCCATCCGGCCATGATCGTGCGGTGGCGGAAGGCCGCCATCGAAGGGCTGCCCGCGCTGTTCCAGCGCGAGGAGCGTGGCGTCGAGGGTGTACCCAAGGCGGAGCATGAGCGCAAGGTCCACGAACTTCACGCCGAAATCGGCCGCTTGAGCACAGAGCTCCAGTGGCTGGGAAAAAGAGCTGGAGGATTCCGATAGGGCCGCCCGGCTGGCGTTGGTGGACCGGGCGTGCGGGGAGTTGCCGCTGAGCGCCCAAACTCGGCTGCTGGGACTGAACCGGTCGGGTCTGTACTACCGGCCGACGGGGCCGGCAGCGGATGAAGTACGCCTCAAGCACCGGATCGACGAGCTTTACTGTGACTAGCGGGATTGATTGCCCCCACCGATGCCAGAGGGCAATGCCTCCGTCGCCTACGGATGAGCGGGGGCAGTGTCGCTCGTCGAATGGGGGGCGGAAGGAGCAGA
>JAJZXK010000063.1 GCA_021806565.1 Bacillota bacterium | reverse complement strand
CGCGGGGCGGGGCGTAGCTGCCCAGGGGCGGCGGCACGGCGGCGACCTGGGCGGCCACCTCCCCGCGGTCGGCCGCCCCCTCGAGGCCCTGGCGCCAGGCATGGACCTGGGGGTGGCCGGCCAGCAGCCGCAGGCAGCCCTCGGCGGCCGCCAGGACGGTGGGATCGTCCATCCCGTCCAGCAGCCATTCCAGTTGCGGCTTGGGGGCCGGCCGCAGCCGCAGCCGCCGGCCCGAACGCGCCACCAGGTCCTGCAGGCGGGACACGAGCGGCGCGGCGTAGTTGGGCAGGCTGAAGGTGATGCGCCGCCCCTCCTGCACCACGCCCAAAACCCCCATGTCCTGGGCGAGCAGGCGGATCCGCGTCAGACGCAGCAGGTGGTCCACCCCGGTCGGCGGGGGGCCGAAGCGGTCGCGCAACTCCTCCTCGACCGCCGCGAGATCGGCCGCCGCCGCGGCGGCGTGGATCTTCTTATAGAACTCGAGCTTCACCTGTGCTTCAGGGATGTAGGCGTCGTCGATGAACGCGTCCACACCCAGTTCCACCGTCGCCCGGTGCACCGGGGCGGCGCGCTCGCCCTTGAGGTCGCGCACCGCCTCCTCCAGCAACTGCGCGTAGAGGTCGAAGCCGACCGCGGCGACGAAGCCGTGCTGCTCCGGGCCCAGGATGTTGCCGGCGCCGCGGATCTCCAGGTCGCGCAGGGCGATCTTGAAACCGGACCCGAGCTCGGTGAACTGCTTGATCGCCTCCAAGCGCTTGCTGGCGATCTCCGTCAGGGCCTTGTCGCGGCGGTAGGTGAAATAGGCGTAGGCAACCCGCGAACTCCGCCCCACGCGCCCGCGGATCTGATACAACTGGGCCAAGCCGAGCCGGTCCGCGTCCTCCACGATCAGGGTGTTGGCGTTGGGGATGTCCAGCCCGGACTCGATGATCGTCGTCGCCAGCAGCACCTGGTGCTCGCCGCGCCAGAACTCCGTCATGACCGATTCGAGCTGGTCCTCCGGCATCTGCCCGTGCGCGATGCTGATGTCGGCGTCCGGCACCAGGGCGTGGATGCGCTCCTGCGCGCCCGAGATGCCCTGGACGCGGTTGTGCAGGTAGTAGACCTGGCCGTGGCGCGTCAGTTCGCGCGAAAGGGCCTCCCGCACCAGGGCCGGCGACCACTCGACCACAACGGTCTCGATCGGGTAGCGGTTCTCCGGGGGGGTGGTGATGGCGCTCATGTCGCGCACCCCGGCCATGGCCATGTGCAGGGTGCGCGGGATGGGGGTCGCCGTCATGGTGAGCACGTCGACGCTCTGGCGCAGTTGCTTCAGCCGCTCCTTGTGCGCCACCCCGAAGCGGTGTTCCTCGTCGATGACCACGAGGCCTAGGTTCTTGAAGTCGACGTCTCCCTGCAGGAGCCGGTGGGTGCCGATCACGATGTCCGCCGTACCCCGGCGCAGGGCGGTGATCGTCTCCTCCTGCTCCTGGCGGTTGCGGAAGCGCGACAGCATGCGGATCTGCATGGGAAAGCCGCGGAACCGCTCGCTGAAGGTCAGGTAGTGCTGCTCGGCCAGGATGGTCGTCGGGACCAACACCGCCACCTGGCGCCCGTCGGCGACGGCCTTGAAGGCGGCACGCATCGCGACCTCCGTCTTGCCGTACCCGACATCGCCGCACAGCAACCGGTCCATCGGGACCGCCCGCTCCATGTCCTTTTTGATCTCGCCGATCACCTGCAACTGGTCCGGCGTCTCCTCGTAGGGGAAGGCGTCCTCGAACTCGCGCTGCCAGGGGGTGTCCGGTGAAAAGGCGTGCCCGCTGAGCGCCTGGCGCGCCGCGTAGAGGGCGATCAACTCCTCGGCCATGCGCCGCACCGATTCCTTCACCCGCTGCTTGGCCTTCGCCCATTCGGCGCTGCCGAGCCGGCTGATCCGCGGGGCCCGGCCCTCGCCGCCGATGTATTTCTGCACCAGCCCGATCTGGTCGGTCGGCACATACAGCCGGTCCGTACCCTCATAGCGCAGCACCAGGTAATCGCGGGCCTTGCCCTGCACCGTCAGCGTGGAGGTCCCCAGATACTGCCCGATACCGTGCGAGCTGTGCACGACGAAGTCGCCGACCTGCAGGTCCTCGTAGCTCTGCAGCTGCGTCGCGTCGGCGCTCGCCCGCCGGACGCGGGCCGGACGCGGCCGCCGGCCGAAGAGCTCCGTCTCGCCCAGCACCGCCAAACCGAGTCCGGGCATTTCGAATCCGGCCGGCAGGCGGCCGGGAGACACTGCGATCCCGCCGGGCCGCGGCCACGGCGGCTCCCCAGCCGCGGCGGCGTCGAGCCCGGCGTCCCGGAGTTCCCGTAGGGTGTGGGCGGCGCGCTCCCTGCCCCCCGTCCAGCACACCACCCGGTAGCCGGCCCGCTGCCAGCGCCGCAGGGCGTCCAGTGCCAGACTCCACTGACCGGCCAGCGGCGGGGCGGATCGGGCCGCCATCTGCACGCGCTCCTGTGGGTCCGCGCCGGGGATCGGACGTCCGAGCGGGTCCACAAAGAGCGTCGCGCCCCTGGCACCGGCGTCCGCCTGCCAGTCCAGGGGCAGCGCGAAGGCGGCCGCCTGTTCAGGCACGATGCGCCCGTCGGTCAGGAAACCGGCCAGCCGCTCCTCCTCGTGGCGGTGCAGCGTCCGCACCGCGTCCATCGCCGTCGCCGCATCCAGGACCAGACACAGCGGGGCGCGCCCGCGCCAGCGCACGTACTCCAGGACCGAGGCCGGCCGGTGCGCGAAGGGCAGGTAGCGCTCCCACGCACCCACCGCCGTCCCCGATCCGAGCCCCTCAAGGTCGGCGCGGATCGACTGCTCCAGCCGGACGCGCGCTTCGGAGCCTTCGGCGCCGAGCCGCGGCGCCGCGGCCTCCATGGACTCGGCCAGCCGGACCAGCGCCGCGTCGCGCAAGGCGGCCGGCGGCGGCGGCACCTCCCGGGCGGGCGGGATGGCCGCCGCGTCAAGTTCGTCCAGGGAGCGCTGCGTATCCGCCGCGAAACGGCGCAGCGAGGCCAGCGTCTCGCCGTCGAACTCCAGGCGTAGCGGGTGCTCGGCGGTGAGCGGGAAAACATCGAGGATGCCGCCCCTCAGGGCGAAGACCCCCGGCCCCTCCACCAGTGGCTGCCGCTCGTAGCCGCCCTCGGCCAGGCGCGCGGCCAGGTCACCGGGGCTGACGCGATCGCCGAGCGCCAGGGTGATCCCGGCGGCGTGGAAGACGTCGGGCGGCGCCAGCTGCCGGCGCAGGGCCGTGACCGGCAGCACCAGCATGGGCGGGCGCGGCGCGTCCGGCCGCAGTTCCGCCAGCGTCTGCAGCCGCGTGGCCCGCGTCTCCGGCCCCTCGGCCACGATGGAAAAGGGCAGGAACTCGCGCGGCGGCAGCAACGCCGGCGCATCGCCCCCGCCGGCCCACGCCGCCACCGCCGTCCAAGCCGCCTCCGCCCGCGCCTCGTCGGCGGCGATCCAGACGACCGGCCGCTCCAGTTCGGCCCGCAGCGCCAGGCCCAGCGGCACGGCCGCGGGCGCCGGCAGGCCGGACAGCGCAACCTCGCGCGCGCCGCGGCGCAACGCGTCGATCAGCCCCCGATACTCCTGCAAACCAGACCACAGCTCTACGGCGTCTCGCTCCACGCAGCCGCCCCCGTCCCGCCCGCCTTACCCCGCCGTCCGGTTGAACCGGTCCATCGCCGCGTCCAGCCCCTCGACACAGACCGCCTCCACGGCGTCCGCCGCCCGCTCCAGGGCCGCCCGCCACCCGGCCTGTTCGGAGGCGGGCAGGCGCCGCAGCACGTATTCCGCGGCGTCCAACCCGTCCGTCGGCCGGCCGATGCCCACGCGCACCCGCGCCACCGCCAGACCCCCCGCGGCCGCCAGCACGGAGGCGACGCCCCGGTGGCCGCCGGCGGAACCGAAGGGGCGCACCCGTAGGGTCCCCGGCGGCAAATCCATATCGTCATAGACCAGCAGGAGTTCATCCAGGGCGAAGCCGTCGCGCCCGTCCCCGCGCGCCAGCAGGGGACGGACCGCCTCGCCGCTCAGGTTCATGAAGGTCAGCGGTCGCAGCAGGGTGAGGGCATGGCCGCGCACGTCGCTGCGCGCGGTCTCGCAGCGCGGACCCCGCCACGGCCGGCGGAACGTGCCCCCGTGCCGCGCCGCGAGCAATGCCAACACATCGAAGCCGGCGTTATGCCGGGTCCGCTCGTAGGTCCGCCCAGGGTTGCCAAGCCCGATGATCAGGTGCTTTCGCGTCTGCAAAGCCTCCGTTGCGCCAGGGGTGGCGGAGGACGGGCCGCCGCCACCCCGAGCCGCTTACCCCTTGGCCTCCGCGGTCGCCGCCGGGTCCGCTGCCACCGTACGCGACTGCAGCGCGCTCAGCACCACATCGCCGGGCTCGTGCAGCAATTGCAGGCCCGCGGGCACCACCAGTTCGCCGATCGTGATCGACTGGCCGGGCTGGAGGTCGGCCACCTGCACGTCCAGGTGGGAAGGGAGATCGGCCGGCAGGCAGGACACGCGCACGCTGTGCATCGTCAGCTGCAGGACGCCGGCGCGCTTGGTGATGGCTTCCTCTCCATGGCACCGCAACGGCACCTCGGCGTGGATCCGCTCCTGGGCCCGCACCGCCTGGAAGTCTACGTGCAACACGCCCGGCCGCACCGGATGGCGCTGCACCTCTTTGATGACCACACTGCGGGGCTCCGGTTCGCCCGCGATGCGCAGGCGCAGCAGCCGGTGCGCGCCACCATGGCTGAGCAGCAACTCCAGGCCGTGGCGTTCCACGCCGAGGGCCATGGGCTGCGTCCCGTGCCCATACATCACCGCCGGAACGACGCCGCGCGCCCGGTCGCGGTTGGGATGTCCGGGGACCCGGGTCTCCGCCTCCAACTCATACGCGTCAGCCAACCGATTACCCCCCATGCCGGCGGCGCCTCACCGCGGGCACGCCAATAGTCCCGCGGCCCTTCGCCCCGGCGCAAGCGCAGTGTACGGGGCGACGGACCGGGGTGTCAAACGCGCCGGCTCAGGGCTTGCCCGTCGTCAGACCGCCATCGACCGCCAGGCCCGCCCCCATGATGAACCTGGCCTCATCCGAGGCCAGAAACACCGCCGCGCTCGCCACATCCTCCGCCGTACCCAACTCCCCGGTCAGCTGGCGGGCGCGGATCGACGCCAGCGCCTCCTCCTCGCGTCCCGCAAAGGACCGCTTCAGATACCCCTCCACGAAGGGGGTCAGGATCGTCCCGGGCATCAGGGCGTTGACCCGGATGCCAAAGGGCGCGCAATCGACCTGCATCGACCGCGTCAGGGCGTAGACGGCGCCCTTGCTGGCCGCATACGCCGCCCGCCGGCCCAGGCCCATGGTGGCGATGGCCGAAGACATGTTGAGGATCACGCCGCCGCCGCCCTGGGCCTTCATCCGCTCCACGGCGCACAGACAGCCGTGGTAGACGCCGCGGAGGTTCACGGCCATAACGCGCTCCCAGTCCTCCGGCGACGTCTCGTCGACGGCGCCCACAAAACCGATGCCGGCGTTGTTGAAGACGACGTCGAGCCGCCCCGACCCGCCCAGGCGCGCGGCGTCGGCGAAGGCGGCGCGCACATCGTCCAGGCGGGTTACATCGGTCGAGACGTATTGCCCCCGCCCTCCGGCCGCCTGGATCTGCTCGACGGTCTGACGTCCGCCGGCCTCGTCCAGGTCGGCGACCGTGACCACCGCGCCCTCGGCCGCGAACCGGACCGCCGACGCCCGCCCGATGCCGGAGCCGCCACCGGTCACCACGGCCACGCGTCCGGCCAACCGCACACCCATCGCCCAAAACCCCTTCCGCTCCCGGCCCCGTCTTCGTTGTTCATCGTTCATCCGGACCGGGGCGGGGGCCTCCGGCCGACGGCGCGGCTCACTCCAGCCGCTGGAGGGCGGTTTCCCGCCGCTGCGCCATCAGTTCCGTGATCGAACGGTCCTCGTGGATGCGCAGGATGGCGTCCCCGAGCAGTTCCGCGATCGACAGCACGCGCAGGCGGTTGCCGAGTTCGGCGGCGGCGCCGGGCGGCAGCGGCACGGTGTCCAGGACGACCATCTCCGTGATCGGGGCCCGTTTCAGCCGCTCGACGGCCGGTCCGGACATGACGGCGTGGACGCAGGCCGCATAGACCTCACTCGCGCCCAGCTCCCGCAGCGCCAGGGCCGCGTTGCAGGTGGTGCCGGCGGTGTCGATGATGTCGTCCATGAGAATGGCGGTCTTGCCGCGCACCGTACCGATCACGCTCATGACCTCCGAGACGTTCGGCGCGGGCCGGCGCTTGTCGACGATCGCCAGCGGCACCTGCAGCAACTCGGCGAGCCGGCGCGCCCGCGGAATACCCCCCTCGCCGGCGTCCGGGCAGACGACCACGACGTCGTCCAGGTTCTTGCCCGCGAAATACTCGGCCAAGAGGGGGACGCCCGTCAGGTGGTCGAGGGGCACGTCGAAAAACCCCTGGATCTGCCCGGCGTGCAGGTCCACCGTCAGGACCCGGTCCGCGCCCGAGGTGACCAGGAGGTTGGCGATCAGCTTCGCGGTGATCGGCTCGCGGCCACGGGTCTTACGGTCCTGGCGGCCGTAGCCGTAATAGGGGATCACCGCCGTGATCCGGCGGGCGGAGGCGCGCCGCAACGCGTCGATGACGATCAGCAGTTCGAGCAGCGAGGTGTTGGGCCGGATCGTGGGTTGAACGACAAAGGCGTCGACGCCGCGGACGTTGTCCTGAAGCACGACGCCGATCTCACCGTCCTGGAAGTTCTCGATCAGGAGTCCGCCCAGCGACGTGCCGAGATGGCCGGCGACGCGCCCGGCCAGATCCGGATGGGCGCGCCCTGAGAGAATGGCCAGCCGGTTCGGGGGCGCGGCGCAACTGCGCGGTCCCTCCATAAACCCTGGTCGTCCCGTGCCCCGCCTTCACCACGCAGGCGACACACCCGTCCGCCCGACCAGGCGCACGCCCCTTTCCGGCCACGGTCCGGGAGGACCACCGGCCATGCGGCGGACGGCGGCACCCAGTGGTGCCCCGGATCGAACGGATTCGTCCCGGACCGGCCGTCGCCTGCCGGCCGGCGGTATCAGTCGCGCCCCAGGGCGACATCGGCGCCGGGGCCGACGCGGCAACCGGCAGCGACGACCACCCCGCGCAGGCGGACGCCGCGGACCGCCGCCCCGGCACCCAGGCGGCAATCGCGCAGGTGGGCGTCGGGGCCGACGCGGCACCCCGGCTCGAGCCGGCAGCCGCCCTCCAAGTGCGTGCCGGGAAAGAGCGTGCAGTCCGGCCCGATGTCGACCGACTCGTCGACCCAGGTGCCGGCCGGGTCGACCACCGTCACGCCGCGCGCCATCAGCCGCGTCAGGGTCCGCAGCCGCAGTGCCGCCTCCGCCTCCGCCAGCGCCTGGCGGTCGTTCACCCCCAGCACGGCCTGCGGGTCGGGCGCACAGCGGGCGCCCACCAGTTGGCCCTGCGCGACCAGGAGGGCGACCACGTCGGTCAGATAGATCTCGCCCTGGGCGTTGAGCGGCCGGCAGCGCGCCAGCGCCCCGCGCAGTTCGGCGGTGCGGTAGCAGCCGACCAGTGTGTTGATCTCGCGGATCCGGCGCTGCTCCTGCGTGGCGTCGCGCTCCTCCACGATCGCCGCGACCCGGTTGCGCTCATCCCGCAGGATCCGGCCGTAGCCGTGCGGGTCGTCCATGTGGGCCGTGAGCAGCGTCGCGGCCGCCCCGCTCGCCCGGTGGTCGGCGAGCAGGCCGGCGATTTCGTCCGGCGCCAGCAGCGGGGCGTCGCCCGGCAGCACCACCGCGTCCCGCGGCAGGTCGCAGCCCGCCGCCTCCAGGGCGCAGGCCACGGCATGGCCGGTGCCGTTCTGCTGGGACTGCCACACGAGCGAGACCGGCCCCAGCGCCTGGCGCGCCACCAGGTCCGAGACCTCCTGGCCGCCATGCCCGACGACCACCGCGGCCGCGTCCAGCCCGGCGGCCCGCGCCGCGGAAAGGACCCGCAGCACCATGGGGACGCCGCCCACCGGATGCAGCACCTTCGGCAACCGCGAGTGCATCCGCTTGCCCTGCCCCGCAGCCAGCACCACCGCCAGCGCACCGTACGCCATCGCCTCACCGCCCCCCCGCCGGGTGCTCCAGGGCCTGGCGGCAGAACGCCAGATCCCCCGCGTCGTCGACATCCACCCCGACCCCGGCCTCATCGCTCACCACGACACCCGCCGGCTTACCGAGCAGGCGGCTCGCGGCCCGCTCCGCGTCGGAAAGCCGCACCGTGCCCAGGACCAGCCCGGCCACAAGGCCCCAGCCGAGCCAGCGCGCCAGGGCCCATGGCCGCTTGCGCGCGGCATAGGCCCGCGCGGTCAGGTTCAGCACGGCCTCGGCCGCTTCGGCCCGGAGATAGAAGCAGTTTCCGCCGGTGAAGGCCCCTTCCCGCAGGCGCACATAGGTGCGGCGGATGCGGCCGAAGCGCTGCTCGCAAACGACCCGCGGCACCGCCGTGTACCCGAGGGCGAGGCCCCGCGCCCGGCACCGGGAAAGGACGTCGGCCACGGCGGCCGAGGTCAGCAGGGGGGCGTCGCCCGTCGCCACCAGGTATTCGGCGTCCTGCGGCGCGAAGGCCCGGGCGGCCTCCAAACCCGCGCGCAACGATCCCAGCAGGTCGCCGCCGGGGGCGACGACGGTGGGCGTGCCCCGCCCCAGTTCCGCGGGACCGACGACGACCACGCCGCACACCTCGCGCACCCCGGCGAGGGCCGCGACCACGTACGCGCCCATGGGCCGGCCCGCGAGCGGGATCAAGGCCTCCCATGCCACATCTGGGGCGGACTCCGCCAGCGCCCCCCGGTTGCTCCTGCCCGCCAGAACGATGCCGACCGGCACGGCCACGCCCCCGATCCGAACGTCTCACCCTACACCGATCACCCTACACCGAGCGGCGTACCAGCCCCGGGCGCACCCCGCCCGGCCAGAAGCGGCAGGCCACCGCCCACGCCCCCTCGGCCGTCAGCGCGGCCGCGGCGGTGCGCGCCCAAGCCGGAGACGGCGCCAGCGCCCAGACGGCGGAGCCCGATCCGGCGACCATGGCCCTAAGCGCGCCGCGGGCGGTCAGGCGCTCGAGCAGCGCCCGCAGGTCCGGGCGGCCGTCCAGCGCCGCGGGCTGCAGATGATTGAACAGCATGGCCGCGAGTTCCTTGCGGCTGGACGCCGGACCGGTGGGCCGCGTCCAGCCACCGGGCAGGACAGGGGGACCGCCGACCAGATCGAGCCGGTCGAAGGCCCCGTATACCTCTGGGGTAGAGGCGCCGGGCCCGACGCGCGCCAGTACGACCGGCCATGCGGGTAACGGCGGCAGGCGCCGCACCCGCTCACCGCGGCCGGAGGCCAGCGCGGTCGCACCGACCAGGAAGAAGGGGACGTCGGCGCCCAGGCGGCCGGCGACCTCCGCAAGCCGGTCGTGTGGCCAGTTCAGGCCCCAGAGGCGGTTGCAGGCCGCGAGCGTCGCGGCCGCATCGGAAGAGCCGCCGCCGAGGCCCGCCTGCACGGGAATGCGTTTGTGGAGTTGAATAAAGGCTCCCGCGTTCAGCCGCGCCGCCTGGCGCAGGGACTCGGCCGCCCGCCACACCAGGTTGTGACGGTCGGCACCGACCGCGGGATCGTCGCAGACGACCCGCAGGTCCTGGCAGGCCCGCACCTCAAGGTCGTCCCACAGCGCCACCGCCTGGAGGACGGTGCGCACCTCGTGGTAGCCGTCCGCGCGGCGGGGGCCCACCGCCAAAGCCAGATTCACCTTGGCCGGTGCATGCACGCGGACCGCACTCGGCACCGGCGCCCCCCATTCGACGCGGGCGGCGCCCACCGCCGCCTGTCTTCCCTAACTGCCGAGGCTGGCCGTGAACTGCACGCGCTGCAGACCCTTTTGCCCACACAGGCTCAGCTCCACGAGGTCCGTGAGCAGGTCCGCATAGCTGTACGACACCCGGCGGTACTGCTTGTCTTCGTCGAGAAGGATCACGAAATGGCTGGCGTACGTGCGCTCCAGCATGCCCTCGCGCTCCACAACCTTGCGCCGTCCACGGTTGGCTTTGACGAGAACCCGCTGCCCAACGAACGCATCCATTCGCCGCCGAATGTCGGAGAGAACCGTGTGGCCGGAGGCCATGTCTCCATCCCTCCCAAGCAGCGTCATGTAAGTATAGCAGAGATGGATGGCGACGTCAAAAAGAGTGCCAGTATACCCAGGGCGTCTGGCCCTGTCAATCGAATCGCGTCGCCCCCCCGATCGCCCGTTTTTGGACCGAAATGCCAGTCGTGGCAAGCGCTACTTTGCGTTGCTTTGCTCTCCTTGGCTCCTACTTTGCATAGACGGCACCCGCACCGGCCGCGGCGTCCCCTCCGGCCTACAGAAGATGCGCGAGAGGGCTGTCGCCTTCAGGCGACAGCTGAGTCGCGTCATGGTCCTTCGGGTCATCGCCGTGGAAGACCTGAGCGTGAAGACGCCTCGTTCGTGGATCGCGTTCGTGGACATCCTGGAAGCCAAGGCTGAAAGCGCCGGGCACCGAGGCATCCGCGCACCTGCGCCCTTCACGAGCCAGAGGTGCAGCCGCTGCTGCGCCATGGCGCCCAAGTCCCTCAGCCTGCAGGCGCATATCTGCGCCTCCTGCGGGTACGTGGCCGACCTGGACCACAACGCCGCGCAAGACATCCTGGATCGAGCGCGTACGCGCGACGGCTGGGGTGCGGCCTTCGGGGAGCGGAAAGGGATCGCCGCCCGCGTCGAACCGAGACGCCGCCTTTAGACGGCGAAGTCGTCACTTCGTGTATTTGTCCGCGACCTTGCTTGCGCCATAGGAATCGGGCTTGATCTTCGCGTCAAAGCCGCTGCCCGTCACCATACCGACGATCTCCCGGATGAGGGCGCGTGTGTCCCCCTGCTGGCCGATGTCGAGGTGGATCTCGATGTTGAGTTGGGAGTGGCCGTTGTCCGAGAGGCGCTCCGCCATCGCCCCCGCGAGCCCCAGGCTCAGCGAGGTCTCAAACAGGATGCGCTGGCGCAGCGAGCGCATCGGGCGGTGGGACCGGCGTTGGTAGAAGTAGCGGGCGCCCTTACCGACCCGGTGCACGACGACGGCCGTCACGAAGGAGGTGACCTGCTCTTTGGCCTGGGAGTCCGAGCCGATGATCAGGGTGTATGGGTCCTCTGGGAATTCCTGCACAAACGCCACGATCTCGCCAAACATACCGTCAAAGGACATGCTGCCCTTGGTCGGGCTGACGAACTCCATGGTGCGCCTCGACTTTCCCCGTATCGCCCGCTGGCGGCGGCGCCATCATCCTATCATATGCCCGGCGCGGCCTCGGAGGGGGCGAGGTCTGCCCACGCGGAAGCGAGCCGGCCGAACTCCGTCAGGTCCAACGTCTCCGCGCGCCGGTCGCCGTCGATCCCCGCCGTCGCCAGCAGGTCGCCGACCGCGTCCCGGTCCAGCCCCAGGCCGGCCGCCAGGGCGTTGCGCAGGGTCTTGCGCCGCTGCCCGAAGGCCGCGCGCACCACGCGCCGCAGGTCCCGCGGCCTGCCGGCGCACGGGGGGGCTGCCAACCGCCTCAGCCGGATCGCGACGGACTCCACGCGGGGAGGCGGCAGGAACGCCGCCCGCGGCACCGTGAACAGCTGCTCCACGTCGGCATAGTAGCGGACGAGGCAGGTAAACGCACCGTAAGCCTTGCCGCCCGGCTCCGCCAGCATGCGTTGCGCGCCCTCCGCCTGCACCACCAGGGCGGCCGTCGACCAGGCAAGGCCACCCTCCAGGAAGGCGGCCAGAAACGGCCCGGTGATGTAATACGGCAGGTTGCTGCACAAGCGCCACGGCCCCGCGTCGGCCGCGGCGAGCTCGTCCCAGGACAGCCGCACCGCGTCCGCCCAGACCAAGCGCAGGTCGCCCGCCCACTCCTCCACCCGGGGGGGATCCACGGCCGGGACGGCAGGCGGCGGCCCGGCGCCGAGCACCTCCCAGAGCGCGGGGCGCAGCCGGCGATCCAGTTCCACTGCCGTGACGCGCGCGCCGGTCGCGCGCAGCGCGCAAGTGAGCACGCCCACCCCGGGGCCGACCTCAAGCACCGGCACCCCGGGGCGGACCTCCGCCGCGGCCGCCAGCCGGGTCAGGGTCGGCTCATGCCACATGAAGTGCTGCCCCAGAGTCCGGCCGGCCGTGATCCCGTGGCGCCCGAGCACACCCGTGAGCCACGCCCGGCTGTGCCGCTCCCCCGGGGTGGAGTCGGGGGCCTCCCGACGTTCGCCCATCGACGTCCCCCGCTTCTCCGGGGTCCGCCCCCGGGCATCCGGACCCGGCCCCGTCCCGCCCCGCCGGCCCATGGCGACGGCCGCCGCCCACGGCCGCGCACGATCGGGCGAGACAGGCGGCGCGGTACCGGCGGCGCACCGGGCATCCCTTTGGGACATACGGTTGCACCCGCTCCTTCCCTGTCGGAACGACGGCGCGGCCGCGGACTGCACGTGCACGCATTCTATCCGGCGGCCGAGCACCGACCGTGAACCGGCGTACCGGCCGGGCGCTTGGCGTCGGCCGTCGACCAACGCCGTCACCCGGCCGGTACGGACCGGTCGAAGAGACGGGATGCGTTGCGAGAGGTTGCCGCAGCCAACGCCTCTGGGGCCTCGCGCCGCAACCCGCTCAGGAACTCCAACACGTGGGCCACAAACGCGGGCTCGTTGCGCCGGCCGCGCCGTGGTACCGGGGCGAGGTAGGGCGCGTCGGTCTCCAGCACGATCCGGTCCGCCGGACACAGCCGCGCGGCCTCCCGCACCTCGTCGGTGCCGCGCGGAAAGGTGACCAGGCCGCCGAAGCCCAGGTGCAGGCCTAGGGCGACAGCCTGTTCCGCCACGTGCGGGCCGTGCGAAAAGCAGTGCCACACCCCGCCGCGCGAAGGCAGTCCCTCGCAGCGCATCAGCGCCAGCAGATCCTCCACCGCATCCCGCTCATGCAGGATCACCGGCAGGTCAAGCGTCTGGGCGAGTCGCAGTTGGGCGGCGAACGCCCGCTGCTGGTCCACACGGGGCGACAGATCATAGTGGTAGTCCAGGCCGATCTCGCCCAGGGCGACCGAGCCGCGCAGATGGTGGCGCAACCCCTCCCAACAGCGGTCGTCCCCGCGATCCGCCGCGTGAGGGTGCAACCCGCAGGCCGCCCTCAGGTCGACGGACGGCGTGGGATCGGCCGCGAGGGCCGCCACGGACGGCCACGCATCCGGATCGGCGCCGATCATCACGATGCGGCCCACCCCGCTGAGGCGGGCCCGCTCCAGCACCGCGTCCAGGTCGGAGGCGAAACGCGGGTCGGCCAAGTGACAGTGGGTGTCCCAGAGCGCGGGTGCTTGGGGGTGCCGCTCACGCTCCGGCGGCGCGCCCTGGACGCCATCCCTCACCGTACGGCATCTCCAGGCGCCGCAGGGCCGTCGGGACCGATCAGGCGCAGGGAGTCCGCACCGCCCGCCGCAAGCAGCATGCCCTCGGAGCGGACGCCCCGGAAGCGCGCCGGCTTGAGGTTGGCGACGACCACCACCTGCCGCCCGACCAGGGCGTCCGGGGCATAGTGGCGAGCGATGCCCGAGACGATCTGCCGCGGCCGCCCCTCCCCCAGGTCGACCTGTAGCACCAACAGCCGGTCCGCCCCCGCCAAGCGCTGGGCCTCGACCACCGTCCCGACGCGCAGCGAGACGCGCGCCAAGTCCTCGATGCCGATGGGCGGCGCCGCGGGCTGCTCGTCCTTAGGCCCCGTCGGCTCGGTCTGCACTGCCTGCTCCTCCTGCCCTCTTGCCGCCGCCGGATCCGCCACGGCCGCCGGCGCGGAGCCGAAGACCGGATCGTCGCGGACCGTCTCGGGGTCCAGCCGCGCAAACAGCGCCTCTCCGCGGCACACCTGGGTATCCGGGGCCAATCCGCCCCAGCGCAGTGCGTCCCAACCGGCCCGCGTGACGCTCTCCGGCGGGAGGCCCAACTGGCGCGCGATCTCCGCCGGCGCCTCCACGAGGAACGGCGACAAACCCACGGCAAGGAGGCGCAGGACCTCCGCCACGTTGTAGAGGACGGCGTGCAGCCGCTCCCGCTCGCCCCGCCGCGCCAGATCCCAGGGCGCCTGTTCGTCGATGTACTTGTTGGCACGCGCGCACAGGGCGAGCATCGCTGGGGGGCCCTCGTTCAGGCGCAGTCCTTCCATGGCGCGCGCCAGGGCTGACGCGGCGTCGGCGGCCGCCGCGGCGAACCCGTCGTCCGATCGCTGCGGCGGCGCGGGCACCCGGCCGTCGCAGAAGCGCTCCAGCATCGCGACCTCGCGGTTGAGGAGGTTACCGAGGTCGTTGGCCAGATCCGAGTTGAAGCGCTTGACGAAGGAGTCGGGCGCGAAGTTGCCGTCGCTGCCGAACGGCGTCTCCGCCAGCAGGTAGTAGCGGGTCGCGTCCAGCCCGAAGCGGTCCAGGAAGCGCAGGGGATCCACGACGTTGCCGCTGGTCTTGCTCAACTTCTCCCCGCGCAGGTTCATGAAGCCGTGCGCGAAAATGGCCCGCGGCAGCGGCAGTCCCGCACCCAGCAGCATGGCCGGCCAGATGACGGCGTGGAAGCGCGTGATGTCCTTGCCGATCAGGTGCACGTCCGCGGGCCACAGGCGCTCGAACCGCTCGGGGTCCCAACCGAACCCCGCACCGGAGAGGTAGGTGATCAGGGCGTCGAACCACACGTAGACGACCTGCTGCGCGTCCCACGGCAGCGGCACGCCCCAGCCCCTGCTGGCCCGCGAGATGGAGACGTCGTCCAATCCTTCGCGCAGCACCATCCGGATCTCGTTGCGGCGCGCTTCCGGCTGGATGAACTGCGGACAGGCCTCCAGGTGGGCGGCGACCGCATCCCGAAACGCTGAAAGACGGAAGAACCAGTTGTCCTCCTCGACCCGCTCCACCGGGCGGTGGTGCACGGGGCACCGGCCGTCGTCCAGCTCCTTTTCGGTGATGAACGCCTCGCAGGAGACGCAGTACCAGCCGCGATAGACGCCGCGGTAGACGTGGCCGCGCTCGCGCAGGAGCGACACGATCGCCTGCACGGCCGCGTGGTGGCGCGGATCGTCGGTGCGCATGAAGCGGTCGCGGCGGATGCCCATGGCGTCCCATGCACCCTCGAACACCGCCGCCATCCGCGCGCAGTAGTCCGGGGCGGATTCGCCCAACTCCCGCGCAGCGCGCAGGACGTTCTGGGAGTGCTCGTCGTTGCCCAGGAGGTAGAAGGCGTCCCGCCCGCGCAGGCACTGGTAGCGGGCCAGGGCATCGCCCGCCACCTTCTCGTACGCGTGCCCGATGTGCGGCGCGGCATTGGGATAGTCGATGGCCGCCGTCACGTAAAAAGGCTTGAGCGCGGGAACCGGCGGCTCCTGCTCCATACACCCGTCCTCCAGCCAATGCCCCAGCCCGGCGACACGCACCATCTTCCGCACGACGCGCCAGACTTCCAGATGCTAGCCTTCCGCAACTGCGGCGTCAAGAACATTCCACCTCGAACCAGAACCGGCGAAAGCTTACAAACCACACTTGCCGGTTACAGTCAAAGCTGGTATGGTTGGGAAGATGACGCATTCCGGGGGTGACTTGGCATGATGAAGTCTACAGGAATCGTGCGCAAGGTCGATGAGTTGGGCCGTGTGGTCATCCCGATCGAACTGCGGCGGACACTGGACATCGCCGAGCGCGACTCCCTGGAGATTTACGTCGACGGCGACAAGATCATACTGCGTAAGTATGAGCCCGCCTGCATCTTCTGCGGCAACGCCGAAGACGTGGAGAACTTCATGGGCAAGAACGTCTGCCACGACTGCATGCAGGCGATGCAATCCAAGGCCGTCTGACGGGGGAGGCCGGCCGGCTCCCGCGGGGGATCGGGCGGCGCCGTCGCTGGACGCGCAACCAATCATGGACAGGCGGACGGGACAAACAGGCGCATCAATGGCCGGACCGGCCGGGGGCGACCACCCGGCGGTACAGCTCGCGCCGCGGCAGATCGAAGTCCCTCGCCACGCCGGCCACCGCCGCGGCCACCGCCATGCCCTCGCGCCGCAGTTCCCCGACACGCTGGAGGGCCGCGTCCCAGTCGCCAGCATCCGCCACGGTCGCGCCCGATCCGGCGCCCTCGACGCACAGAGTGATCTCGCCGCGCACCGCCTCTGAGGCATAACGCCGCGCGAGATCCTCGGCCGGCCCGCGCGCCACCTCCTCGTGCAGCTTGGTCAACTCGCGCGCCACGACGACCTGCCGCGCACCGAAGCCCTCGGCCACCATCGCCCGCAGAGTCGCGGCTAAGCGGTGCGGCGCCTCGAACCACACTGCGGTCAGCGGCCGCCCCAGCGCCTCCCGCAGGGCCCTGGTGCGCTCCGCGCCGCGCCGCGGCAGGAAGCCATAAAACGCAAACTGGTGCGAGGCCAGCCCGGAGAGCGTCAGCGCGGCCAGGGCGGCGCTCGGCCCCGGCAGCACGTGCACAGGAATGCCTGCGGCGATGGCGGCGCGCACCAGATGAAAGCCCGGATCGGCCACCATCGGTGTGCCGGCGTACGTCACCAGGACGACGGAGGCGCCCGCCCGCAGCCGCTGCACGACGGCCGGCGTCCGCTCACGCTCGTTGTGGTCGTGGTAGCTCAGGAGCCGCGCGCCGGCCGGCACCCCGTAGTGGCGCAGGAGCACCGCCGTCCGGCGCGTGTCCTCCGCGAGGATCAGGTCGGCCGCGCGCAACGCCTCGACGGCGCGGTAGGTGATGTCTCCGAGGTTGCCGATCGGCGAGGCGCACAACTGAAGCGCACCGCCAAAGCCCTCAGCCTCCGTGCCCACCGCAGGCCCCACCACAACCGCCGCCGCCCTGGCACCCGTTGTGGGAAAACACCTCGTCGGCGGGAAACCAGGTGGGCTCGTCCTCCAACAGGAGTTGCACCTTCCGTTCCGGCAGGTTGAGGCCGACCACCCGTCCCTCACCCTGGGTGGTGTAGACGGTCGTACCGATCCCCGGAAGTTCGCGCTGACCCTCTTCGTAGTTCTCCAGTTCGTAGCGGAGGCAGCACTTCAAGCGGCCACAGACCCCGGCAAGCTTACCGGGATTCAGGGCGAGGTTCTGCAGCTTGGCCATCTTGATCGAGATCGGCTTGAAAGCGGTCAACCAGCGGGAACAGCAGAGCCGCTCGCCGCACGGACCATACCCGTCCAGCAGTTTGGCCTCGTCGCGCGGACCGACCTGGCGGAACTCCAGCCGGCAGTGCAATTCCCCTGAAAGCTCGCGCAGCAACGCCCGGGTGTCCACCCGCTGCTCGGAGGTGTAGTAGATCGTCACCCGACGGCCGTCCAGCGACGCATCCGCCTCGACGACGCGCATGGGCAGGCCGGCGTCGCGCGAGCGGGTCCGGCAGCGCTCCAGGACGGACGCCGCGCGGGATTGGGCCTGCGCCTCGCGGTCCAGGTCCTCGGCCGTCGCCTTGCGCAGGACCCGGCGCAGGGGCTGGGTGATCTCCTCGTCCGTGCGATCCGCGGGCTCCAGTACCACGCGGCCGACGCCCGGCCCGTGCGCGGTTTCGACCACGACCTTGTCCAATCGCCGCAGGCCGATGCCGACCGGATCAAAGTGGTACATCTTCCCGGTTTCGCGAAAACGAACCCCTACAACCGTAGGCATGTAGGAGATATTTCCTTCCATCCATCGCGCTTGAATAAGCGGCACAAGCCAGCCTAACACGCTGACTTGTACCGGTGCAATCGAGACAACAGCACCTGCCAATTGAGCACCGCATTCACATTTGCGGCCTCGGCGTCCGCAGCGGCAAGGCAACTTTCCGCAGCACCCACCAAAAAACGCAGGTCTGCTAGCAGTGACGCCGCCTGGTCCGGGTCCACAAAGGCCTCGCGGCCTCCGAGCTGTTCCGCCGGCAGCCCGTGCGCGACGACGGCCGCGTTGCGCAAGAGGGTCAGGGCCGACCACGGCGACGCCCCGAGCGCCGCCAGCCTCCCGGCCGCATCCACGATCGCGGCCGGATTCGATCCGGACTCCGCCAACGCGCCCAGGAGGACTTCCCGTACCGCCGAACCGGACGGTCCGTCGGCGGCGGCGCGGGCCAGGCCGGGGAGCCCGTCGCTGCAGCGCGCCGCGAACGCCCGGTCGTCCGGCGGGACCTGCGGGCGTTCCAGCTCCAGCCACGCCTCGATCTGGCCAGCGGGAACCGGACGTAAACGCACCACGACGCAGCGCGAGCGAAGGGTCGGTTCCATCGCCGCCGGGTGGTCCGCCAGGAACAAGAACAGGGCGGCGCCGGGCGGCTCCTCCAACACCTTGAGCAGGGCGCCGGCCGCGGCCCCGGTCAAACGCTCGCACGCCTCCACCACAAAGACCGAGAGCCGGCCGCGCACGGGGCGGCGGGACGCGTGCTCCCGCACCGCCCGGGCTTCGTCGATCCCCAGCCGTACGTCCGAACCCAGCCAGCGCACGTCGGGATGGACGCCCCGCAATACCGCGAGGCAGTCCGGGCAGAGCCCGCACGGCCGCCCCGACGCCGCCGCGCACTGCAGGCCGCAGGCGACATACTCCGCCATCGTACCCTTGCCGGCGCCGGCGGGGCCGACCAGCAGATACGCCTGCGCCAGCCGCCCGGCAGCCGCCGCGCCAGCCAGGACCCGCAACGCGTCCTCCTGCCCGAGCGGCCGGAGCAACCCCGTGGGTTCGGTCGCCTTCACCGCCTCCAAGCCGGCCATCAGATCTTTTCGAACCGGTCCACCGACAGGACGAACACCGTCGCGCCACCGACCTGGACCTCCACGGGATAGGGGACGTACGATTCGGTCGCGCCGCTCAATGGGGCGAGGGGTGTGACCAGCTGCTCGCGGGAACGGCACGTCTCCCGCACGATCCCCAACACGTCCTCGAGGCGTTCATCCTCGACGCCGATCATCAGCGTGGTGTTGCCTTCCCGCAAGAAGCCACCCGTGCTGGCAAGCTTGGTCGCGCGCAGCCCGCGGGACAGCAACCCCTCCAGCAAGTGCAGTGCATCCTTGTCCTGGACGACCACCATCGCGAGCTTCACGATGCCCCCCCCCTCTACCGAAGATCCGCCTCGCAGTCCGGCCAGTGCCCCCGCCCGCGCAAGAGCGGCCGCACGATGGCCCGCAACGCCTCCTGCACCTGCGGTACGGGAGCGGTCGCATCCAGCAGGCGATAGCGGGCCGGACACGCTTCCACCAACCCCAGATAGGCGCGGCGGACCCGTTCATGGTAATCCGCGCCGCGGCGCTCGATCCGATCCGCGCCACCGCGGCCCGCCCGTCGCAGCGCTGCCACTTCGCAGGGGACGTCCAGCACCACGGTGAGGTCCGGCCGCAGCCCGCCGGTGATCTGCTCGTTGACGCTCCGGACGAAGGCAACATCCACCCCGAGCCCGTACCCCTGGTAGGCCACGCTGCTATCGGCGAATCGGTCACAGAGGACGACCGCACCGCGCCCCAGGGCCGGTGCCACATGCTCCCGCACGGCCTGGGCGCGCGCCGCGCTGAACAGCAGCATCTCCGCCTCGGGGCCGATGCCCGGGGCGGACGGATCGAGGATCAGGGTGCGCAGTCGTTCGCCGAGCCATGTGCTTCCCGGCTCCCGCACCACCACCGGCTGGATCCCGTGGTCCCGCAGCCAGGTATCCAGAAGGCGGCCCTGCGTCGTCTTGCCGCTGCCCTCGCCGCCCTCGAGCGCAACCATGCAACCCTGCGCCATCCTCGTCCACCCGGCCACAGCCCGCGGCCCACCGCTTGCTTCGCCCGCACGCCATGCAGGTCCTGCCAAACGGCGCCCACCACACCCTACCAGATGCGTTCGCCCAGGGCCGATGCGACCAGGTCCACAGCCAATTGGGCGGTCCGGTTGCGCTCGTCCAACGCGGGGTTGACCTCCACCACATCCAGGCCGCAGACGAGCCGGCTGTCGGCCAGCATCTCCATGGCCAACTGGGCCTCACGGTAAGTCAGGCCGCCCGCGACCGGGGTTCCGACCCCAGGGGCAAAGACCGGATCCAGCACATCCAGGTCCAGGCTCACATGGATCCCCTGGCCGCCGCCGGCACTGGCCCGCGCCATGGCTTCACGCATCACCTCCGCCATGCCGCGCTCATCGATGTCCCGCATCGAATATACCCGGATCCCCGCCTCCCGCAGCAACAGGCCCTCCTCGCGATCGACGCTGCGGGTGCCGACCAGCACCACGTGCTCGTGCGCCACCGCCGCACCCCCCGCCAGGGCCACCAATCCGTCCGCGCCATGGCCGCACGCCGCCGCGAGCGGCATCCCGTGCACGTTCCCCGAGGGGCTGGTGCGGTCCGTGTTGAAGTCGGCGTGCGCGTCGACCCAGATCACACCACCCGACCGCCCCGCGCGCGCGCGTCCCGCAAGGGATCCCATGGCGACGCTGTGGTCGCCGCCCAGCACCAGCGGCAGGCAGCCCCGGCCCAGGGCGTCCGCCACCCGGCGGGACAACCCGGTGCAGACCTCGACGATCTCATCCAGGAAACGGACCCGTCCCCCACCGTCGCGGCTCTCGGCCACGGGGACCTCGATGTTGCCGACATCCCGCACCTGGGTCCCCAGCCGGGCCAACCGGTCAGCAAGCCGCGCGCAACGGATCGCGCTCGGCCCCATGTCGGTACCGCGCCGCGCCGCACCCAGATCCACCGGTACACCGATGACCTCCACCCGCACCGAGAACCCGCCCCCGTTCGCGCCACTTGGCGCCCTGGCCGCGCAACGACGAAAAGGCCCTCCCCTGCCGCAGGGGAGGGCCCATCCTATTCTGGCTCCTGGTGCAGGATTCGAACCTGCAACCCTCCGGTTAACAGCCGGATGCTCTACCGTTGAGCTAACCAGGAATGAAAGTGGCGCCCGAAGCGCCCCGAAAGCATACCGCACCGGACATCGGCGGTCAACGCGGCGCGCTCGGAAAGGGAAAACGGAACGGGGCCGGTCCCGTGAGGGACCGACCCCGTGAAAGATGCTCCGGCGGCGACCGACTCTCCCAAGCGGCTTCCCGCTCAGTACCATGGGCGCTGGAGGGGGGCACGGCCGTGTTCGGGA
>JAJZXK010000062.1 GCA_021806565.1 Bacillota bacterium | reverse complement strand
TATTCTCACCAGGAGAAAGGAACGGTCTTTCAACCACCTGCTGACACGGCTGGTCAAGTCATGCATCGAGCCGAGTCATCCCGCACAGCACAGCGCCAACGGCTCCCGGTTGATCTCGACCCACATAGACGTCTGATGGGCCGCCTTGAGCTCCTGGTCTAAAATCCCGTGGCGTGCATTCAATCCTTGTACCTCTGCTTCGAAGGCAGGCCGGCATGCCTCAGGAACCAGCACAGCTGCCAGCACGAAGATCGGCTGGTCCGCATGCGGTGGCGCCCCATCAGCGGGGAGCGTCACGTCCCCTGTGTTGCCACTCTCGTCGACATAGGCCATCAACTTTCGCGTCAATGCCATGGCGTCCAATACCACCTCGGGGGCCCGCCCCCGCTCCCCACCGGCCGGAGGCGCCAGGCTCCGCCCGGCTCGGGATTTCCTCCTCGTGCGCCCCTTGCCGCCTCAGTCTACTCCTCCCCGGCTTTTGCGCCCCAAGGGTGCGGCTACGCCTGATGCTCCCTGCGGGCCGCTGATGCTCGCCCGCTTTCGCGCCCCTGGGGCGCGCCGTCTCGTCGTCTCCCTCCGGCCTGCAAGGGGCGCACAAAAAATGCCCCTCGGTTGGAGGAGGACGATGGCGGTGGATGCGACGGTGGCGGCTCCGCGGTTGACGGTGGCCGAGTTGGTGTCCCGGTTGAAGGCGGGGGTGCGCGAGGTCCAGGACGGCGAGGGCTGGCGCGCCTACCTGGCGGCGATGTCCCGGTTCCACCAGTACTCAACTGTGGCTCATCCTCGCGCAGATGCCAACGGCCACAAGGGTTTGCGGGTTTCACGGCTGGCTGCGCCTCGGCCGGTACGTCAGGAAGGGCGAGCACGGCCTGAAGATCCTCACCCCTGTGGCGATGCGCCGGTCCGAAGGCGAGGACGCCGAGGACGAGGCCCAGACCGTGACGCGCTTCCGCGTGGTGACCGTCTTCGACATCTCGCAGACCGAGGGGGCCCCACTCCCGGAGCACCCCTGCCAGGCCCTGACCACTGCCAGCGAGCGCGGGGCCTGGCTGTGCGGCCGGCTGTTGGAGGTCGCCTGCACCGAGGGGGTCCAGGTCCGGGAGGGCATGACCGGGCTGGGCCGGGCCCACGGGGCGTTCATCCCCGGGGCCAACACCATCGGCCTGGCCCCGGGCCTCTCGACCGACCAGGCGGCCAAGACGCTCTGCCACGAACTGGCCCACGCCCTGTTGCATGGCCATGGGGACCGGCCGCGCGAGGAGCAGGAGGCGGAAGCCGAGGGCGTCGCCTTCGTGGTGGCAGCCTGGGCGGGCCTGGATACCTCCGTCTACTCCTTCGCCTACGTCGCCGACTGGGCGGGACGTAAGGACGGCGCCGCCCTGATCCGCCGTGTCGGCTCCACCATTCAGAGAACCGCGGCCAGCATCATTGGTCGCCTCGCGCCGGAGGAGACCAGCCAGAGCGCGTGAGCACCCCGGGCGTCCCGGGGGGCCAAGGCGGCCCCCCCGGCCCAACCCGGGCCTGCACCGAGGGTGAGGGGCAGCAACACCGCGGCCAGGGGCCGGGCTCGGCCCCTGCGCCACGAAGACGATGGAGGGATGGCCCATGCACCAATCGACGATGCGGTACGACCGGCAGCAGTAGCGGTGGTTTGTCGGTGGGCGTGACCTGCACTGCGGGGACGGGATCGAGGTCCGGGTACGCGGGCGTTGGGTGCCCGTGCGTGTGGAGTGGCAGGACCGGCACGGCTGGGTGCTGTTCACCGATGACGACACGGTCAGGCTCCTGCCGTCCTCGGCCATGGTGGCGCGACAAGCCGACTGAGGGGGCGATCGGCCCGCGGACGGCGGGGGCAACCCTCGGCAAGGGGGATCGGCTCCCGCCTCCGGACCGGACCCGCGGGAAGGGCATCGCACCCGGGCCCGTCGGGGGACGCCCCCACACCCCCGGGTTATCGAGGCGCGGCCCTCCGCTCAGTGCTCCGAGGCCGCTCGGGACTTCCCTTGTTCGGCGGCCTTGGGCTCCCCAGCGTACCCGCCGCCGCCCGCTGCGCGGGCTGGCGTCCCGGCGCACGGGGGGCGTTCCCGTCCCGGTCCCGGCCCGGCTCGCCTCGCCGGCGCCTGGCAGCCTGCGACCCTACGGGCTGCCCCAGGTTGTCGCGTCCGGCGGACTCCCGACTCCGTCCCGCTGCCCCGGCCCGCCCGGCGGTGCGCTCCGCGCCCTCTGGGAGCCCGTCAAGGCCGCCTCTCAAGAATGGCCTTGTGCGGGATGGTGGGGACGGTGGCGGTACCGAAGGCGCGGAGGATCCTGGGAGACGTGGCCGCGGAGGGCGGGGCCCCTGCCCTGGGACCGTACCCTCGCTGGGTGCGCGTGGAGCTGGTCCGGGAGGCCCACGCTGGCGCATACCGGACCTGGACCCTGCGGGAGCCGGAGGACGCGGCGCTCATCCTGGAGCCCCTGCTCCGCCGCGAGCCGACCGAGACCTTCGTGGCCTGCCTCCTGGACACCAAGCACCGGCCGAACGCGATCCACCGCTGCGCCCTGGGTTCGATCGACAGCGTGCCGGTCGAGCCGCGATCGGTCTTCACCGCGGCCCTGCTGACCAACGCGGCGGCCGTCATCGTGGCGCACAACCACCCCAGCGGCGACCCTGAACCCAGCCCGCAGGACATCCTGCTCACCCACCGGCTGGTGCGGTGCGGCGGCATCCTCGGCATCCCGGTGCTGGACCACCTGGTCATCGGCACTGGCTGCTGGTCGAGCATGCGCGCCCTCTATCCGGCGTGCTGGGAGGGGCAGCGCGCGTGAAGGCCTGGGAGGTTGTCGGCTACACGGCCGACGGGGAGGCCTGGTGTCCGGCGTGCGCGGAGGCCCGGTACGGGATCGCGCACCCGATCCACGAGCGGAGAGACCGCGAGGGCAACGCGGTGCACCCCGTCTTCACCACGGACGAGTGGGAGTACCGGCCGGCGTGCGGCGCCTGCGGGGCGTCGCTCCCGGTGCGGGTTGTCGACGTGAGGAGGTGGCGTCGATGATGCGGCCGGTGCGGCTGTACCTGGCGGGACCGGCGGGGGCTGGCAAGACCACGGTGGCGGAGCTGCTGGTTCGCGACTACGGTTTCGCGCGGGTCTCCCTGGGCGGCCTCTGCCGGGAGGAGGCCCGCCGCCGGGGACTCCCCGAGGACCGGGCGACGCTGCAAGCGATGGGCGATGCACTGCGCGGCCCGGAGCCGGGCCGCCTTGCGATCCTCGCGTGGGAACAGGCACGGCGGGTGCCGGGGCCGGTCGTGATCGACGGGGTGCGGCTGCGAGCGGAGGCCGAGTGGTTGCTGGCGCGAGGTGTGGTCGGTGTGCGCATGTCAGTGCCGCAGGCTGTTCGAGAGGCGCGGCTGTTACAGCGCGACGGCGAGGCCACAGTGCCGCCCCACGCGACGGAGTCCGAGGCTGAGATGCTGGCGACCGACCTGTGCCTGCGTCCGGCCGGAGACCCCGCCGAGCTTTGCCGCGCAACTCGCCTTCTGGTAGCGCGCGCCTATCTGCGCGCCATCATCGCCCGGCCGTCCCGCCAACCGGCTTCGGTCCAATAACACCGCCGTCTGCGGCCCACCCCCCAGTCCGTCCCTGTCGTGTGCACAACCTGGTCCAGGGATCGGCCGGCTCGTCACCACGGGCCTGGACCGACACCTGCGGCCGACCCGCGCACGGAGCCTCCCGCCGTCCTCCCGCAGCGCCGAACCCGGGGCCTGGTGGGCAACCGACGCCACCGTGCGTTCCCGGAAGTCCCGGAAGCAGGATAAGAACCGTACTCACGCGCAGGCAAAGCCTGCGCGTGACATGCGGCCGTAGTCAAATTCGGCACCCAGCACCGTACTCGGCAACAGCGGGGGTGTACTCGCGCCTTTCGGCCGTCGTTGATGTGGAAGGAGTCCTGCGTATCCGGTCCCTGCAACAAGAGGCCGGAGGTGAAGACGATGGAACCAATTCAGGTCCGGCTTTCGTCGGCTGACCGTGATGCCCTCCGCGTCGAAGCCGCCGCGAAAGGCATCACCATCGCTGAGGTCGCCAGAGAGGCGATCAGGGAGCACCTTTCTCGCCAGACGTTGGCGCGCGCCCTACCGTTGCTTGACCAGGCTTTAGGCAAGCACGTGGATAGGCTGGCGAGCTTCATCGCCAAGACGTTCATCGCCGCCGACATGGCGAATTGGCAAGCGCGCGCGTTGGTCGCAGCTCTAGTTCGGGACCAGGAACCGACCTTGGTCATGCGAGAGGCCCGGGAGCGGGCCTTGGTGGATCTTCGGCGGGGCGGTACCGAGATAGGCGCGGAGGGCGACGCATATCTCTCCGACGGCTGACCTGAGAATGTTCAGCTGCCGCCCACCTTCCGGCGAGGTCAGGACGGGCGATTCTTGGCAAACCTCGGGGTCGTGGTTATGTCCACTTCCATCGCCTTGTTTTCTCGATTCAGATATGCTGCATGAATCCATTGGCTCAATGTCTTCTTCCTCCTTTTGATCTCTTCATCTCCCCACCACCACGCCTGGAACTTGGTCGCGGGCGGACTGATCCTGTCCCAAGGTATCAGCTTGGCATAGCCGATCTGCTTACCGTCCTTGCTCTCCCTGTAGTTGTCCAGAAAACGCGGAGGGAGATGCTCCTTTGACGCTCCTGGGAGTAGAATCCCCAACAATCCGTTGCGCGTACGACGGGGACCAGGCCGAAGCGACGAGTAGATCTCCCAGTCCACGTACTTGCGCAACCTGGTTTCGAGCCCAACCAGAACTATGGTCGCGGTGGACTCCTTCAGCCCCTCTGTCCGAATGATGCTCATGATGTACTCGGTGTTGTTGCTGTCTACCGCCTCTAGCAGGGACCGGTCAAGAAAAGCGGCATCTTCTGCACCATAGAAATCACGAAAGGCATCCGCATACTCTTGGTCCCGCGCGTGATGGTAGCTGACAAAGACCTTATGCATGTGAGGCATCATCCGTGGATACATGTACCGACTCTCCATGCGCGATCATCCGAATCGCTTTGGCATACTCTTGGAGGCCGCGGTTCATTTGCTTCAAATCCTTTACGAGCTCGTCGTATTGGGGAAACTGTTTCTGGATCTCCTGGGGGGCTTCGTCAGCGAACCGAGGGTCTTGGATGGCTTTGTCATACCAATGCCGAAAACGCGCTTGCCAACGGGTGAGATGGGGCCGCATGCCGTCGTTTAGCGCGTCGACAATAAGCCGTACCAACAACGCCGTGCTCTTCTCATTGCGCACTAGAGATGCGGGCACGGAAGCCGCCAGATCGCGCATGTGTTGGAAGAGGCTATACCAGGAATCGTAGACCTCCACGATGACATCATGTTCTTCGTCGAACATGATGGTCGCTTTTCTGGTTGCAAGCTCAACCCACGCCCGGTGCGCAATTTGGATGTCCTCGTCGTTGGGCTGGATGGTTACGTCGCCAATGCCACCAAGATGCACGGTCGCTGACACGGGCGCCCAACGTTCCCGGCCCTGCCTACTTCGTCTTACAGCTCGGCTGATGACGATGCCCGTAGCAACAGCCGCTACCCCGATGGACCACCAAGCCACCTTTAGTGTAACGCCAACTCTGCCTACGCTGAGGTCGACCAAGGAGATACCGGCCATACACTCCACCACCGTCCGCCCATGAAGCTCGCCCGGCCCTGGGAGTCGCGCGCGTCGCGCCGTCATATGAGCAACCTCATCGGCACTTCAACAAGGACTCGGAACGTGGCGAATGGAGGGATTCCGTGCCAACCCTGCGAGCCCCTTTTGTGTTCAAACTGAAGTGGGTCGCCGGGCCCCGGGCCGGCCAGCGCGCCTCCATCCATGCCAGATACATCGCGACCCGCGAGGGCGTGGCGCGCGCCGAGGAGGACACCCCAGACCCACCATTCACGTCCGGTACCTCGACGAGCGCCCCGGTTCCACCGGCCTCTTCGGCCCGAACCCCACCTGCCCACCGTCCCTCGAAGCCGTGCAGGCCGACGTCTCCGCCCGTCCGTGGCACTGGCAGGCCGTCATCTCCCTGCGGGAGGAGGACGCCACCGCCCTCGGGCTCCGCGCGCCCCCGGACTGGCGAGACCTCGCCCGCCGTGTCATGCCTCAGTTCGCGCTCCATTCGGGCATCGCGGAAGCCGACATCCACTGGGTCGGCGCCGTGCACCGCAAGACCGGTCAACCCCACGTCCACCTGCTGGCCTGGCTCGCCGACGGGGCGCCGCCCCGTCAGCCGCGCCTGCAACGCCCCGAGCTCCGAGATATCCGCCGGATGATCGCCCGCGAACTGTACGGCCCCCTGCGGGCACAGCTCGCCGCCGAGCGCACCGCCCAGAGAGACCTCCTGGTGGCCGCCGGGCGCCACAACCTCTCCCTCCTGCACCGCGTAGACTTGGAAGCCCAGGCCGAATCCCCGACCGGCGGAGCCCTCCCGCCCGCCTTTCCCCGCGCCGACCTGACCGAACTTGGCCACCGCATCGTGGCACTCAGCACGCAACTGCCCGACCACGGCCGCCTCGCCCTGGCATACATGCCCTCCGCCGTCCGCGAGGAAGCCCGCGCCGCGGCGGACTGGATTCTCTCCCGGCCCGCTCTCGCCGACGCGTTGCAGGGGTTGCGGGAAGCCACCTGGAGCCTCCCGGCCCTGTATACCTCGCAGCCCCGGGCCGCCGATGCGGCGTGGGCACATGCCCACGCGGATGTCCGCGACCGGATCGCCCAGGCAGTGCTTCGCGCGGCTGCCAACCGCCCGGCACACCAGCGGCGGGCGGGCTGGATGCGGCCCGAGCGAGGTCTGGCGGCTCAGGTCCTCTCCGGGGCCCATGGACTCCTCGAACGCGAGCGCCTTCGCGCGGAGGCCAAGGCCGAACTCGCCCGCGATCAGGCGGCCGCCCGGGCCGAGGTCCGGTCCCAGACAGAACGCTCTGGCCAGATGGGCACCGACCGCTGACACACCCGCCCCGCGTGCTACAACCGCCCCCGGTCATCCCGTCCGCACCCAGGGACAACGGCAACCGGTTTTCCCTGTCCGACGCTTCTCCGTCCGCACCCTGCGGACAGAAGCGTCGCCCGTCCCTGTTCCGCTGCCCCTCCATCCCGTCAGCACTCGGAGGCGATGCGCACATGCAGGTGGTTGCGGCCGACATCGGGTACGGCCAGGTCAAGTGGGTTGCGGGCTCCCGGCGTGGCCACTTTGAAGCGGTCTGGGCACCGTACACTCCGGGCGCTGAGTCCTGGGGTCTCGGCAGTCAACCTGAAGTCCTCCGTATCGGCGACCAGGTCGTGATCGCCGGCGACCGGGCGGCGTCGCTCCCCGGCGCCCACCGTCCCTTCGGTGCGGGGCGACTGGCCGACCCGGAGGCGCTGCCACTGCTGGCACAGGCCCTGTGGGAGTCCGGTGCCGAGGGTGAGGTAGTGCTCGGCTCCGGCACCCCGCTGGGCGCCTTCGCGCAGGAGCGCGCGGCGGCACGAGCAGCGCTGGAGGACCGCATGCTGCGGCTGTCCGACGGCGGGAGGGAGCGCACGGTACGCATCGCCCGGGTGGTCCTCCGGCCCCAGGGTGTGGGCGCGGCGCTGTTCCTCGCCGCCCAGGGCCGGATGCCGGCGGGCCCCGGCTACGGCCTGGTGGTGGATGTCGGCAGCCGCACCACCGATGTCCTCTGCCTGGAACTGCGGGATCTCACCCCGGTCGCCACGCTCAGCTTCTCGCTGGAATCCGGCGTGTCCACCGTTGCCGGGGCGCTCGCCGCGTCCATCCAGAGGGCGACCGGCCATCTCCCGCCACCGGACCTCGCCCAGGCGGCCCTATCCGTCCCAGTCACCTGGCACGGCCAAATCTGCGGTGGGCCGGCGGAAGCCGGTCCCCACCTGGACGCTCTGGCGGAGACCATCGCCGCCGAGCTGCGCCGGCGCCTGGGCGGGGACCTCGGCCGGGTCGCCGTCGCCGCCCTGGTCGGGGGCGGGGCGCTCCTGCTCGGCGATCGCCTCGCCACCGTGGCCCCCGGCCGCCCGATCCCCGTCCGGCCGGAGGAAGCCGTCTTCGCCAACGCCCTCGGTTACATGTGGGCCGCCGAGCGTGCGCTACGGGCGGTGGGTTAGCGTGGCGCGCAAAGCCCTGCAGTTCCGCGTCAGCATCGGTGTTCGTTCACCCTTGCACACCGCCCTGGCACCTGTGCCGCCCGATGCTCGCCCGCAGGCACTGCTGCGCCTAGCGCAGGCCGGGCCCGCCGCCCCAGGCCAAGGCACTCTGCCCGTACTGGAGCGCATCGCCTCCGCTATCGAGCACCTTGCGACAGCGGGAGGGGCGGTGCCCACGTCTGCCACCGCACCATCTCCCACGTCCGATGCACGCCTGTCTGCTCTGGATCGCGCCTTCGAAGACGACCCGTAGGGGGTGTCCGCTTGCCCTTCCTTCTGGTCCTGGCCGCCGTCCTCGCCCCATACTGGCTCTGCTACCTGCTCCTGCGCCGGCTGTTCCGCGCCCGGGTCCTCACCGCGGCGCGCCTTCTGGCGCTTGCGCCCCTCGGACTGCTCGCCTTCGCCGACTTCGTCTTCACCCCGGTCCTCTGGCTCCTCCCCGAGACCCTCTGGCCACCCCTGCGGCCCGCGCTCACCTGGGGCGAGTTGTTCGCGCGCCTGAGCCGCCCCGCCGGCCGCACCGCCTACGGCGGCCCGGCCAACCTCTGGTGGCGAATGGCGGTGGGGCTACTGCACACGCGGCCCTGGCCGGGCTGGGCCCTGACCCAGATCCCGTTTGCCAGCGCGGCGGCCGCCATCCTTCGTTGGGCATGGCGCAGCGGCTGGCCCGCCTGCCGGGGGCAGCCCGTGCCGGCGGCAACGGCCACACACGGCTCGACCCGCTGGCGCAAGGCCAACGAGATGGTAGGCACCCTCGCCCGCGTGGACTGCGACCGGCCCGGCGCCCCGGGCGTCGTGGTCGGCGCGGACGGCGGCACCGCATGGGTCACCCGTCAGGGGGCGGGCAACGAGCACGTGCTACTGGTCGGGCCCTCCCGGCGCGGCAAGACCCGGCGGGCCGTGCTCCCCACCGTCTGGACCCTGGGCCACCACGCCGAGTCCCTGATCGTCGGCGATCCCAAGGGGGAGCTGCACGCCATGACGGCGAGCTGGCTCCGGTCGCAGGGGTACCAGGTCACCCAACTCGACCTGTTGCGTCCCGGTCGCGGCGCCGGGCGCTGGAATCCCCTGGCCGCCGTCTCCGCAGCCCACGCCCGGGGCGACGACGAGGAGGCCTCGCGCCTGGCTTGGGGCATCGGCAACGTCCTGGCGTGGTCGGCCGGCTCCGCCGGCGACCCCATCTGGCCGCAGGCCGAGGAGAGCCTGATCAGCGCCCTCTGCCTGGCGGTGGCGTTGGAGGCCCCCGCGGACTGCCGGCACATGGCCACCGCCTACCGGCTGCTCACCGACCTGGGGCCGCAGGCGCAGGGGGCCTCCCCCCTGGACGCCTACTTCCGCTCCCTGCCCCCGGGGCACCCGGCCCGCCTGGCCTACGGCACGGCGAGCCTGTCCGAGGACCGAACCCGCGCCTCCATCTTCACCGGCACCGCTGCGCACCTGCGCCTCTGGGGCGACCCTGGGGTGGCCTGGCTGTGCGGGGCCTCCTCCCACGACCCGACCGACGCCGGCCGTACGGACCGGCCGCCTCAGGCCATCTTCCTGCTGCTGCCGGACGAGGCCAGGGAACGCTGGCCGATCGCGGCACTGTACGTGCACCTGGCCTAAGCCGCCCTGGCCGGAGTGGCCCGGAACAACGGCGGGCGCCTCGGCCGCCGCTGCTGGTTCCTGCTGGACGAGTTCGGCAATCTCCCCAAGGTCCCGGACATGGGCGAAAAGCTGACGGTCAGCGCGGGGCGCGGGGTGCACTTCCTGCTGGCGGTGCAGTCCCTGGCGCAGCTCGGCAAGTACGGGCAGGACGTGCGGGCGGTGATCGAGGGCAACTGCGACACCAAGCTCGTGCTGGGGACCAGCGACGAGGCCACCGCGCGCTCCGTCTCCGCCCTCTGCGGCACGTACACCGTGCGCACCCAGAGCCTGCAGCGGCGGGTGGGCGCGACGGTCGGCGGCACCGAGGCGGCGACGGGAAGGCCCCTGCTCACGGTGGACGAGGCCCTGCGCTGGCCCGTCGGCGCCGCCCTGGTGCTGCAGTCCGGCCAATACCCCGCCCGCCTGGCGCTGGCTGACCTCTCCGCCTGGACGGCCGCGCACCGCGCCCTCGTTCCGGAGCCCCGGGCCGCGGCGGTCCCGGTCATGCCCCCGCCCACCTGGTGCCCCGACGTCGCGGCGCCAGAATCCTCGCCGGCATCCACCGCGCCTCCTCCCGTTCCACCCGAACCCGCCCCCCGTTCCCGCCCGGCCTTCGACCGCGGCCGGTGACACCGGGGCCAGCACAGACCTCCCGCATCCCACCAATAAGGAGCGATCGGCATGCCCTCGTTCGTCACGCAGATCACGGGGTTCTTCTCCACCGCGCTCGGCTGGGTCACGGCTCTCGCCGTGCCCGGGGTCGGGCTCACCGCCGGCTGGCACGCCCTGATGCGCGCCACCGCCCAGGAAGGATGACGATGCTCCACCACTCCCGGGGGCTGCGCAACACCGTCATCTACGGCGGCATCAGCCTCCTGGCCGGCGGCATCGTCTCGGCCATCCTCGGCCAGTTCCACTGATCCACCGGGGAGGGGTACGGCCGTGCTCGCCGTGGTGTCCGCGATCCTGTCCTTCCTGATTCGCGTGTTCCTGGCGCCGCTGAACGCGGTGCTGGTCTCGTTCGCCACGGCCGGCGAGTTGCACGACCTGCTCGACTACCCCGGGGTCGCCACCCTGATCACCGGCGCGCAGGCCGTGGCCTGGGCCATCCTCGGCACCCGCACGGCCTGGGAGGCGTTCCAATTGGCCACGCTGCGCAACGAGGGCGCCCCGACGGACCCGGGGAGCCTGCTCAAGCGCGTGGCGCTCACCGGGGCCGCCATCGCGGGGGGGCCCTGGGTGGCCGAGCAGGCGCTGCTGGTCGGCAACGACCTGGCCCAGGCGGTGGCCCACGTGGGGCTGGGGGTGGGGCTGGGCTCCATCTCCGGCAACCTGGCCGCGCTCAGCGCCAACCTCACGCTGGCCACGCTCTGGGTGCCGGTGCTGCTGCTGGGCGGGGTGGTACTCGTCATCCTCTGCTTCCTGCAGGCCATCGTGCGCACGGTGGAGATCACGCTGGCCGCCATCGTCGCGCCGGTGATGGCGCTGGGGTTCCTCGGCGGCGGCGGCACGGCGGACGTCTGGTGGCGGGAACTGCTGGTGCTGGCCGGTGCGCAGTCCGTGCAGTTGACCCTCCTCTACCTCGCGGCCTCGTTCCTGGTGGCGCCGGCCGTGGGGACGGCGAGCAACTTCCTGGACCCCTTCCTCTTCGTCGGCGCCGTCTGGGTCGCGTGGCGGACGCCGCATGTGCTGCGCCAGTATGCCTACCACACCGGGGCCGGGGGCACGGCATCCTCCGCCGGGGCCTTGGCCGCGCGGGTGATCCTCACCAAGCTCCCCTTCTGACCGGAGGTGTCTGCGACGAAGACGTACCTCGTGCCCCGCGCCGTGCGGGCCAGGTTCGAGTTCGCCCCCGGCTTCGGCCTTCCCGAACTCGGAGGCACGGTCGCCGGTGGCCTGACGGGATTCGGCCTGCAGGCGCTGTGGGCCCTGCTGCCGCTGCACGGCGGCGCCGCCTTCGGGGGCCGGGTGTTCCTGTTCACGTTGCCGGTGGCATCATCGCTGCTGCTCACCCGGCAGGACCCCTCTGGTGGGAGCCTGCTCGGTCAGGTGCGGGCGGCTCGCGACTTCCGCCGGCGGCCGGGGCGGTACCTGTATGAGTGGACACCGCCCGCGACGGCGGCGGACGACCGCCAGCCCCTTGGCCGCCGGCTATTCAGCCGCCACTTGGGGAGGGTGCGGTGATGGCGCTGGTATTGCGAAACGGAGTCTGGCAGGTCGTGCTCCGGGTACCCGATCCTGTGACCGGCAAGAAGAAACAGGTCTGGCGCTCCACCGGGGAGCGTGATCGGGCCAAGGCCAAGCTGGTCGAAGCGAAATTTATCGTGGCCGCCACAAGGGGCGAACTGGTCCCGACCGACCAGACGCCGCTGGAAGAATTTCTGCCGCAATGGTTGGAAACTCGTGCCGCCACCGCGGGCCTGGAGGCCGGAACGGTCGCCAGCTACCGCAACGCGATCACCCTGCACATCTTGCCAACGTTGGGCAAGGTCAAGATCTGCGATCTGACTCCCGCCATGCTGTCGGCATACTACGCCAAGAAGCTGCGGAGCGGGCGCGCGGACGGGCGCCCCGGCGGGCTGTCGCCGCACAAAGTGCACGAGCATCATGCCGTTCTGCACAAGGCCCTGAACGACGCCTTGAAATGGGGGCTCGTCACCCGAAATGTCGCCGACGCGGTGGATGCGCCGGCCGTGCCCAAGGTGGAGTATCCGACACTCAGCCGGCAGCAGGCACGACAACTGAGCACAGAGGCCCGTGCGCATCGGCTTTTCGCGCTGTACCGCATGGCGTTGACGACCGGATTGCGGCAGGGAGAGATCCTCGCGCTGCGTTGGTCGGACGTCGATTGGGACGCCGGCACCGTGTCGGTGGCCAGAGCGCAGAAGGACATCGTGGACGGCATACCGGTGTACGGCAAGACCAAGGCCAAACGGGCTCGCTCCAAGGTCCATCTCGATCCGCGCGACCTCACTGACCTGGCGGCCCACCGCGAGCGCCAGCGGCTCGAACAGGCCCGCGCCGGCAGCGCGTGGCACCCGGGCGACCTGATCTTCTGCCGAGAGGACGGCACCGCCCTTTCCGCCGACCAGGCAAGGAACTTCTTCAAGAGGCTCCTCCGGGCGGCCGGGCTTCCGCCCCGCATGCGGTTCCACGACCTCCGCCACACGAACGCCACTTTGCTCATGGAGGCCGGCGAGCCCGTGTTGGTGGTCAGCGAGCGGCTGGGGCACAGCACGCCCACGACAACGGAAGCCATGTACGGCCACGTCACGGCACCGATGCGCTCTGCCGCAGCCTCGAAGATGGCCGACATCCTGGCGCTGGACGACCCGGACGCCGAAGACGGTCCCCGGCAACAAACAACGGCCCGTTAGACATCACGTTAGATGTCGGCGGGCCGTCGTCTAATGGGCCGCTTGGCCGGATGCCCGCAAGCCCTTTGGCCTCAAGTGGTGCCGGGGGCGGGATTCGAACCCGCACGGGGTTCTCCCCCAGAGGATTTTAAGTCCTCCGTGGCTGCCGTTTCACCACCCCGGCAAACGGTGCGCCTGGCGTTATGTATCGCGTCTCTCGTGCAGCCATGGACGAAAGCAATATGGGGGCAGGTTCCCCCGCCCCCGACATCGCCGTCTTCGTCCCTGTCTACATCGACCGGGAGCCGCGGCCCCCGCGCTTGCCCTCGGTGTTGCGCCTCAGGTCGCCCAAGCGCTCCTCGCTGTCGCGCATGAAGCGCTTCAGCTTATCCTCGAAGGACCCGGGCATGGGCCGCCCGCGCCCCCCGCCGCCGCCGCCCCGGGGCGGCGCCCCGGTCATCTTGCGGACGGGACTGGCACCCTCCTGCGCTTGGCGGATGGAGAGTGCGATCTTGCGGCCGGACGGGTCGACGGACAGGATCTTGACTTTGACCTTGTCCATCTTCTTGAGGTATTCGTTGATGTCGGCCACATACACGTCCGCAACCTCGGAGATATGCACAAGGCCCGTCTGGCCAGTGGGCAACTCCACGAATGCTCCGAAGTTGGTGATCCCGGTGACGGTTCCCTCGATGACGCTGCCCACGGCAAGCGACATGCAGCCAGACTCCTCCTGCACTCGGTGAGATGCGAGCGCATTATACTTTCCACGCAGAAGTAGTGTCAAACGGCTCCATCCGCGCAACTTTCGCCATCTTACGCGGCCGCACGCGGCCAAACGCGGGGGCCTCCGGCGCCCTCACCCGCGCGTCCTTCCCCCGGGAGGCAGCGGGGCCACCGGGACCTCGTTGGGCGGCACCATGCCGAACTCCTGGCTGGCGGCGGCCTTGATGTAGCCGGACGTCTGGGCGTAGTTCACCTCGCCCTGCAGGCGGGCGTGCTCACGCTGCAGGTGCGCGAGCTCCGCCTGCAGCGCCTGCTGGTGCGCCTGCACCCGGGCGTACGCCTGCCATTGGCCCTGGCCGATCCAGCCGCAATAGAGCACCACCGCGAGCACGGCGAAGCGGTGCCAGCGCCAGCGCCGACGCTTGCGCCGGCCGGCCACCGAAAACGGCCGGGCGGTCGCCGCCACAAACGCTGGTGCCGCCTCTTCCGCCGGAGAGGCCAGCGGCAGCGTGCCGGCCGTGGCGGCCGGGCGGCGTTCGCGCCGGCTCATTCGGCATCCGCCCCGTCAGACTCGTCCCCGTCTTCCCCGGCACCAAACAGCGCCAGGGGATCCCCCGCCGCGACCAGCACCACCTGATACCCCTTTGCCTTGGCCCGATTGTAGAGGGTGGCGACGGTAGCCGGGCTCAGCCCCAAGCGGCGCGCGATCGTGTCGCCGCTGTGGCCGGTCTCCTTCAGGGCGACGACTTGGCGCTCGCGGAAGCTGAGCCGCTCCACTCCCCGGATCTCCATCTGCATTGGAGGTTATCCACATCCTGTGCACAGCCTGTGTACAAACCATGTACACACCGTCTACAAACCATGTACGCGGCCCATTCGGCCTCCCCTGCTAAGATCCTGCCGGACCCGGCGGCGGCGCGCCTGGACGGTGGCGGCGCAGCGCCTCCCGCAGCCGGGACCGCAGCCAGCGCACGCCCCGGACCGCCGGACTCCCGATGCGGCGGGCGGCCCCGCGGCCCCAGCGCCCCAGGCGCCGCAGCCCCCCGACCGATCTGCCCCAGAGCCACGCGACCGACCGCAGCACCCAGACCTCGGCCCGCAGCAGCGGCGGGCTTGCAAGCAGCTGATAGGCACCGGCCCCGCCGCCCACCCCCAGGAACGTGTAGCCGCGCATCTGTCCCCAGTCCGCGAGCAGCAACCCTGCGGCGGCCAGCGGCAGCAGCACCGCCACCGTCAGCGCGTCCAGGGCGTGGGCGGCCAGGGGGCTCAGGGTGAAGGCCCGCCGCACGGCACGCGAGAGGTCGAAACCGGCGGCGACGACCACACCGGCCAGGAACAGGACACAGAACGCGATGGCATGGACCACGACGGGACTGGTCGATGGCGGCATGCACTCCCCCCAGCCGCTGGCGGGGACCCGCGGGGGCAGGCCTGGGCAGGGCCTAGCGGAAGAGGCGGCGCAGCCCCGTGCCGCGGCTGCGCTGCCCCCGTGCCGGCGGCACGTCATAGCTGAGCGCATCGATGCGGCCCTCGACGCGGAACGTCCCCTGCTCGAGGTTGAGCTGCTTGATCTGCAGGCCCTGCCCGAGGAGCTTGAGCACCCCGAGATCGGTCTTCAACACGATCTCGTGGTCGTCAAAGCTCGCCACATGCTGCACACCGTCGATGGTCGCCTGCTCCCGCGCCCGCAGCGTCACCTGGTGGTCCGGCCGCGCCGCACCGCCCGGCGAGTGCGCTGCGGTGTGGCGGGCATCGGAATGGGGTGGCCGCCCGTCCATATGGGTGCGATCCCCCTCGCTTCGGGGCCATCGGCACCACCCTATGCGGCCGGTCCGCAGTGCATGACCGATCCCCCGGAGGCACGGCCCCTGGCGTATGCTGGGCGCATGGCGGCTCAGGGGCGTTGGGGGAGGCGGCGGCGGTGCGCTTGGACAAGTACCTTCAGGTGAGCCGGCTCGTGAAGCGAAGGGCCCTGGCCAAGCAGTTGTGCGATGGTGGGCACGTCCTTTGCGACGGCCGTCCGGCCCGGGCCTCCACCGAGGTCCGCGCGGAAATGCGGGTGAGCATCGACTACGGCTGGCGCACACTCCACCTGCGGGTCCTGGACGTACCCGCCCGCGCGGTGCCGAAGGATGCCGCAGCCGCGCTGTACGTCGTCACCGAGGACGAGCGGCGGCCGCCGGAGCCCGAGGTCTGAAGGGGCCGGGCGGCGTCAGCCGACCGACTCCTTCAGACCCTTGCCCGCCTTGAACGCGGGCACCTTGCCCGCCGGGATGCGGATCTCCTGGCCGGTCTGCGGGTTGCGCCCGACGCGCGGCTTGCGGTCCTTGACCTCGAAGGTGCCAAAGCCGACCAGGCTGACCCGGTCCCCCTGGCGCAGCGCCTCCTCGATGCTCTCCAGCACAGCATTCACGGCGTGTTCGGCATCGCGCTTGCTGAGATCGGCCTTCTGCGCCACCGCGGTCACCAAATCCAGCTTGTTCATCGACCGCTCCCCCTTCCGCCTCCGAGCCGGGCCCCCGCAGACGCCTGCCGCCCTTGGGCTGGCACATTCGCGCCATGCCGTCACGTCCCTGCTCTGTCTGCCCAGCATGCCCGGAATGGCCGCCATCCCTTCATCGAATCCCCATTTCGCTGTCTGAACCCCCGGGCGGGCGCGCCGGGGCCGGTAAGGGGTCCAGCTTGGCCCGCCGCCACGCCTGGTCCAGGCCGGCCGCTCCGGCCCGCCGCATCGCCTCGACGCCGCCGCCCGCCGCAAACGAGGCCTCCACCGCCGCAAACCGGCGGCGGAACTTGTCGTTGGCCCGCGCCAGGGTCAACTCGGCGTCCAGCCCGAGCAGGCGGGCCACGCTTGCCAGGGCCAAGAGCAGGTCCCCGAGTTCCTCCTCCACCGGGCCGGCCGGTGCGCCCGCGGCCCCGGCCCCAGGCGCCGCGCCGTCCCATGCCTCCAGAAACTCGCCGCGCTCCTCTTCGACCTTCGTCCAGGCCGCGCGGGGATCGGGCCAGTCCAGCCCCACCTCCGCCGCCCGCCGCCCCAGACCGTGGGCCTCGGCCAGAGCCCCGCCACTTCGCGGCACGCGGTCCAGCCAGCCCCCGCCGGGATCGGCACCGGCCTCAGCGCGCTTGACGCCATCCCAGATGCGCTGGGCGTCGGCGGCGTCACGCGCCCGCCGCTCGCCAAAGACGTGCGGGTGGCGGCGGATCAGCTTGGTCTCCAACCCGCTCAGCACGTCCGTGATGGTGAAGGCGCCGGCCTCCTCCGCCAGCCGGGCGTGCAGCAGGACCTGCAGTAGCACGTCCCCCAGTTCCTCACAGAGCGCCGCCGGGTCGCCGCCGTCCACCGCGGCCACGACCTCGCGCGCCTCCTCCAGAATGAAAGGGCAGAGGCTGGCGTGGGTCTGGGCCTGGTCCCACGGGCAGCCGCCCGGCCCGCGCAGCGTCTCCACCAGGCCCCGCAGCCGCGCCAACCCCGCATTGTCGCCTCCGGCCTCAGCGGCACCCTGGCCCGCGACCTCGTCCGCACCCTCGCGCCCGCCCACCCGGTGACCCCCCTTGGCTTGGATGGAATGGATGGCTTTATGGGATGGATCTGGATGAAATGGACGGCGGGCATCAGCCGCGCAGCAGCCCGGCGCCGGCCAGGCGCGCAGCGATCCGCGGGCCGAGCCGCGGTACCCGCTCCAGATCCTCGCGGCGCAACCCGCCGACGGCGAGCAGTGCCGCCCCATACACCCCGACCCCGCACGCCACGCCGGCGGCGACCTGCAGGAGCACGTGCCCGCGCAGGCCGTGGACGACGGCGAGCACAGCCGCGACCATCACCGCGCAGGCGGCGACCGGGCGCAGCACCGTCCCCCCCCAGTCGATGGCGTGCGGTACGCGGCGCTGCACCTCCCAGAGGTTCAGGCTGCAGGCGATGGCGAAGGCGACGCTGGTCGCCAGCGCCGCGCCAGAGACGTTCCAGCCCGGCCGCGCCACCAGAAACCACTCCAGGGCCACCTTGACGGCCCCGCCCACCGCGAGGTTGCGCACCGGCAGGTCGGGCCGGCCCAGCGCCTGCAGGATCCCGGAGGACGTCTGCTGCAGGCTGAGGAACACCAGGGCCGGGGCCATCGCCAGGAGCGGCCCCGCCGCCAGCGACGTGTGGAAGAGCAGCCGCGGCAGCGGGCCCGCCAGCACGGCCAGCCCCGCCGCACTCGGCAGGGCCACCAGCGCCGCCAGGCGCAGGCCGGCGGCCACCGCCCGCTTGGTGGCCGCGTGCTGGCCGGCGGCCTGGGCCGAGGCGACGGCCGGCAGCAGGCTCATGGCCAAGCCCGCGGTGAACACCGTCGGGGCCAGGACCAGCGGGGCCGCGTAGCCGGTCAGCACCCCATAGAGCGCGATCGATTCCGGGCCCAGGCCCGCGGCGCGCAGCCGCAGGGGCACGATGGCGGCGTCGGCGACGTTCAATACCGGCAGCAGCGTCGCGCCCGCGGCGATGGGTACCGCCAAGCGCAGCACCGACCCAAAGGCCGCCGTCAGGCGGCGGCGCCCTTCGGCCGCCACGGCCCGCCAGCGCGCCGCCACCCGCCGCCGCCACGCCACCACGAGCGAGGCCGAGGCGAAGACGCCGCCGACGACCGCGCCGAAGGCCGCCCCGGCCGCCGCCCACTGGATCCCGAGCGGCAAGAGCAGCAGCACCAAGCCGAACATGGCCGCGATCCGACCGATCTGCTCGACGACCTGGGAGACGGCGTAGGGCACCATGTCCCCCATGCCCTGGAACGCCCCGCGGTAGGCGGAGGCAAACGACACCGTGAGGATCGCCGGCGCGATCGCCCGGATCGGCAGCACCGCCTGAAGGTCGTCGGCGACGTGGCGGGCGAACCACGGCGCGCCGATCCAGAGCATGGCCGCGAACAGCCCGCCCAGCACCGGCAACCCGGCCCGGGCCGCCCGGAAGATGCGCTGGGCGCCGGCCTGGTCCCCCTGGGCCAGCCGCTCCGCCACCAGCTTGCTGATGGCAAGCGGGAAGCCGGTCGTGATCAGCGTGATCAGGACGGTGAACATCGGATAGGCCAGTTGATACAGGCCCATGCCGACGGCGGCCCGCATACCGCCGCCCATGAGTATGGGCAAAACCAAACGGTAGGTCGCTCCCAGCAACCGGCTGAACAGACTGCCGGCCACCAGGACCAGGGCGCCGCCCACAAAGGAGGCCTGCGCCCCCCCGCCCGCCGCACCGGTGGTATCAGCGTCCACGGTAACCGCGCGCGACCCCATATACGCCGGGCGCTCCAGATCCGCATCCCCACATGGTGTCCACTATACCCCGACCCGACCCGAGGGCCATCATCCGACTTACTGCGCCATCTGCCTGGCCAGGAATCCGGCCGCCGTCTCCGCCAGCTTGGTCTCCATGTCGCCCATGGCGGCACCGCCATCGCGGCTTGCCAGGATGACCGCCCCGACGGCCTCACTGCCGGAGGTGATGGGCGCGATCACGTAGGAGGAGAACAGCCGGGTGTCCTCGTCGTCGCCGGCGATGGTGCCGCGGGTCGGAGAACCGGGCCGGTAGCGCACGAGCTCCCGTTGCTGCATGGCAAGTTCCACGGCGGAACCCACGCGCTTATCGAGAAACTCCCGCTTGGGTGCACCGGCGACGGCGATGACGGCGTCCCGGTCGGCGATCAGCGCAATGTGCCCCACCGTCTCGTGCAGGCTGTCGGCGTATTCCTTGGCGAAGTCGCCCAGTTCGCCGATGGGTGAGTACTTCTTGAGGATTACCTCGCCGTCGCGATCGACGAAGATCTCCAGCGGATCGCCCTCCCGGATGCGCAGCGTGCGGCGGATCTCCTTGGGGATCACGATGCGGCCCAAGTCGTCAATGCGCCGTACAATTCCGGTCGCCTTCACCCACAGCCCCTCCTCTGCGGCCGCGCCCGCGCGGGCGAACCCATGACGCGGGCGGCGCCGGTCGACGGGTCCGGCCGGCCAGCATGTCTTTCGCGCCGCACCCTTGCCTTTTCAGGGGTCGACGCCGACCGGCGCCCATAGCGTGCCCATCTTCGCCATTCGTCCACAGATCGGGACCGACGCGCCCCCGCCCGCAAGGCGTCCAAAGCGGCGGGGGCCGAGCGGGTGGGTCAATCGTCCACCAGCATGCCGTCGGGGTCGAAGGCGATCGGGCGGGGCCCTCCCAGCGGCTCCCAGCGCGGGTCGCCCCGCAGGTCCTGGGCGAGCGGAGCGCTGACCCACAGCTCCTCCAGATGCTTGGTGTCGGGGATGCGCACGATCGCGGCCCGCTCGGGTTCCGTGCGCAGGCAGCAGGCGAGGGCCACATACACCGCCTGGCGGTCGGTGTCCACCGTCAGCGGCAGCCTTGCGCCCTCGGGGGTCTTGGCGGTGATGCAGTTGATATAGGTGGCCAGCGGATCCATGGCGGCGGCCGCGCGCCGCAAGACCACATCGGCCAGGCCGATGCCGGAGGCGTTGCCCTCGGTGGCCGGCGTCAGGCCCCGCACCACCAGGCGCTGGATCTGCGGCGCCCCCGGCAGCGTTCCGGTGTAGTAGCGGTGGACGACGTTGGTGTCGGCGCCGATGCCGCTGATGTCCTTGCCCAGGCGGTCGATCAGCAGCACGTCGATGCGCTGCCCGGGCAGGCGGGGCATCCAGTCGCGTGCCAGCCGCAGCAGGGCCGTCTCCCGCTCCCGCAGCTCCGGGGCCGGCACGGCCTCGATCCGCCCCAGGTTTCCCCGCCCGTCTTCGACCAGCGCCAGCCCGAAGCGGATCGGCAGGCGGGCACAGGCCGTTTCCGCCGCCGCAGGGATGAGGCGGCCGAACTCGGAGAACCCCTGGCCGTGGAAGGTATCGGCCCCGCGCTGCTTACCCATGCCGATGGCAATCATCTTGAGCAGGCCGCTCTCGGTCGGGGCGTGGAAGTCGGTGTGGGGCTTGACACGGTTGACCGGGATGATCAGGTCCGCGCCCTCGGCCGCCGTGCGGTCAAACCACACCGGCACCCCGCCGGCCTCGCCGATGCGGATCGTCTCCATGCTGGAGCGTACGGGCGCCCCGACGACCGCCTCGGTCACCCCGAGGTGGAAGAGCATCTCCCGCTGCCCCGCGTCCGTCGCCCCGCCGTGGCTGCCCATGGCGGGAAAGACGAAAGGGTCGCCCTGGTTGCGCCGCACTTCGGCCACCAGGGCCGCCACGACTTCCGGCAGCCGGTCGATGCCGCGGCTGCCGACGCCGATGGCGACGCGCAGCCCCGGACGCCAGAGCGCGGCCACCTCGGGCCGGGCGCAGGTCGCGGCGACCGCGCCGGGAATGTCCCCCAGCCGCTCGGTATGCACCCGCTGGCGCAGGCGCAGCCACGCCGGCAGGGCTCCACGCTCAAACACCTCAAGGCCCACGGCGACGCCCCCCGACCGGTGACTGCCCCCGGTCCTACGGCTTTACGAGCGACGGCCGGGCGTCCCCTGCCGCCGGCCGTCCCGGCCCGGCGAAACGGCCAGCCCCGGCGGCACGGCCGCGCGCAGCGGCCGGCCCGGCCCCG
>JAJZXK010000061.1 GCA_021806565.1 Bacillota bacterium | reverse complement strand
CGCGCACCACGGCGTTATCGCAGGTCTGCCATTGCGGGCGGCGGGCGGAAAAACCGCTGTCGCTGCGGTGGCACGCATGCCCGTGTGGGGCGAGCGCGTAGCGCGACCTCTACAGCGCGCAGTTGGCAAGGTTTGTGTGCGAAGGCGAGGATGGGACGTACCTGCTCGACGCGGGCCGGGCCGCAGATGCCTGGCCGGGTGCGGAACCGCTCCTGCGTGCGGCGTCCGAGCAGGCCGAGAAGCAACCCGCGCGGGGACCGGTTCCCCGGTCCCGCCCCACAAGGGGACACAGCGGGTCGCCCGCGCCAGGGATGCTTGTGCCGCGCCCTTGGGGGCAGGCACTCCAAACGGAGGCTGAGAGCCAGGATGGTGTACCAGGGCAGTCCCGAGCCCGAGAGAGCCTGGCAAAGGCCGAAGCAATGCAGTCCAGCCCCCCCCCCGGCTTTGGCCGTGGGGGGTTCAGACCTGCGCCAGGGCGGGAGGACGGTGCGCCACCAAGCGGGAAGGCCCGGGTTGGCCCCGCACGGACGGCAGTTGCCGCGGCCGGTCTTGGCCGTACGTTCCGCCACGCAAGACGGGGGTCACGCAGGAGGGATCACGGTGCGACTCGGGGTCTGCACGCCCGGTCTGCCCATGCCGCGGGAGGAAAAGTTCGCCTTGGCCCAACGCCTCGGTCTGGCCGGGGTGCAGATGGCGCCGGCGGAGCTCGCCGGGGCCGACCCAGATGCGGCCGCCCAGGTACGGGAGGCCGCCCGCGCCCATGGCCTGGAGATCACCGGGACGACGGCCGGCCCCAACCTGGTCGATCCCGTGGGGCTGGAGGAACGGATCCGGAAGTTCCGCGACTTCTTCCGCCTCAGCGTCGCGCTCGGCTCCGGTCTGGTGACCGGCGAGGTCAAGGCGAAGCCGGACGGCCTGTCCGAGGAGGCCGCGTGGGAGAGCGTGCTGTACGCGGTGCAAGGCGTCGTGCGCCTGGCGGACGAGCAGGGCGGGGTGTTCGCCCTGGAGGCCGGGCCTGGTTGCTGGGTGCGCACGGCCGCCCAGGTCGAGCGGGTGCTGACCGCCGTGGCGCACCCCCGCCTGAAGGTGAACTTCGACGCGCGCAACTACTACGTGGTCGGCGACAACCCCGTGGAGGCGGCCAGGCGCTTCGGGCGGGAGATCGTCCACGCCCACGTCAACGATGGCTTGCGCTCCGGCCGGGACGGCACATGGGAGGCGCGGCCGGTCGGCGCCGGCGAGATGGACCACGCGGCGGTGCTGCGGTCCCTGGAGCGGCTGGGGTTCAACGGCTACCTGTGCGTGGAGCACTGCCGCGGCGCAGCGGAACTGACGTCGGCGGTCGAACACCTGCGCGGCGTGTACCCCTTCGCCGGCGGTTGAAGGCAAACGCGCGGGATGCGGCGAAGGCGGCCCTCCGCCGCCGCCCTGAAGGGGCGGACTCGCAACCGTGCGGCCGGGCGGCCGGACAGCGCCCATCCACCCGGCGCCGAAAGGAGAAGCCATGCCAAGACACGTGTATTTTCAGCGCGAAACCACCGATCCCGTCCTGCCGCGCGACCAGGTGCTCGACCTCGTGCGCCGCCACGTCCCCTCCGCGGCGGCGGTCAGCGGCGTCGATGAATCCGGCGGCGAGGCGCGCACCTACGCCGTCGACGGCGGTATCGTGCTGAAGGTCCAAAGACCACAGCAGTTGCGCACCGGCACGAGCCTGGAACGCGAAGTCGTCTTCCTCAAGCACCTGGCCGACTGTGCGCCGGAACTCAGCGTCCCCCGGGTGCTCGGGTATGGGCGCGAGGGCCCGCTGCTCGAATACACCGTGCTGACGCGCATGCCCGGCGTCGCGGCCGGCAGGGCGACATTGAATCCTGCGGCCAAGCGGCGGGTGCTGGAGGAACTCGGAGGGCTGTTGCGCCGCCTCCACCAGGTCCCCCAGGCCCCGCTCACCGATAGCGACCTGTTTCCCGGCGACCGGGGCCTGCCCGACCTACAGGCGCGCATCGGCGAAGGCTTCCTCGCGCTGGCGGAGCGGCTGCGGCGCGAATCCCGCGCCTGGCGGTTCCCCGTGCCGCCGGAGCAGATCGGCGTGCGCCTCATGCTCAGCCTGCCGCGCCACGAGCCCATGGTCGCCCTGCACTCCAACCCCGGTCCCACCCACACCTTTGTCGAGCCGCAGACCGGCCGCTTCACCGGACTGATCGACTTCGGCGACGCGTACATCAGCCACCCGGCCCTCGATCTGCGACGCTGGGCCGGTCCCGCCGACCAGGCGTCGATCCTCGCCGGCTATACCGCCCGGGCACCGGTGGGCGACGGGTTCCTTGCGGTGTGGCGGGCCGTACGCATGCTGTCGGACGCCACCGTCCTGGTATCCGGCGCGGAGGACGCGGACACGGCCGCGGACGATCTCGGCCGCTTGCTCTCCGAGTTGTGACGCCGGCGGGCACGGCGGAAAGGGGCGATGCGGCTTGTGGAGGAAGAAGGCGTCGCCCACACATGGACATGGAAGATGAGATCGACGTGCGCGGCATCCGCAAGGTCTATCCGGGCGCCGAGCCGTCGCTGCGCGGCACCAAGCTCGAAGTGCAGGGGCCCGTCCTGTGGGCGCGCAACCTCGCCCGCTCCGTCCACCTGACGTCCAACCGCGCACCTTCGGTCGACGCCCTGACGGGAGTCGACCTGACGGTGCGCCGGGGCGAGGTCTTCGGCCTCATCGGCCACAACGGCTCAGGCAAGACCACCCTCGTCAAGATCCTCGCCGGGCTGATCGCGCCCACCGCCGGCGACGGCCAGGTGGCGGGCGTGCCGCTGCGGAGGGCCGAGACCATCCGCGCCCGTGTCTCGTATGTGTCGACCACCGGCTGGATGGGGCTGGAATGGCAGCTGACGGCTGAGGAGAACGTGCGCATGTTCGGCGTCTTCTGCGGCCTGGACGCCGGGAGCGTCCGGCGGCGGGCGCAGGAGGCGTTGCGGGCCGTCGAATTGTGGGGCGACCGGGGAAAGTACCCGTCGCAGCTTTCCAACGGCATGCGCCAGCGGGTGATCCTAGCCCGGGCCCTGCTGCTGTCCACTCCGGTCGTCCTGCTGGACGAGCCCACCGTCGGCCTCGATCCACGCACCGCGCGCAGCATCCTCGGATTGATCCGCCACCGTCTGCAGAAGCGCGGCCAGACCATCGTGCTCACCGACCACGTCACGGCCGAATTGGAGGCGGTGGCCGACCGGGTGGCGGTGCTGGACCAGGGCCGGGTGATCCTCTGCGACACCCCGGCCGCCCTCGCGGCGTCCCTCGGGCACCTGACGGTGCTCCGCATCCACACCGAGGAGGCGGAACCCCCCGCCACCCCGCCGCCACCCGAAGTCCGGCTGGTGCACTGCGTGCAGCGGCCGGGACCGGTGCCGACGCACGTGTGGCGCATTCACGCGGAAAGCGGTCCCCGGGTGCTGGACGCGGTCCTCAACTGGATCACCGCGGACGCCGGCGGTGAGGCACGCGTCGTCCTGGTGGCACAGTCTGAACCCTCCCTGGAGGACGCGGTGCGTTTCGCCCTCCCGCGCAGGGACCAAGAGGACCTGGGCCGCGCGGCCGCAACCGGGGTCGGCGCATGAGCACGACCAACCTGCCAGACCGGCCCGCGCTCGACCCGCCCGGCGATCCGGCGCGCGAGCACACAGCGGCGGCGCTCTGGGCGTTCGCGCTTCGCGAATACCGCATCTGGCAGTCGTACCGCGCCAACCAGTTCATGTGGGTCATCACCATCTTCGTCGACACCCTGATGTTCTTCCTGATGGGCAAGATGCTCGCCGGCACCGCCGCGGGCAAGCTGGGGCCCGCCTACGGCACCAACTACATGTCGTTCATCGTGGTCGGCATCACGGTCAACGTCTTCATCAAGACCAACCTGACCGATCCCTACGTGCGCGTCGCCAGAAGCTACTTCAACGGCACGATGGACCTCTTCCTGCTCAGTCCGATGTCCGTCTACACGCCGGTGCTCGGCCTGATGGCCAAGTCCATCCTGGACGACTACCCGCGCCTGCTTTTCGCTGGCGGCTTTGGCATGCTGTTTTTCGGCGCCGTCTTCAACTTCCGCCACTGGCCGACGGTGTTCCTGTTCACTCTGCTGTTTTTGGCGGCGGCATTCGGCATCGGGCTGATCAGCGCCAGTTCGTTCTACCTCCTCAACGTGAAGAAGGGGACGGAGCCGGTGCAGTTCATCGTCCACCGCCTGCTGGCGACGCTGCTGGCCGGCGCATACTACCCGGTGACGGTGCTGCCCCGTCCCCTGCAGTGGGTCGCCTGCCTAATCCCGCACACCTACGCCTTCGACGCCATCCGGCGCCTGGTCGACCCCGGGGCGCACCTGGCCGTGCCGGTGCTGCCGCTGCAGCGCGTGCTGCCGGGACTGTCGCCGCTGGCGGTCGACGCCCTGGCCCTCGGCGTGCTGACCGTGGTCCTGCTGCCGCTGGGCCTGCACCTCTACGGCCGCGGCATCGAGAAGGCGCGGCGCGAGGGGACGTTGACGCGGTGGCAGTGATCGACGTGCGGGATCTGGGCAAGCGTTACCGGCGTGGGCGGCGGCAGTGGGCCGAAGTGCTCGCGGACGTCGATCTGCGTGTCCAGGAGGGATCGGTGCTCGGTCTGCTGGGGCCGAACGGGGCCGGCAAGACGACCCTGATCAAGATCCTCTGCGGCCTGCTGGCCCCCGACGCCGGCTCCGGCACGGTGCTCGGCCACGACATCCGGCGGTCACCGGCGGCCATCCGCGCCAGGGTGAGCCTGGTCGCCCCGACGGCCGACGTCGGCATCGACAACAACCTCACCGTCCGCCAGAACCTGGTGTTCTGGGCCCCGGTGTTCGGGCTGCGAGGCGCGGAGGCGCGGCGGCGCATCGACGCGTTGCTGGAGCGGCTCGACCTGGTGGGCAAGGCGGACGCCTGGCCCATGCACATCAGCGCCGGCCAGCGGCAGCGCCTGGCCCTGGCGCGGTCGCTGCTGGCCGAAAACCGGCTGGTGTTCCTGGACGAGCCGACCAACAAACTCGACAGCGAAGGCGTGCGGTCGGTCCGCTCGCTGATCACCGACCTCAACCGGGGCCACGGCGTCACCGTCGTTCTGACCACGCACGTGATGGAAGAGGCCGAAGAGCTCTGCGACGAGATCGCCCTGCTGCGACAGGGACGGCTGGTCGCGTCCGGCGGGCGGGACCGGATCGTGGCCTCGCTGGGGGTCACGCGCCCCATCGCCGTCACCTTCGAGTTGGGTCCGGAGGCCTCGGGGCCTCCCCCGCTGAATGACCTGCCCGGGGCCCTGCAGGTACGCCTCGAACGGGCACCCGGGGAGCCCGGGCTGTATACGGCGCACATCGCGTCCGGCGATGTCCGGGCGACGACGCCGGCGCTGCTTTCCTGGGTGCGCGCCCACGGACTGCGCCTGCGCGCCGTCCAGACGCGGCCGGTGACCCTGGAAGATGTGTTCCTGTCCATGACCGAATCCACGACCGCGTCCACGACCGGGGCGGCGCGGGCCGTCGAATAGTTGCGAGGGAGGGAGGGCGGGCCGGATGGCGGGCTCCGTGCCGGGGCGGCAAGCGCAAGCGTCCCCTGATGGGGCCGGCGCAGCGGAGGCCCAGCGCTGCGGCCCGCTCGCCTTCCTGCGCGCCTGCGTCTGGGCGGGGTGGGTGGAGTACCGGGCACTGCGCTACTACCCCTCCAACCTGGCGCTGGCGGCTGTGCAGCAGTTGACGCTGGTGGGCGTGTGGTACTTCACCGCACGCTTCTTCGGCTCCGCGGCCAACCATGCCGTCTCGGCCTACGGCGGCAACTACGTCTCCTACGTCCTGCTCGGGATCATCTTCAACCAGGTGGGCCTGGCCGCCCTGGACGGGCCCGGGACCACCATCTCCGACGCGTTCTGGGACAAGCGCCTTGAGACCTACCACCTCGCGGCCCACGGGATCTGGGCCAACGTGGCCGGCCGCATGGGCTTCAACGTCCTGTTCGCCACCGTGATGCAGGCGTGCGTGCTGGCGCTGCTGCTGGCGACCGGCGCTATCCACCTGCGCCACGGCGTGCACCTGGGCATCGTGGCGCTGACCTGGATACTCTCGGTCGCCGCCAACGGAGGCCTGGGATTGGTGGGCGCCAGTTTGTTCTTCCTACTCGAAGTCAAGACCGGCCAGGATCCGGTCACCTGGGCCTACCGCTACGTGGTGATGATCGTCAGCGGGCTCTACATCCCCCTGGGCGTGCTTCCCGGCTGGCTGAAGGCGCTGGGAGGCGTGCTGCCCCAGACCTACACCTTCGAGCTCGCCCGCGCGACCCTGCTCACCGGCGCGGGATACGCCGACCCGCGTGTCTCGCACGCCCTGCTGGGGCTCGGTGCGGCGGCGCTCGTGACCTGCCTGTGCGGCTACGCCCTGCTGACCCACGCCATCCGCCGCGCGCAGCGCCAGGGCGGCGTCGGGGTCGTGGTCTGAGCGGGCGCGCTCGGCGCCGCCCTCAGCCGGCGGCCCGCGCCGAGCGCAGGAACGACTCCATCTGGCCGAGGTTCATCGGCCCCGTGTAGACCTGCCGTACGACACCCCGGGCGTCCACAAAGAAGCTTGTGGGGACGTAGTGGATGCCGTAGGTATCACTGACCGCGCCGCTCCGGTCCAGCAGGAAGGTCCAGGTGTACCCCGCGGCCCGGACGTAGGGCCGCACGGTGCGGGCGGGCTCGCGCATGTCCACGCCGAGGATGGCGACCCGGGAGCCCTCCAGACGGTGAAAACGCTCCAGCTGCGGCATCTCGGCCTTGCACGCCACGCACCACGTCGCCCAGAAGTTGATCAGCACGGCCCGGCCCCGCAACTGCGCCAGGGACACCGCCCTCCCGGAGGAGGTGGTCAGGGTGAAGGCGGGCGCGGGAAAACCCGCCAGGGGCCGCGCCGGCAGGCCCTTGCCGTCTGGACGCGGGCCGGCCGCGGCCAGGCTGAAGAACGCGCCGGCCAGAAGCAGCAGGGCGAACGCGACCCGCAGCGGCCGCTTCACGCGCCACCACCTTCCCCGGACGCGGCCGGCACTGTGCCGCGGTCGCGCCGCAGCCAGGCCAGCAGCGCCAATCCCGCCAAGACGGTGGCTGCGTCTCCCACCTGCGCGAGGGACCAGGGACCGAAAAAGCGCGGCGCCTGCTCGGCAAACCCGAGCAGGAAGCGGAAGGCGGCGGTCAGCAGGACAAAGCTGGCCAGGTTCTGACCCGCGAACTCCAGCCTGGACGCCTGCCACGAGAGCGCCGCGGCGATCGCCGCAAACCCGGCGAAGCCATACGGCTGCACGGGCTGGACGCCGAAGCCCGCGGCGACGGGCAACGCCCACGGTAGCTGCGTGATCCGGCCGACGGCCGGTACGCCGAGCCAGCCGGCCGCCAGCGCCAATGCGGCGCCGGGGGCCAGAGCGTCGAGGACCGCGAGCGAATCGCCTCGGCGGCGGCCGGCCCACCAGACCGCGGCCACCGCACCCACCAGACCTCCCGTGAACGACAGCGAGTTCCCGGTGACCCGGATCCAAGACAACGGGTTATACCAGACCAGATCGGCGACGGCCACCTGGTTGAACAGCCGCGCGCCGATCAGCGCGCCCACAAAGAGCGGAGTCAGCGCCGCTTCCACCGCCTGGAGCTTCTCCAGGACAGAGCCCCGCTGCAGACGGTGGACCAGCAGGCGCCCGCCGAATGCACCGGCGATGCCGCAGAGGGCGAAGGAACTGATCCCCAGCGGCCCGTACAGCTTGAGAAACGAGGGCAACGGAAACAGCAGCGCGGCCACCTCCCGGTTCAGGGGATCCGCAGCCGCGCATACAGCGCCCAGGCGATCACGCTCATGTAGTTGGTGAAGACCAGCACACCCAGCACCACGAGCAGGCCCCCGGACACGCGCGCCACCCAGGGCACCGCCGGCGACATGCGCCGCATCAGGCCCCGAGCCTGGCCGAGGAAGGCCGCGACCAACAGGAAGGGGATGGCGAAACCGACCGTGTAGATCGTCAGCAGCGCCACCCCGTTCCCCAGATTGGCCGACGCGCTGGTCAATAGCAGGATCGAGGCCAGCACCGGCCCCACGCAGGGCGTCCAGCCGAAGGCGAACGCCGCCCCGAGGCCGACCGCGCCGAGGCCGCTGGGGCGGACCGGCCGGTAGCCGACGCGGCGCTCGGTCCCCAGCAGCCAAGGCGGCAGCACACCGGCCATGGCGAGGCCGAAGCCGATGATCAAGAGCCCGCTCACCTTGCGGAAGGCGACCTGGTAGGCGGCCAGGACTTGGCCGACCGCGCTGGCAGTGGCGCCCAGGGCGATGAAGACCATACCGAAGCCGGCGAGGAACAGTAGCGCGCGGCCGACCAGGCGCCGGCGATCCGGCGGCTCCCACGGGACACCGACCTCGGCCGGGCCGGTGCCGGCCAAGTAGGTCAGGTACGCCGGATACATCGGCCACATGCACGGGGACGCGAAAGATACCACCCCGCCCAGCAGGGCGCCGAGCCATGACCCCGGTCCCACGTCTGCTCCCGCCTCCGTGTCTCTCCGTGTCGGAGGCCCGTCCCCCGACGGTGGCACCAACCGGCACGCACCGGCCGGGTCTGCGGCACCTGAACGCAATAGTGTACCACCCCGCCCCGCACCCGCCGCGGCCCGGGTCGCGCCGGCGGCCGGTAGACGCCGCACGCAGTCGCGGACTTCACGCCTTGTCCGCCCACGACCCTCCGACCGCGACCTCGGCCACAATCGGCACTTGCAGCCCCAGATCGGCGCCGGCGGCCTCCATTTCGGCCTTGACCCGGGACGCGGCCCCTGGCGCATCCCCGGACGGAACCTCGAAGACCACCTCATCGTGGATCGTGCCGACCAGTGACCAGCCGCCGCGCACCGCATGCCCCCGCAGGCGTACCAGCGCCTGTTTCATCAGGTCCGCGGCCGATCCCTGATCCGGCGTGTTGGCCAGTTCCGGCAGCCCCATCCCCGTATCCGCCCAACGGCGGCACCGCCCCAGGACGGTCCGCGTCTCCCGCGCGCGCCGCGCCTGTGCGTCCTGCCTCCGGTGAAAGGCCCGCACCCCGCTGTATGCCTCGAAGTAGCGGCGGCGGAAGGTCTCCGCCTCCTCCTCGGAGAGCGACACGCCGTAGGCGGTCCGGGCGTAGGCGCGCAGCCCCCTGGCGCCCATGCCATAGCACAGCCCGAAGTTCAGGGCCTTGCTCAACTGCCTCTGCTCCTTGGTGACCTGGTCGGGTGGGACACCCGCGACGAGGGACGCGGTGAGCCGGTGCAGGTCCTCGCCCTCGCGGTAGGCCGAAAGCATCCGGGCGTCCCCGCTGAGCTCCGCCATCAGCCGTAGCTCTACCTGCGAGTAGTCGGCCACCACCAGCCGGTATCCCGGGCGCGCCACGAAGCCGCGGCGGAATCGGGCATCGCGGGGGATCTGCTGCAGGTTGGGACCCGAACAGGAAAACCGCCCCACCCCGGAGATCTGCTGGTAGGAGGCGTGGATCCGGCCGGTGCGTGAGTGGACGTGCTTGGGCAGCACCTCGCAGAACGACGAGGCGAGCTTGGACGCGTGCTTGTACGCCAGAAGCACGTCGATCGAAGGGTGCACCCCGGCCAGCGGCTTGAGCGCCGCCTCCGCCGTGCTCGACACGTCCAGCCCCAGGGTCCGCAGCGCCTCCAACACCTGGGCCGGCGAATCCAGGTTGAGCGCATCCGGGGAGGGTTCCAGGTCCCCGAACAGACTCCGACGCAGGGCCCGCGGCTGGTCGTGCGACGCCAGAAGTCGCAGCGCCGCGGCCTTGGCGGCCCCCGCTTCCGCCCGAATCTCCCGTGTGAGTTCCGCCCAGTACGGTGGGTCGAGCAGGATGCCGTCGAACTCCATGTCCGCCACCACGGGAACGCACGCGTCCTCCAGGGCCGCGACCCGCTCCAGCCCCTCGGCGGCAATCCCACGGCGGCCCGCGCCGCCGTCCCACATCGCCGCGGCCAGCGGTGGCAGCACCGCGGCATCCCGACCCGCGTACGCCACCTGCTCCGGTCGGAGTTGCCCCGTCCAATCCCCCCGTTGCTCGTCCTTGGGCAGGTCGACGCCCAACCACCGCCGGGCCACCGCCGCCAGACCGTGGCCCCCCGCCTCGGGAAGCCCGCAGGCGAGCACCTGACTCCACAGCATCACATCGTTGACCGCCACCTCCTCCAGGGGCTCTCCGCCCAATGCCGCCCGCAGCACCTTCAGATCGAACTTCCCGTGGTGCACGACCGTCCGCCGTCCGCCACGGGCGCGCGCGGCCAACCAGAGGCGCAGCGGCGCGAGGTCGCGCACCGCCCATGCGTCCACGACCCATACGGTGTCGTCCGTCGCGATCTGCACGGTGCGCAGCCGGTCGAGGTGGGGATCCAGACCCGTCGTCTCGGTGTCCAATCCGGCCACCCGCGCCCCTTCCGTCTCAGCCAGGAGGCGGCGGAACGCTCCGGCGTCGGTCACCGCGGCGGCGGCGGGCGGCAGGGGGACCATGGACACGCGCACGCGGCCGTCCCTCTCCCCGGACTCCGGCGCGGACACCCTCCGATCTCCTCCCGGCAGGGGGAGGTCGGCGCCATCCCGATCCCCCACGGCCAAATGAGGCCCACCGGCGAAAGCGGACACCGGGGGTTGCCCGGCGAAGAAGGCAGGACGCATCACCGCACTCCCCCCGGCGCCCCGCCTCGAACCCCCACGACGGTTCGAAAGGCGGAGCACCCGCGACTCCGGCGGGACGCCGTCAGCGGCCCGGCGTCCGGAAATCCGTCAAGCCGCCCACTTCCGTCGGCGGTGGCCTACATGGCCACTCTACCACCGGACGCTCCACCCGCCACCGCGGCACCCGTGTGCCGCCACCCTGGCCGGCCGCACCGCGCGCACGGCCCGCACCCTTCACTGCACACCGCCTGGCCACCCGGAGGCCGCCCCACCCCGTGCGTCTGCCTGGCACGGCCCGGCCGCTGGATCCGCGGACCAGAGTTGGGCTGGCTCGCCGCGCCGCAAGCCGGTGGCGGGTGCATTCCGTACAATTTGCCCGCCACATTCTGACAGAGAAATCCTGGCCACACAGGATATCGACAGAAATCCTATTCTTGACAGATCGCGCCATATCACGGATCTCGAATCTCACACCCATCGAGAACGACCCGTCATCCATGCATTTTAGCTGGAAATCTCCTTCCTGGACGCACCATGGAATGATGTCTTAAGTGTTACTAGCGGGCGCTGGAGGAAGCCCAAATCATGGCGACGCAAGACTCGCTCAGCCATACGGCGCAATTCACGCACCAAAGCCCGCCAAAGCCGTTGGACACGGCTCACGGCGCGGGGGAATAGGCCCACGCGGAATGAATCCGGCGACCCTTCGCCGTCGGGGAACTCGTTGCCCCGGTCCCGTCCGCCGACCCCGCAGGCGCCCGAAAGGAGGTGGTGCACGTGGATTACGCGCCATATCGCGTGTCCGTTGTCCTGCCTCTGCCCCCATGACCCCCGATGTCGAGGCAAGGACGCCAGACAGAAGGTCCCAAGGGGGTAGAAAGGGTGCGAAAAGGATTCTTGCGGATCGTGGCGGGTTTCGCCACGGCGCTGCTCACATCACAGGCCCTGGTGGCCGGCGCCGCGGCGGCACCGCCGGGCCCCGGCGCACCGTTCAACGATCTCGGCAACGTGCCCTGGGCCGTCCACGCAATCAACGCCCTGCAGTCCAAGGGCGTCCTGAAGGGCACGGCTCCTGGTCGCTTCAGCCCCGGCGCCTCGCTCACGCGGGCGCAGATGGCCACGGCGCTCGGCCGCTTGAAGGGCTGGCCGAAGAGCAGCACGATGCCGGCGGCGCCGCCGTTCACGGACTGGAAGGAGATTCCATCTTGGGCCCGGCCCTATGTGGCCATGGCAGCCCAACGCAAGGTGCTGCAGGGCGAGCCCAACGGGACCTTCGCGCCGAACGCCGCCCTGACATGGGACGAGTTGGCCGTCGTGGTCGCGCGGGCATTCCAATACCCGCCCGTGGCGGCGAGCCAGGTGCCCACGCTGCTGAGCAAGCTGGTCAACGGCAAGCAGACGCCGAGTTGGGCCCAACAGGCCGTGAGTGAGGACGTGCAGGCGGGGGACTTCGCCGGTATCCTCACACAACTCTACCAGCCGAACCAGCCCGTGAACCGGGCCGAACTCGCGCTGTTCCTCGATCAGGCCGCGACCGGCCTGAAGACGGCGACTTCGCTGTCGATGGCACCCTCGCCCATGGCGGCCGCCGGAAGTCTGGCCGCGGGCAAGTCGGTCACGGTCACGGTCTACGACCACAACGCCGTCGGCAATCCGGCCCCCAACGCGCAGGTGTATCTGTCGTTCCACCGAGCCGCGGGGGGAGGCTCCGCCACGGTGAACGGCAAGGCCCTCGGCGCCGTGCCCGCACCGTTCACGACGGGTAGCGCCGGCACCCTGGCGGTCAAATACACCACGCCGGCGAAGTTGCCGGCCGCGGGGACCGACACGCTGACCGCCGGCACGGCCAACGCTGGAGCCACCGCCTCCGACAGCTACAACTTCGCCAAGGCGGCACCGGCACCGGCCATCAAGACCCTGTCCTGGAAGCCCAGCCCCGTCGCCACACCCGGCAGCCTGGCAGCCGGTAAGGCGGTGACGGTCGCGGTCTACGCCAAGAACGCCTCTGGAGACGCGGCCGCCAACGCGCAGGTCTACCTGTCCTTCCACCCGGCCACGGGCGGCGGCTCCGCCACGGTGGACGGCAAGGCCCTCAGCGCCACGCCGGCCGCTTTCAAGGCCGGATCCACCGGCGCCCTGATGGTCACGTACAAGACGCCGGCCAAGCTCCCGACCGCCGGCATCGACACGCTGACGGCGGCCAACGCGGCCACCGGCGCCACGGCCACCGCCTCCGACGGCTACAACTTCGCCAAGCCCACGAACAGCGGAGGTCAAGTGTTCGCGGGTGAGACCATCTCCCTCAAAGAAAGCGACGGCACGATCGTCACGTATCCGCTCGCACCCAACGTCACCGTCATCAAGGACGGCAAGCCGGCCACGCTCTCGGACCTGGGTCCGGGCGAATCGGTCACGGTGACGCGAAACGCCCAGGGTCTGGTGACGCAGATCCAAATCGCTTCGAAGTAAACCGCCGGGTCCGTTTCAGTCGGAGGGGGGGACCGCAGAGTGCGGCCCCCCCCTCATGCATGTGGTAGGCGTTTGTGGACGCACAACCACGCGGCTTCGTGGTAGCGTGGACGGACGGTGAATCCTGGCCGGCGGGGGGGGCGCAGCAGCGTGGGTACGGAGGACAGACACCTTTGGCGGCGGCAGCGATACCTGCCATGCGGCGGCGGTCACGGCACACCCGCGCGCGGCCGGGGCACCGACCACCCGCCGCAGGGGCGGAACGCCCTGCGCGCCCGCGCGCGTGATCGATCGTGAGTCGCGGGGGGCGGGATGCCCGCCGCGGACGGGCGGTACATCGCCTGGGCCGGGTCTCGCCACGAAAAGTGCTCCAAAGGCCGGTGGTGGCGCCGTGAGCGGCGTGCCGGCCGGACTGCTCTTTGTGGCGGGCGCCGCGGCCGCCTTCAACCCCTGCGGGGTGGCGATGCTGCCCGGTTACCTGGCCTTCCTCCTCGGCCAAGCGGGGGGGGCGGACCGCTCCCGCCTGGGGGGCGGTGTCTGGGCCGGACTGGCCATGACGGCCGGATTTCTGACGGTGTTCTCGATACTGGGGCTGGCCGGTACGGGACTGGGGCAGGTCCTCGGCAGCGGGCTGCGCTGGGCCACGGTGCTCATCGGCCTCGCGCTGGTGACGGCCGGCGTCTGGCAGGGTCTGGGCCGGGTCCTGCCGGGGCTCGGCGGCGCCGGCCGGCTGGCGGGGGCGATCGGCCAAGTCGGCCCGCGGCGCGGCTTGGTGGCGGTGTATGTGTATGGCCTGGCGTACGCCGTCGCGTCCCTTGGCTGCGCGCTCCCCCTGTTTCTCGCACTGGTCGCCGGCACCGCGAGCAGCACCTCGCTCCTGGGCGGCGCGGCGGCGTTCCTGGCATACGCCGGGGGCATGGGACTGGTCGCCACCGTCCTATCGATGGCCGCCGTCGGGTCACGCGAGGTGATGGCCGCACGGCTGGCCGAGTGGATGCCGGCACTGCGGCGCGCCAGCGGCGCGGTAATGGCCGTGGTCGGGCTCTACCTCGCGTACTACTGGCTGCTCGGCCCCGGCACCCTGCGGGTGGTGTGAAGTGTGTGAGGCTGAGAACACCGTTCCTCTCTTCATAGCCTTTTGTTTCCGGCCGCTGGCGCGGTCAGTTTCCTGCTTGGAGATTCCTGCTTCGTTGCGGCTGGTTTCGCCAGGCCGTTCTTCTCGCCAGAGCCCTCCGCTCCCGACAGGCGCTTTGTGTCTCCGGGGAACTCCCGGCGACAAGCGACGCGAGGTTCCGCGCCGCGTTGAGGTCCCGGTCGATCACCACTGCGCACGTCTTGCACCGCAAGACGCGCTCCGACCGTGGCATGGCATCCTTGGCGGCTTGGCGGCGCCGCAGACCGAACACGTCTTTGTAGACGGGTAAGAGCGTGGCGCGACCACCAGCCGTGACCCATACCAAGTGGTCTTGTACGCCAGCATCCGCCGGAACTCGCCCCATCCAGCGTCCGCGATGGACCGCGCCAGCGAGTGGTTGCGGATCATGCCGCGCACATGCAGGTCCTCGACCACGATGACCGACTTGGTTTTCGTCAGGTAGGTGGTCGCCCTGTGCAGGAAGTCCGCGCGCTGACAGCGGATACGGCGGTGCAGTCTCGCGAAGCCGGCCGCCGACTTACGGCGGTGGTGTGAGCCAGGCTGCTTACGGCTATGCAGCCGCTGCCGGTGCCGCAGCCGGCGTAGGGCCTTGGCCTGAGGGACTGGATCTGGGTACCGTCCGAAAGCAGCGCGAAGCAGTTCAGCCCCAGGCCGATGCCGATCACATCAACATCAACCCCTGTGCTGCGCCCACCCTCTGTCCGCTTATCCAGGGACGTACCGCCGAACCGGGGTGAAGGTTCCGAGACGCGCCCCCCCCCGGGTCGATGGCCCCCCCCGTGAGGTACCCGGTTCAACTCCTGGGAGGGCGGCCGCGTTCCACTGGGCTGGATCGACATGGCAGAAGGCGGCAGGACGCGGCGGTTCCGCCGCGAATAGGCGAAGCATCGTTCGCAGGCCCGACACGGGACCTCATGGAGACATCGGGGTGGGCGCCGCAACGCGGCGGTCTTCCTACGCCGTCGGCGGGTGGCGCGGGCGCACGCCTCTGCATCAGGCTCCTGGACCATCGATCCAGGGGAGGCTGGGCGCCACGTTCAGCGCCGGGCGCTGGAACCGCCGCTCCACGTTCGGGGAGATCGTGCGGCAGTTTTGGTGGGCGGCCGCCCTGGCCCTGCGCTGGGCGACCGCTCCGGCGCTGGCACTGCTGGCACTGCAACTGGTTGCAGGTGTGGCGCCGGCCGCTTCGGTACGGATCACCCAGCACGTGATCAACCTCGCGATCGCCTCCGCCGGACGTGGCGCCGCCGCCCTCGGCCCGATCGTCCCCTGGCTCGGGGCCCTCGCGCTGGCGATGATCGTCACGCGCGGACCGATCTGGTACCTGCGGGCCCCCCTGGACCAGCGCATCGATCAGCGCCTGCACTTCCATCTGGAGCGGGCCCGCCTGAACAAGGCGACTCGGCTTCCACTGCTCTTTTACGAGGCGAGCGAGAGCTATGACCAACTCAGCCGCGGCGCCGACGGCGGGCGCAAGGTCCACCACATGTTCCGCAACGGCCTGGGTCTTGTGGAGGGCGGCATCGCTGTGGTCACGACCGCCCTGTTGTTCCATGTCGTCTATCCGTGGTGGCCCGCCGTGCTCGTGGCGGTTCTGGTGCCGCTATCGATACGCGAAGCGGAGATCAACCGCCAGTGGATGTCCTTCACGTACGACCAGACGGAGGAACAGCGGCGGGTGGGGTACGTGGGCGGGCTCTTGACCGGGCGCGGCGAGCAGAAGGAGATGCGCGTCTTCAACCTGCACCTGGCCCTTGGCGCGCGCTGGCGGGACCTGCGGCGCACCCTGCGCGCCGCCATGCTGCGCCAGAAGCGCCGTGGGGTTATGCGCGGGCTGCCGACCCAGGCCCTGTCGCTGGGCACCACCGTCGCCACGGCCTTCGTTCTGGCCATGGCCCTCGCCGACCACCGCATCAGCACCGGGGCGTTCGTCGCCCTCTTCGGCGGGATCGGCACGGTTCAGGGAGCCATGCACCGGATCGTCTTCAGCGTCCGCGACCTGCAGACGGGCGCGACGGATGTGGACTACGTCCGGGACTTCCTGGCGCTGCCGGAAACGGACGCCGGCCCGGAGCGCGCCGGCCGCGGGCCGTTTCCCGAGCCCCTGCGGCGGGGCATCCACCTGGAGGGCGTCTCCTTCGCCTACCCGGGACGATCCGAGCCGGTGCTGGACCGGATCGACCTTCACCTGCGCCCGGGGGAGCGCGTGGCCCTGGTCGGGAGCAACGGGTCGGGTAAGAGCACCCTGGCCAAGTTGCTACTCGGCCTCTACCTGCCCCAGGGCGGCCGCATCACCGCAGACGGTACCGATTACCTGGAGATCGACCCCGAGTCGCTGCATTCCGGCGTTTCGGCGGTCTACCAGGACTACTACTGCTTTCCCTTCACGGCCCGGGAGAGCGTGGGGATCGGCCAGGTCGCGAAGATCGACGACCTGGAGGCGGTGCGGGCAGCGGCCCGCGTGGGTGGCGCCGACGCGTTCATCGCCGCCCTGCCTCGGGGCTACGACACCCCCGTGGGGCACGTCCTGGACGGGGGCACGGGCCTTTCGGGCGGTCAATGGCAGCGCATCGCCGTCGCGCGGGCCTTCATGCGCGGCCCGCAACTGCTGATCCTGGACGAACCGACGGCCGCCCTCGATCCGAAGGCGGAGGCGCAGGTGTATGAGCGCCTGAGCGAGCTGCTAGACGGACGTGCGGCGCTGCTCATCTCCCACCGGCTGGGATCCGCGCGGCTCGCCGATCGGATCCTGGTGCTGCACGGCGGGCGCATCGCCGAGGACGGAACGCACGCCGAACTCCTGGTGCTGGGCGGCCGGTACGCGCGCATGTGGGAGGAGCAGGCCCAATGGTACCGCTGAGGTGGCCAAGGCTGAGACGGCCCGCGGTACGGCCCGACGCCGGCTACGACCCGAACTTCCCACCGCCGCCCCCCCGCGGCGGCGTGGGCATCACGATGGCGCGGTTCCTGGTCTGGATGCTCCAGACCGACACCCCCCGCACCCTCTTGGTCCTCGGGGTCGAGTTGGCTATCGGCCTGTGTCCTGCCGCGACCGTGTGGATCGTGCGGCGGGCCTTCGGCGACGCCCTCGGCGTCCTCCGCGGCACCGTTCCGGCCGCGACCCTCTTCCAGTGGCTGGCGCTCTGGGCGGCCATCGCCACCATCCAACACGCCCTTTTTCCATTGTTGGAGATCCCCCTGGAGCGGCTGCGCCAAGAGATGGACGATTCGCTCCAGCATCGCCTGCAGGCCAAGGCGGAGCGGCTGCGCCTGGAGGTGTTCGAGCGCTCCGACTTCCACGATATCCTGGGGCGGGCGCGCGAGGCGTCCGGTCCGGGGTTCTTTCTTAATCTCATGCTCGGACTCCTCCGACTGCCCCAGGCCGCCGCCACCATCGCGGCCCTGGCCTTCATCGTCGGACGGTGGAGCCCCGCCCTGCTGGCGGTGATCCTGGTGGCCGCCGCGGTGACGCCGCTTACGGAAATCGTCCAATCGCGCGCCCGTTTCTTCCTGCAGCGCAGTCAGACGGCCACGGAGCGCCTGCGCAACTATCTGGGCGAGGTGCTGACGTCCCGCCATGCGGCCAAAGAGGTGCGCACCTTTGAACTGGCCTCCTGGATCATCCGCCGCTGGGAGGGACTCTACTGGACGGTCGCCGACGCGAACCACCGCCAGAACCGCAACCAGTCACTGGCGCGGGCGGGACTCCAGAGCCTGTCCTTTGTCGCAGTGGCGGCCGGCCTGGGCTATGCGGCTCTGGCGACGGCGACGGGACGGCTGCAGCCGGGGCAGTTCGCCGCCGTGCTCATGGCCCTCCAGGGGTTGCAGGCTGCGGTGGGCGGGTTTGTCGGTTCGTTTCAGTTCACGGGGGAACGGGTCCTGAAGATCGCGGACCTGTTTGTCTACCTCGGCCTCGGACCGGAGGAGCCCGAGGGCGGAGACCGGCCCTCGCCGGGTGGATCCCTGGGCGACATCGTGGTGGAGCAGGTCAGCTTCCGCTACCCCCAGCGTCCGGAGCCCGCCCTGCGCAACATCAGCCTCAGCCTCCGCAGCGGTGAGCGCATCGCCCTGGTGGGCGAAAACGGCTCCGGCAAGACGACGCTGGTGAAGGTGCTCACGGGCCTCTTCCGCCCGACGCAGGGATGCGTGCGCTATGGGGGAAGGGATCTTTGGACGCTGGATCTGCGGGCGGTGCGGGACCGGCAGGCCGCGGTCTTCCAGGACCACGTCCACTACGCCTTCACACTGGGCGAGAACGTCGGCTACGGCCGGGCCGAGCGGCTGGACGATCCAGTAGCGGTCGAGGAGGCGTCGTCGCGTGGGGGGGCGGACGATGTGGCGCGCGCACTGCCCGCGGGGTACGGGACGCCCTTGACGCGGGTCTTCAGCGGCGGCACGGAGCTCTCCGGAGGCCAGTGGCAGCGGGTGGCCGTTTCGCGCGGCTTCATGCGGGAGGCGCCGCTGATCGTCCTGGACGAGCCGACCGCGGCGCTCGACCCGCAGGCGGAGGCGGACGTCTTCCGCCGCTTCGCCGCCATGGCGGCGGGGCGCACCGCCGTCCTGGTCAGCCACCGCCTCGGTTCGGCGCGCCTCTGCGACCGGGTGATCGTGCTGCGGGACGGTGAACTGGTGGAACAGGGCACCCATGACGAGTTGCTCGCGGTCGGGGGCGAGTATGCGCGGATGTGGGCGATCCAGTCCCAGTGGTACCGCTGAACATGCCGCGGCGGCGCCTGGCCGGTGAAGACCACGTCGGGCGCAGCACATCGTGCAGGCCCGTTGCGCGCCCTTGCGGAGACCACACACCAAGGCAACCTCGCAATCGGCCGCTCGTGGTAAGTCCCACGCATCGCGGCGCCCCGAGAAACGGTAGCCGGCTTTGGGGTACGGAGTCCGCGGACGGGCGGGCGGCCGCAGGTGCACGGTGCGGGAATCCCCGTCGGTGCGCGTAGCGGCTTCAGAGAGCGTGCGCCGCCCCCCAGACCGCAGGCCGTCCATCCTAGGTGTCCACGGGGATCTGCCCGAGCAGTATCCGGACACCGACGCCGCCTGGTAGACGCGGCGCGACGGCCCAGCACCCGCCGCACCCCACACCGGATGACGCACCGCCGCGAAAATCGGCGCGACTTCCCCCACAGCGAGCGAGGGGTCGCCCGGCCCTATCGGACGCGCGCCAGGCGTAGCCCCCTGCCGCCGAAGTCGGTCCAAGGGCTCCAGCCACCGGAGGCCCCCTGCCACCGGGACCACACCCGCCCCTGGGCGTCGACGCCGAACAACTGGATGTTCCCGCCGGCGGTGTTGCCCACCACCAGAGCGGGCCGGAGCAAAGCGCCGCCCAGCGCACTCCAGGACCCCCAATCCCCCCCGGCGACGACTGGGCGATCGTCCATACCGCGCCGGCGCCTCCGCCGGATGCCGCGCGGCCGTCGGCGGCGCCGTGGGCGCCGGGCCCGACGCCGAAGACCTGCAGCCGTCCCTGGCTGTCCTGGCCCACGACGAAACCGGGCGCCAGGCGCTCACCCCGCATGGCGGCCCAGCCGTGCCACGCACCGCCCGGCGCCGCCTGCCAGTCGCGCCACAGCGTCCCGCGGGTCGACACGCCGAACAGTTCCAGCCGGCCGTTGGGATCCCGGCCCAGCCCGAGCCGGGGCGCGACGTGACCGCCCAGGGTCCGCCAGGTGCCCCAGGTGCCGGGGGCTGTCTGCGCGTCGGTCCAGACGTGGGCGTGCTGATCCACGCCAAAGACCTGCAGCAGTCCGTCGAGGTTCTGCGCCACCAAGAAGCCGGGCCGGACCCGCGTACCACCGAGCCGCGTCCAGCCGGACCAGTCGAGGCCCGGCGCCCTTTCGCTGTCGACCCACAGATGCCCACCGGGACCGCTGCCCAGAACGCTGAGGCTGCCGTCGGCGTTCGAGGCCACGACCAGGTGGCGGATGCCCTTGCCGCCGAGGTCCCGCCAGGCGCCCCACGCGCCGTAGGGCGCCGACTGCGCGGCGTGGTAGACGCCGCCTGTGGTCGTGGGCACGAACACCTCCAGGGTGTTGTCCAGGTTATGGGCGACGGCCGGTGCGCCGGCGGCTTGTACCCCTCCCGGCATCGCCGTCCAGCCGGACCAAGCCGAGGGCGCGGCGCCAGGCCGCTGCACATCCCGCAGGACGCGCCCGCCCGGTGTCGTGCCAAAAACGTCCAGAGAGCCGTCCTGCTCCATCTGGATCGGACCCGCGAACGCACCCGCCTCGCCGATGCGCACGACGGCGGCCGTGGTGGGCGCAACAGTGACGAGAACCCGCCCTCCCGACTCGGGGGCCAACGGCGTCCAGCGTCCCGACCAGCGGCTGTGATTCGTGATCTTCGCGCCCCCCAGGGTGGCGCTCAGACCGGCAGCATTCCCCGGGGTACCATCCGTCAGCACCATCTCGGCGGCGCTGGCGGCGGTGAAACCCTTCGGCCGGATGGTCACCTGCGCCCCCGGGGTACCAGCGCGGCCCTGGGTCTTGTTGATGATGGTGACATAGAGGTTAGGACCGGCGCCGACGGCATAGGCGGTCAGGTCGAGTCCTTGTGGAATGGCGACGGCGGCCGGCAGGACGTAGCCGTGGCCGCCGACGTTGAACGCCTTGATTCCGTATCCCTTGGGCGCGGTCTGCCAGTATCCGCAGTGGCCGACGCACGGATTCGGGTCGGGCACGATCGTGTCGGTCAGGAGCCACTGCTTGTTGTGGAAGTTGACGCCGGCCGCGCCGTGCTGGGCCCACCAGTGCAGGTAGTCCAGGGCCCACAGGGCCGAGGCGAAGGCGTTGCTCGCGCCCCTGACCCCGCCGAGGTATGCGTTCGCCTCGGTCATACGGTATGGGAGGCCGGCCGCGGCGACGGGCGCGAGGTTGTGCTGGTAAAGCCAGGGGTACGGGGTGTAGGTCGATGGGCCGTGCGGCTCCCGGGTGATGTTGGTGCCGCTGACCCAGTTCGGCGACAGCATGTTGTCGATCGCCTGCCGCGCGGTCATCGTCCTGCCCGGGCTGGCGCCGACGTAGTCGTGCTGCACCCTTTCCGCATGTGACGGGACCCCTTGTCGATAATTTCGAGGGCGAAAAAGTGGAGCATCCGGAGGCTATGCGGACGAGCGGCGGGGCGGGTCGGTGTAGGCGTCTACGTCCACGTGGGCGCCG
>JAJZXK010000198.1 GCA_021806565.1 Bacillota bacterium | reverse complement strand
AAGTATTCTCACCAGGAGAAAGGAACGGTCTTTCAACCACCTGCTGACACGGCTGGTCAAGTCATCATCGAGCCGAGTCATCCCGCACAGTACAGCGCCAAGGGTTCCCGGTTGATCTCGACCCACACAGACGTCTGATGGGCCCCTTTGGGGCAGCATCGCGATGTGGCACCCGCAGACCAGTGGTGCAACCTGTTCAGCACCCCTGCCCCACCTCAATCTCGATCCGATATCGACTGACTCGATGCCGAGTGTTGGTTCTTGTCCACTACAAACACTCGAACACCGTTCCGTTCCAGGATCCTGACCACAAATGTGAGCATGCGCTGCAATGCTTCCTCATCGTCGTTCAGGCCCAATCCTACGGAGTTGCGCAGATCGCACACATTGATTGTTTCGATACCTAGCGCCATGGTATTGGCATGCGTAGTTTCGGGCCTCTGGGACGCGGGGGACTCAAGTAGACGGGTTCCTTCGCAATTTCCGCCCTCGCCACATACCACAGGCTCCGACCTCCGGGGGTGACACAACATGGTCGTTCGACGCGTGCAATTCAACGCAGCTTCTGGCGCACCTTCTCGCATCACGAGCGCATCGAGCGGGCGCGCGCCTGCCCTCCCTGGAGCGTATCGCTGCCATGGCGCCCCCGGACCAGTGGCGTCTCGTCCCCGCCCGGCTCCACGGCCGCACCATGGGCCGCCTGCTGCTCATCCGCGTCGCGCTGTGGTACCAGGTCACCGGCACCCTACCCATCTGCGTGGTGATCGTCCGCGACCCCACCGTCCACCAGCACGACGACTTCTTCTTCACCACCGGCATCCAGGGCGAGTTGGCGGCGCTCGTCGCCAAGTAGGCGGACCGCTGGAGTATCGAGGTCACCTTTCGCGAGGTCAAGCAGCACCTGCCCCCCCAAGCACCTACAATCCTGACGCCGCTGCGGCCCCGACCCCAACGGAACCGTCGGCTTCTGGCTCTACTCCACCGTCTGGCTGTGGTTTCTGCAGGCCGCTGCCGACCAGTCCGCTTGGCCACACCGCGCCTGGTATACGCACAAGCGTTCCCCATCTTTAGCTGATGCCTGCGCCGCCCTCCGAGCCGCACTCTGGCGCTGGCGCCTTTCCATCGCCATCGTTGTTGCCCCCGAGTTCGCCAAAATAGGAGACGCCTTGATCTCCGCCCCGGCTCGCACCGGCTGAGAACCTCGCCGCCCCGCCCCCAGCGGCCGCCAGTCCCGTCAGATCAAGCACAATCCGCCACTTGGCTCCCCGCCAAGCACTCCCGCCTCCCTTGCCCCGCCCCGACACGAAAGTGTGAAGCTCAACTCGTCTTCGATCAAAATAACGCTCGCGTTGTACGGTGGAACATGCGCCGCCGCGGCGTACCGTGATTACGTCATCCTCCTGCTGCTGGCGGGTACCGGGCAGCGCGTCGGTGAGTTGGCCGGCCCCAACCTCGGGGATGTGGATCTCGCCGACCAGTCCCGGTGCGTGTGCGGCAAGGGCGGGCGCTACCGCCACGTCTGGTGGTCGGTCCCTCCTCTGCAGGAGGAGTTCGCAGCTTACTTGGAGCGCCTGCCCGCCTGAGTTCGTAACCGCCACGATTTGTCCCACAGCCAGCTGCCAAGCAGTCGGCGCAGGCGATCGGGGCTGTTGTATTCCCGCTCCCAGGCGGCGCGGGCTTCCCGACACCGCAAGACACGGGGGCTGGCGCCCCCTTGCGCAACGCGATAGCAGAGGTCCGCGGCGAGCAGGCTCACCGTGTCCGCCCGGGAGGGCACGCTCCGCAGAGCACCACGACAGAGTAGCGCCCATCGCACCGCCTCGAAGACCTCCAATTCGGTTGGCGTCAGTCGCAGGGACAGTTGCCGATCACGAACCACCCTCGCCATATCCCACACCCCCAAGCGTCTTGTCTTACGAGGGTGGACAGCGGCCCGGGGCTCCGGTGAGGATGCTGGCTACCGCGATCGGCCACACGGCCGTTCCGCCAGTCTCCACCCCGTCCGGCAATCTTTCACAGCACTCACCCGTCTGCAACGAGTGGTGCGGGGGCCACGAGCCAGCCCCGGGCCACCCACCATCCGGTGGTCTGTCCGCCCAGGCCCTTTATACGAGGGTCCATGCACCGCTGCGCGTTGGGGCAGTATTCAGCGACGGCGTTGGCGATCCAGGGGCCGGCGTCGGCACTGACCAGTTCGATCTGGGCGCAGCGCTGTGGGACTCAAGAGCTTGAAGAAGGCACCGACGGTCTCTTGGTCGCGGCCCGGCGGGGCCCAAAGCAGGCGGCCGGAGTCGTGGTCGAGGACGACGGTGATGTATCGGTGGCCGCGTCGATGGCTGATCTCGCCGAATGCCGATGCGGCGCAGTCCCGCCGAAACCGGACCACGGCACGCGGCTGCCTCCTACCTACAGCAAGTTACCAAGGCGACTTCGACCACATGGTGGGCGTTCTCGCTCAAGTGTTACAGCGCACCGTTGCCGCAGGGTCGTCCTGGACCTCCGCGGGGAGGGCGGCGACGCGGATGCGACTCCGCGGTCCGTCTGGCGGCGAATGCACGACACCATCCAGCTGGAAGCAACCATCCGGTGAACGAGGCGCCAACACCGTATATTTTGCAGCATTGAGGCCGTCAATCCCGTGGACGGCCATGAGCCGCCTATGGTATACCCTGCCATAAGGGGGGGCTGGAACACAGTCCGAAGGGAGGATCGCTATGGCTCTGCCGCGACGCAGCTTGCTGGGCACCTTGGCGCGCGGGGCCCTCGTGTTTCAGGCGGGCTTGGGCGGGCTCGCCATATTGCCAAGGAGCGTCTCAGCTGCGGCCAAGCCAAAGGCCGTTGCCACGTGGGGTCGCATTGCCCCGGCCACCCAATGTGCTTCCGCGTCATGTTCGGCATGTGGCGGATGCTGTCACGCCAATAACTGTTGCGGCGTGACCTATAGTTTCTGTTCCCCGACCGCGAGTTGTTGTTGCGTGGACTCCTGCCAGTCGGGATCCACGCGCGTGTACAACGCCAAGGTGACCACATATACGTGCGGGACCGTATCGAACTCCAACCTGTGTTGCTACACGTCGATTGCTGGAACGAACAGTTGCTGAACGCCTCCACTAGCTAGGCTCATTGCCCCCCCTCTTATGACCTGCCGTTGGAGGTGTGGGATGCGGCGACTGGCGGTGGTTTATTCAGGAGAACCGACAGATCAATCGGTGACACTCGTGTGTGGAGCCAATATTGCGGCTGCGCGGTGGTTTGACGCAGCGTTATCCTTTCATACCTATGATGAGGTACATGTGTTTGTTTCTGATGAGCGGCACGCGGCGATGTCGCAGCATATACGGCAGAAGAGATTTGATGCAGTACGCGTGTTTCCGCTATCTCACGCCGTCCAGATCGTCGCAGATACTACATACGAAGCCATGCATTCGCCCTCAGGGCCAATATTGGGGCAGTTACGCCCTCTGTCGAGTTGTTCCCTCGGAATTCCCCCAGTTTCCGCGATCCATTATACACTAAGTTACCCTAATCTGATGGATGACGTCTTGCGCAGCTTGCTCTTGGGCGCTGGTCCAGGAGACACTATGGTCGCGCTAACATCCGCGTCGCGAGAAGCACATCGCAAGTTATATGCAATGACTGCCGATCGATTCGGAATTCCTTTACACGAGCCTCGATGGAACACGCTGCCGATAGGAGTAGATCTAGATGTCTTTTCTCCGCCGCATGGCACGGAGCGACAACATATTCGCCATGTCATGCAGATTCCGAACGACCGATTCCTGGTCATCGTCCCCGGCCGACTTTCGATCATAGACAAGTCGGACGTCCTTTCACTTCTCCCGTACTGCGCACGCATTGTAGCGGAGAATCATAAGGTGCTCTTCTTGTTTGCAGGAGACGATTCTCGCGGGGTCTCCCGTCGAGTAGACGCATTCATGCGTTCGCGCGGCTATGGAGACTGCGTTTGTCTCTACCGCTCTCCTAAGCCATCGGAGATGGCGTTGTTATATAAGGCCGCCGATGCATGTCTCGTGGTTAGTGACTCGTTCCAGGAGTCCTACGGTATTGTCATTTCTGAGGCAATGGCCGCCGGGCTGCCGGTCGTGCTACCGAAATGGGGACCGTTCCCCGAGGTGGCCGGCCCTAATGCGCTCTACTTCGACGCAATAGATTTTGCAAGCACAACTCGGAACTGGCTCGGTCCGGTGCTAG
>JAJZXK010000004.1 GCA_021806565.1 Bacillota bacterium | reverse complement strand
CTGAAAGTGCTGGCGGCAAGGTCATCGCTTTTCCCACGCGCACCACGGCGTTATCGCAGGTCTGCCATTGCGGGCGGCGGGCGGAAAAACCGCTGTCGCTGCGGTGGCACGCATGCCCGTGTGGGGCAAGCGCGCAACGCGACCTCTACAGCGCGCAGTTGGCGAGGTTTGTGTGCGAAGGCGAGGATGGGACGTACCTGCTCGACGCGGGCCGGGCCGCAGATGCCTGGCCGGGTGCGGAACCGCTCCTGCGTGCGGCGTCCGAGCAGGCCGAGAACCAACCCGCGAGGGGGCCGGTTCCCCGGTCCCACCCCGGAAGGGGACAGAGCGGGTCGCACGCGCCAGAGATGCTTGTGCCGTGCCCTTGGGGGCAGGCACTCCAAGCGGGGGCTGAGAGCCAGGATGGTGTACCAGGGCAGTCCCGAGCCCGGGAGAGCCTGGCAAAGGCCGAAGCAATGCATTCCAGAACCCCCCGGCTTTAGCCGTTGGGAGGTTCAGGGAAGTCCGTCAGCCGACTCCTTCCTCCGTTCCCGGCCGGATCACCGGAAGCGGTACGGAGGCGTGGACCTACACATCTGGACTGAACGTCACGGTGGAATGCGACCGGCGCACGGACAACGCCCTGTGCCTGCTGCAGCTCATCGCGCGCCACGGCCCCGGGCTGGACGTATAGGCCGCGCAAGGGCGGCGATCGAGGCACCGCGGCGGTGCCGGTCCACGGAGGTCGCGTGGACGGGGGGGCGTTCCAGGTCATGAGCATGCGGTGGCGCGTGGCCGTCTTGGCAATGGCGCTGTCCGTTACGGCGTGCGGTTCACCCGGACCGGTCCGGAACAACGGCCTGGTGCCCTGGAACGTGTACAGCCTGCACCTGCAGCGTTTCGTTTACGATGCCCGCGCCCACCGCCCTATCCCCACCATGCAGATCACCCTGGGGGAGGGGCAAGAGATGTCGCGAATCGTTTCGGATCTGAACGCGCTCCCGCCGACGACCGGAGTGTGTCCGCGAAAAGGCTCTTACGTCCAACTCGACGCCAGCTTTTCACCCGCCCACCAGCCCATCTCGATGCGCATTTACGATTGCGGCGTGGTGTACGCGGGTAGCGGCGGCAACCTCAGATTCCGGCGGAGTGCGCGGCTTGGCAGGGCGGTCACGCGGATGTTGCTTGTGACGAACTGCGCCATCGGACATTTGGCGGGGTGCATTTTCGGGGACTCGTGATGGTGTCCGACCATCGGTGACGTTGCGCATCGGTCATCAAAACGCGCCGCGTACGCTTGCAATCCTCAGTCCGCGGCCCAGGCCGTGTCCAGACGCGGGCGGTCAGCGGACCGAGGGGCCCGCCGTTGTCGGGGTCAAGTGCCGGCGCTGAGTGCGGCAAGAATCCCCGCTCCCCGCTCCTTGTGATCTGAGTCCTGGCGCCGACGGGGCCCCTGGTCGCCGGCGCCCTGGGATGGGTGGTGTCGTTGAGTGTGGTGGTTTCCTGAGCCACGAGGACCACGGGGCGATCGCCGCTGCGTCGCATGCTTGTAGATTCGCACTGAAACGCGGCCCTGGTGAACCTTGACCCGTGCCGTGAGGTGGATTATTCTGCGTTGGGTACCGGCACCTTTAAGCACGCCCGGCGAGGCATGCAAGGGGCCGCCGTTGGTCACGCGCCGCAATGGGGCGCGTCCGGGTGGCACGGCAGCGCCTCCGCGTGGCGGGGGCGTTTTTTTGTGCGCGGCGGGGGGTGGCGGAATGGCGTTGCGGCAGAAGGCGGTTATCCTGGACGCCGATGCGATGACCCGGGCCCTGAGACGCATGTCCCATGAGGTGGTCGAGCGTCACGGCGGGGTCTCGGGGCTCTGGCTGGTCGGCATCCGCCGCCGCGGTGTGCCCTTGGCGCAGCGCCTGGCCGCCGAGATGGCCGCGTTCGAGCGCGCCCAGGTACCGATCGGGGAGTTGGACATCACCCTCTATCGGGATGATCTGACCACGAGCCACGAGCGCCCCCAGGTGGGACGGACCCAGATGCCCGGCGACCCTCGCGGAAAGACCATCGTGCTGGTCGACGACGTGCTGTATACGGGGCGGACGGTGCGCGCCGCTCTGGACGCGCTGATCGATCTCGGACGGCCGAAGCAGATCCAGTTGGCCGTGCTGATCGACCGCGGCCACCGTGAACTGCCTCTGCGCGCCGATTTCGTGGGCAAGAACGTGCCGACCTCCAGGCTCGAGGTGGTCGAGGTGCGCCTGCGCGAGACGGACGGCCGCGACGAGGTCGCCATCATGGAGCAGGTCGGCGCGACCCCGTGACGGCGGCGGTGGGGGGGTGGACGGCCCTGCAGCACCTGTGCGATCTGGACGGCTGGACGGCGAGTGACTTGGAAGGGTTGCTGGATACCGCGGAATCCATGGCGGAGATTCTGCGACGACCCATCCCGCGCGTCCCGGCCCTGCGCGGCCGCACCGTCCTGCTGTTGTTCTATGAGGCCAGCACGCGGACGCGCCATTCGTTCGAACTCGCCTGCAAGGCGCTCGGCGCCGACAGCCTCAGCCTGGCCGCGGCCACCAGTTCGGCCGCCAAGGGGGAGTCGCTGCTCGACACCCTGCGGACCGCGCGAACGCTGGGCGCCGACGCGGTCGCCATGCGCCACCCGGACAGCGGCGCCGCCGCTCTGGCCGCCGCCGCCGGGTTGCTGCCGGTCATCAACGCCGGCGACGGTGCACACGCCCACCCGACGCAGGCTCTGGCGGACCTGTTCGCGGTTCGCCGCCGTCTCGGGCGCCTGGCGGATCTGCGGCTGACGATCGTCGGCGATGTGCTGCACAGCCGGGTCGCACGCTCCGCCGCGCAGGGCTTTCGCGCCTGCGGGGCCCTGGTGACGCTGTGCGGTCCGCCGCCACTTGTGCCGCCGCACGCCGGGCCCGCGCTTGGGGCGCGCGTGGAACACGACCTGGCGCGCGCCGTGACGGGCGCCGACGTGGTCATGGCCCTGCGGGTTCAGCGTGAGCGCCAGGAACAGGGGTTGGTGCCGGGTGCCGCGGACTACCGCGCCGGCTGGGGGTTGGATGCGCAGCGCCTGCAGTCCCTGTGCCCGCAGGCCCTGGTCCTCCATCCGGGACCGGTGAACCGCGGCGTGGAGCTCAGCCCCGAGGTGCTCGACCTGCCACAGGCCGTGGTGGGCGAACAGGTGACGGCCGGCGTGGCCGTGCGCATGGCGGTGCTCTACCGCATCCTGGAGAGCGAAGGGGCGGAAGGCGCCTGATGGTACTGCGCGGCGGCCACCTCTGCGATCCGGTCCAGGGATGGGACGGTCCGGCCGATCTGTATCTGCGCGACGGCCGGGTGGCCGCCGTGCTGGCGCCGGGGGCCCCGCCGCCGGCCGGGCAGTGGCGGGGGTGGGACGCCAGCGGGTTTCTGGTGGTCCCCGGCCCCATCGACACGCTCTGCGCCTGCCCGGCGGGCGGCGATCCCTGGCGGGAGGACCTGGACTCGCTGAGTGGCGCGGCCGCCGCCGGCGGCTACACCGCCCTGATGGTCCACACGGGATCGGCGGATCCTGACCGCATCGGCGCCGTGCGCGGCCGCGCGGCCGGAGTGCGGCTGCACCCGGTCGCGGCCCTACAGCGGGACGGCGGCCTGGCTGACCTCGGCCTGTTGCAGCGGGCCGGCGCGGTGGCGGCTTCCGACTGGCCCGGGCAGCCGGTGTCTCCGAGACTCCTGCGGCAGGCGTTGGAGTACGGGGCGGGGGTGGGACTGCCCGTGGTCGCGGTGGCGCAGGACGCCGAACTCGCGGGCGAGGGCCTCGCGCACGAGGGTCCGCTCGCTTTCGCCCTGGGGCTGCGCGGCATTCCGGCCTGCGCCGAGGAGGTCGCGGTGGCGCGCGCGGCGGCGCTGCAGCGGTCCGGTGGCGGCCGGCTGCACCTGGCCGCCCTGTCGTCCTCCGCCGGCCTGGAGTGGCTCGGCGCGGAGGTCACCGCCGCAGTGAGCGCCCACCACCTGCTCTTGACCGATGCGGCGCTACGCGGTTACGACACCGCGGCCAAGCTGGCTCCACCGCTGCGCGGCGAGGCGGACCGCGCCGGTTTGGTCGCGGCCGTGCGCGCGGGTCTCCTGTTTTTGGCGTCCGATCACCGGCCGACCGCGCCGGAAGAGAAGGATGGCACCTTCGAGGCCGCGGCGTGTGGCGCCAGCGCGGTGGAGACGGCCCTGGCCGCGGCGCTGGAGGTGCTTGATCCGGCGGCCTTCGTGCGTGCCTGCGCCAGTGGGCCGGCCGCCGCCTTCGGCCTGCCGGGCGGCACGCTTGGCGTGGGGGCACCGGCCGATGTGGCCGTGTTCGCCCCGCGGTCGTGGCGGGTGGACTGGGCGGAGTTGAGGTCGCGCGGGCGCTGCACGCCACTGGCCGGCAGGCGGCTGGCACACCGCGCCGTGCTGACCGTGGTCGCGGGCCGGGTCGTGTACGCCGATGCGCAAACGGCCTTCACGGAGGCCTGAGGCCCTGAGGTATGGAACGGAGGGGACTTCCGTGGAGGGGCGTCTGGTCCTGGAAGACGGCAGCAGCTATGAGGGCGAGGTGTTCGGCGCGGCACCGGCGGCCGGGGCCTGCGGCGAGGTGGTGTTCAACACTGGCATGACCGGTTATCAGGAGGTCCTCACCGACCCCTCGTACGCAGGGCAGATCGTCGTAATGACCTATCCGCTGATCGGTAACTACGGCACGGCGCAGGACGAGGCGGAGTCGCGCCGTCCGTGGGTACGCGGCTTTGTGGTGCGGGAGTATTGCGAGGAGCCGAGCCACTGGGGTGGCCGCGGCCCCCTGGACGCCTATCTGCGGCAGGCCGGGATCTGCGGTCTGGCCGGGGTGGACACCCGCTCCCTGACCCGGCACCTGCGGCGCTTCGGCACGGTGCGCGGAGTGCTGCACAGCGGGCCAGCCGCAGACCCCCAGGCCCTTGCCGAGCAGGCTCGCGCCTGGCGGCCGGGGGATCTGATCGCCGAGGTTTCGGCGCCCGCCGCCTCCGAATTCAGCAAGGGCTCTCCGCACGTCGTGCTGGTCGATTACGGTGCGAAGGCGAACATTGCTCGCACCCTGGCCGCACTCGGCGCCGGGGTCACCATCGTGCCGGCCTCGGCGACCGCCGATCAGTTGCTCGCGTTCCACCCGGACGGGGTGCTGCTCAGCAACGGTCCCGGGGATCCTCGGGTGGTCCGCGGCGCACTCCCGGTCATCCAGACGTTGCTCGCCGAGCGCCTGCCGCTGTTTGGGATCTGTCTCGGCCACCAGTTGCTCGGCCTGGCATTGGGCGGGCGGACCGAGAAGATGCTCTTCGGGCACCGCGGCGTCAACCACCCGGTGGTCGACCTGCGCACCGGCCGGGGCGCGATTACGACGCAAAACCACGGGTACGCCCTGCTGGCGGGCAGCCTGGATCCGGGTCTGGTCGAGATCACCCACAAGAACCTCAACGACGGCAGCATCGAGGGATTGCGCCACCGCAGCCTGCCGGCCTTCTCGGTGCAGTACCATCCGGAGGCCTGCCCGGGCCCGGGCGACTCTTATCCCCTGTTCGACGACTTCCTGGATCTGTGCCGAGCCCGCCGCACCAAAGCCGCCGCCCGCTGAGCCTGCGGTTTCAACTGTGAGGAGGCCTGTGCCGTGCCGCGCCGTGCCGATCTGCACACGGTATTGGTGATTGGATCCGGACCCATCATCATCGGACAGGCGGCGGAGTTCGACTATGCAGGCACCCAGGCGTGCCAGTCACTGCGCGAAGAGGGTTTGAGGGTCGTGCTGGTCAACAGCAACCCCGCGACCATCATGACCGATGCCGAGATCGCCGACCGCGTCTACCTCGAACCGCTGACGGTGGACCAGGTGGCGACGGTGATCGCGCGCGAACGGCCACAGGGCCTGCTGCCCGGTCTGGGGGGCCAGGTGGGGCTCAACCTCGCCGTGGCCCTGCATGAGGCCGGGGTGTTGGAGCGCTACGGGGTCGAACTGCTGGGCACACCGCTATCCGGCATCCGTCAGGCAGAGGATCGCGACCTGTTCCGGGCGACGATGATCGAGATCGGCGAACCCGTCGCGGAATCGGCGATCGTCCATGGCGTCGACGAGGCACTGACGTTTGCGCAACGCATCGGATACCCCCTCATTGTACGGCCCGCCTACACCCTGGGGGGCACGGGGGGCGGCTTCGCGCACGGACCGGCGGAACTCGAGGAGATCACCCGCCGCGGCCTCAAGCTGAGCCCGATCGGACAGTGCCTCGTGGAGCGCTCGGTCTATGGCTGGAAAGAGGTCGAGTACGAGGTGATGCGCGATGCGCGTGGCAACGCGATCACCGTCTGCAACATGGAAAACTTCGACCCCGTCGGTGTGCACACCGGTGACTCGATCGTCGTGGCGCCCAGCCAGACCCTGTCCGACCGCGACTACCAGCGGCTGCGCCACGCGGCGCTGCACATCATCGACCACCTGGGCATCGCGGGCGGCTGCAACGTGCAGTTCGCCCTCGACCCGCACAGCGACGCCTATTATGTCATCGAGGTCAATCCGCGCGTGAGCCGCTCCTCGGCCCTGGCCAGCAAGGCCACCGGTTATCCGATCGCCAAGGTGGCGGCCAAGATCGCGGTCGGCCTCGGCCTGGATGAGATCCGTAACCCGGTCACCGGCAGCACCTTCGCGTACTTCGAGCCGTCACTCGACTACGTCGTCGTCAAGGTTCCCCGCTGGCCTTTCGATAAGTTTCGTACCGCCGACCGGAACCTGGGCACACAGATGAAAGCCACCGGTGAAGTGATGGCGATCGATCGCTCCTTCGAAGGGGCGATGCAGAAGGCGCTGCGCTCCCTGGACACCGACATGGACGGCGGGGTGCTGGCGGGGGTGGAGACCCTGGACGATGCCGCCCTGGACGCCCTGCTGCTACCCGGGGATGACCGGCGGCTGCCCCTGATCATGGAGGCGCTGCGGCGCGGCCAGAGTGTGGACGCCCTCCAGGCCCGGACCCTGATCGACCCCTGGTTTCTGCGCAAACTGTTGGAGTTGGTGCGCAAAGAGCGCGACGTGGTGACCGCGGGGGCGTCGCTGCTCGCAGACGCCGTTGCGCTGCGCCGCGCCAAGGGCGTGGGTTTTTCGGACCGCCGTCTGGGCCAGTTGATCGGGTGCGCCGAGGCGGAGGTGCGTCAGGCCCGCCGGGTGCTCGGGGTGCAGCCGGTGTTCAAGATGGTGGACACCTGCGCGGCCGAGTTCGAGGCGGCCACCCCCTACTTCTACTCCTGCTACGACCAGGAGGACGAGTCGCGGCCCAGTGCGCGGCCGAAGGTGATCGTCCTCGGCAGCGGCCCGATCCGCATCGGCCAGGGCATCGAGTTCGACTACGGTTCGGTGCATGCCGTCTGGGGGCTGCGCGAGGCGGGCTACGAGGCGGTGATCATCAACAACAACCCCGAGACCGTCAGCACCGACTGGTCCACGGCCGACCGCCTCTACTTTGAGCCGCTCACTCTGGAGGACGTGCTGGCGGTCGTGGACCGCGAGCAGCCCCTGGGCGTGGTGGCGCAGTTCGGGGGGCAGACGGCGATCAACCTGGCCGCGCCGCTGGCGGCCGCCGGCGTGCCTATCCTGGGGACCTCGCCGGGCGGGATCGACATGGCAGAGGATCGGGGCCGCTTTGACGCCCTGCTCGAGCGCTTGGGCATCGCGCGTCCGGCCGGCGGGGTGGCGCATTCGTTGGTGGAGGCACAGGCGGTCGCGGCCCGGGTTGGCTTTCCCGTCCTGGTCCGACCATCCTATGTCCTTGGCGGGCGGGCGATGGAGATCTGCCACGGCCCGGAGGATCTGGCGGAGTATGTGCGCACGGCGGTGCTCGTCACGCCGCAGCACCCGATCCTGGTCGACCGCTACGTCGGCGGGCGCGAGATCGAAGTCGACGCGGTGAGCGACGGCAAGTCCGTGCTGATCGCCGGGGTGCTCGAGCATGTGGAACGGGCCGGCGTGCACAGTGGCGACTCCATCGCCGTCTATCCACCCCAGTCCCTGTCGGCCGCGGCCCTGGATGCGATCACGCGCCACACCCTGCATATGGCCCAGGGCCTCGGTGTGGTCGGGCTGATGAACGTGCAGTATGTGGTGGATCCGCAGGGGGTCAGCCGGCCGGACGGCGGGGTGCACGTGCTGGAGGTGAATCCTCGCTCCTCGCGCACCGTGCCGTTTCTGACCAAGGCGACCGGTGTCCCGCTGACCCGCATCGCCGTGCGGGTCATCCTCGGCACGGACCTCGCCGCCCAGGGATTCGACGGGCCGGTGTGCCTCCCGCCGCTGCGACCCCACGTGGCCGTGAAGATGCCGGTGTTCTCTTGGAGCAAGCTGATCGGCGTCGACACCGCCCTGGGCCCCGAGATGAAGTCCACCGGCGAGGTGATGGGCGTCGGGTCGACCTACGCCGAGGCCCTGGCCAAGGGGTTCGCGGGCTGCGGCATCGGCCTGCCGGAAGAGGGCAGCACCGTGTTGATGATGATCGCCGACCGCGACAAGCCCGAGGCCCTGCCGCTGGCGCGGCGCCTGCACGAGTTGGGCCTGCGCCTGCTGGCCACCACCGGTACCCACGCCATGCTCGGCGCCGCCGGCCTGCCCGCCGAACGGGTGCGCAAGCTGGAGGAGGGGGAGCCCAACTGCCTGGACGCGGTGCGCTCCGGCCGGGTCGGGGTGGTCATCAACACCCTGACGCGGGGCCGGCGGGCGGAGCGAGACGGCTTCCGGGTGCGGCGGGCGGCAGCCGAGTACGGTGTTGCCTGCCTGACGTCGCTGGACACCGTGGCCGCCCTTCTTGCGGCGATGGAGGCGTCGCGTGCCACGCGGGGCCGGGCGCCCGGCGCCTGGGCGCTGCAGGACTATGGTGCGGCGCAAGCCGGCGGCTGAAGCCGGTGTATGCCAACGGGCGGCGCCGTGGCGCGGGCAGGGGCGGAAGCCGCGGGCGGCGAAGGCGCGGCTGGGGGGAGCGGCGGTGGCGCAACCGGATGGGCCGGCGGGCCGAGTGTTTGTGGCGCTGGATTTCGCCGACCTGAAGCGGGCGAGGGAGTGCGCCGCGGAACTGCGCCCGACCGGGGTGCGGTTCAAGGTTGGGCTGGAGCTCTTCTGCCGCACCGGGCCCGAGGGGCTCCGCGCCCTCTTGCCGGTGACCGGCCCGGTCTTTTTGGATCTCAAGCTGCATGACATTCCCCGCACGGTGGCAGGTGCGGTGCGGGCGGCGGCGGCCGTAGGCGTGTGGGGCCTGACGGTGCACGCCCTGGGGGGCGAGGCCATGCTGCGGGCGGCGGTGGAGGCGGCCGGCGCCGCGGACCGCCCCCCGCGATGCCTTGCGGTGACCGCCCTCACGAGCCTGGACGAAGCGGCCTTGGCCGCGGTGGGCGTTGCGGCCCCGATGCGCGCCCATGTTTCATCGCTTGCCCACCTGGCGCAGGCGGCGGGGTGTGACGGGGTGGTGGCCTCTCCCGAGGAGGCGGCGGTGGTGCGCGGCGTGGGGGGCCCGTCCTTTCTGGTGGTCACCCCCGGCGTGCGGCCGGCCGGGGTGGATCAGGGGGATCAGGCCAGGGTGGCGACGCCCACTGCCGCGGTGGCCGCGGGTGCGGATTATCTCGTCATCGGCAGGCCGGTGACCGCCGCGGCCGATCCACTGGCGGCTCTGCGCGCGGTGCTTGCGGAGTTGGAAGCGGCGGAGCGGGCGCGGTAGGCCTCGGGCCGGCCGCCGCCCGTGCGGGACGGGGCGCATGGAGGCACCCGTCGGAGCGGCGGGAGAGGGTTTGGTGTGGACTTCCTCGGCGATGAGCGGCCGCAACTCGAATACCTGAGGCAAAAGGCCAGGGTCACCGGGGCCCTGTTCGTGCTGCTCTTGGCCGCCGTCGGTTGGCGCCTGTGGGACCTGCAGGTGGTGAAGGGCCCGGCGCTGCTGGCCGCGGCCCGCGCCGAGACGCTGCGCACCCTGCCGCTGGTCGCGCCGCGCGGCAAGATCCTCGCCGCCGGCGGTCAGGTGCTGGCGACCGACGTGCCGTCGTTCGCAGCCGAACTGTCCTTCACCGCGCATCCACCCACGGCGGCGGAAACGGCCCGCATCGCGCGTATTCTGGGTGTGTCGCAGACGTCGGTCCAGGCCGCCGAGCGGCGCCTGCAGACCGGACTGCCCTTCATGCCAGTGTTGCTCAAGTCGGGGCTGACGCCGAAGGAATATACGGCACTGGCCGATGCCCGCAGCCAGTTGCCGGGCGTCTCGGTCGTCGCCCAGGCGGTGCGGGTCTATCCCGGACTGGCGGGGGCCACCGATCCGGGCAGTGAGCTGGCGGCCAATGTGCTCGGCTTCGTCAAGGCCGGCCCGAATCCGGGTGAACTGGTGGGCGTCGACGGCATCGAACAGACGTTTCAGTCGGTGCGCCTGCCGTCGGGACGGACTGCGCCGGGCCTGGCGGGGGTCAACGGCACGAAACTGGTGGAGATCAACCGGACCTACCACCCCATCCGCTCGTTCGTGCTGAAAAAGCCCGTCCCCGGCAACAACGTGGTGCTCACGCTGCATGCCGGCCTGCAGGCGGTCCTGCAGCGCGCCCTGACGGCCCAGTTACGGGCGTTGCGCACGCGGCCGTTCGCCTCCGAGGGTGGACCCTATCCCAACGCGTTCGCCGCCGGCGCCGTGGTGATCGATGTGCGTACCGGCGCCATCCTCGCCCTGGGATCGGTGCCGACCTTCGATCCGAACGTCTTTGCCCAGGCGGCCGGCGCCACGCCGAACAGTGCCGCCGCCAAGACCCTTTCGTCCCGTTACCAGCATTGGGCCACGGAGCCCGGGCGGCCCTTCATCGACCACGCCATCTCCTATGTGGCGCCGCCTGGGTCGACCTTCAAGCCGATCACGGCGATCGCGGCGCTGCAGCAGCACGCCATCACGCCATGGCAGCGTCTAAGCTGCCCGCCGACACTGCGGGTCGGCAACACCTTCTTGCATAACTGGATTCCGACCTGGGACGGCAATCTGACGCTGCGCGAGGCGATGGCGCAGTCGTGCGACACGTACTTCTATGTCGCCGGAGCCCATACGGGAATCGCCGCCATCGACCGGGTGGCGGCACAGTTCGGCCTGGGGCAGTTGACCGGGCAGACGGACCTGTATGGGGAGACGCCCGGCTACGTGTCCTCGCCGGCCCTCGCGCTCAGCCTGCAAAATGAGTCCTGGACGACCGCGTTGACGATGCAGACGTCGATCGGCCAGGGGTTGACCACCCTCAACCCGTTGGAGATGGCCGACTACGTCGCCGCCGTCGCCAACGGGGGCAGGCTGCTGCGGCCCTACCTGGTATCCAAGGTGGTGTCGCCGGGCGGGCGGGTCGTCTGGCGGCAGGGTCCCAAGGTGCGCCGCCACATCGCGCTTGCCCCGGGGGTGCTGGCGGCGGTGCAGCGCTCGATGAACGCGGTGACCGAGATCCATCCCTCCTGGTACGGGCATGGCATGGTCTCCGATTTCGGCACGGCCTACTGGCCCTTCTACCAGTTCAGCCAACTCACCCAACAGTATCTCGGTCACGCGATCACGGTGGCGGGCAAGACGGGAACCGCGCAGGTGGGTGGTACCAAGGGTAATGACGGTTGGTGGATCTCGTACGCACCGGCGCACCACCCGCAGATCGCCGTCATTGTCTTCGCGCAGCACGCCAACGAGGGGTTCGGCAGCGGCGCCCCGGTGGCCCGTGAGGTCTACGACTACTACTTCGGCCTGGACCGCGCCATGTGGAAGGCCGGCAGGGCCTCGGCGATCGTGCCCCCCATCATCCAGAAGTGGTTTGGACTGCGGCGGCACTATCCGCCGTGGTGGGGCACGCCCCCGGCACCGGCCAAGCCCAAGGCGGCGGTCGGGTCCCCGGGGTCGGCCAGGCCGGTGGTGGCGGTCAAGTCCCCCACCGCTTCTGTCTCCTCAAGCGCATCGTCTTCCACGACGGCGTCGGCGTCTAAGCCGGCGAAGGCCGCGACTGCCCCAGGTACGTCTGGACCCAAAGCGGCCGCGCCCGCGGCGGGGTGAGCGCCGACGGCACCCGCCGCGTCGTTGACGGCTCGGGCCGGCCGGCGTAAGATGCCTCAGGGTGGGTCCCGGACACCCGACGGCGATGGGGTTCGCCGGAGGCGCTGGCGCCTCGAACCGCCCATGCGGCTGATAACTCCTGGAGGGCTTGGCCCCCAGGGGTTTTTGTTTGGTTGGCGGTCGGGCGCCCCGGGCCCGCCCCACGGGGGGCCGATGCGGAGGGGGCGGGGGATGGCGGTCTTCGGGGTGCTTGGAGCCGGCGCCTTGGGTGCCTGGAGCCGCTACCTGCTCGGCCTGGCCCTGCGCCGGCACTCGGTGGAGTTTCCCTGGGGCACGCTGGCGATCAACGTTCTGGGCTGTATCCTGGTGGCGCTGGCCGGCAGCCTGGCCGCCGCCGTTCCCGCCTGGGGGCCGTTCATCGTGCGCGACGTGATGATCGGCTTCATCGGGGCGTTCACGACCTTCTCGACCTTCACCGTCGAGACGCTCCTGCTGCTGGAGCAGGCGCCGCTTGCCGCGGGGCTCTATGTGGCGGGCAGCACGCTGGCCGGTCTCCTGGCCGTGGGGTTCGGTTGGTGGCTGGCGGCGCGGCTCGGATTCTGAGTGTGGGGGAGGGCGCGGATGCGGCGTCATTTGTTCATCTGGATCGGGGGGGCGATCGGTGCGGTGGCGCGCTGGCGGCTATCCGGTGCCCTGGCCCCGCACGCGGCGTTTCCCGTCGGCATTTTCGTGGTCAACCTCAGCGGCTGCCTTGCCCTGGGTTTTCTTCAGACGTATGCCCTGGAGGCCCAGTGGTCGCCCGAACTGCGCCTGGGCGTGACGACCGGCTTCCTTGGGGCCTACACCACGTTCTCGACCTGGCAGGAGGGCGTGATGCTGCTCGGCCGCCACGGGGATCCCGGACTGGCCGCGCTCTATCTGGTGGCCAGCCTGGCGGGCGGGTTGGTGATGGCGGCCGCAGGCATGGCGGGGGCGCGGTGGCTGCTTTCCGGAACAGCGGCGGACACCGCGCGCTGAACCGCGGTGCGCGGCGTGGGGAGGTGGTTTCGTGACCGGCAGGGCGGAGCGGTTGCGGATCTACGTGCGCGAGAGTGACCGCTGGGAGGGCGAGCCGCTGGCCGGGCAGATCGTCCGGCGGGCCCGCGCCGCCGGTCTGGCGGGCGCCACGGTTGTGCGAGGCTTCGAGGGGTTCGGTGCCGACGGGCGGGTGCATGCCGCCACCTTGCTGGAAACGGAGGCCGACCTGCCGCTGATCGTCGAGATCGTCGATGCGAAGGAGAAGATCGCCCCCTTCCTGCCCGAACTCGAGCGCATGGTGTCCCAGGGCCTTGTGACGCTGGAGGAGGTGCGCGTCGTGGCCGACGGCCACCCGTCCCGGCCGGACGGTGGCGCGGCCGGATCCGGCTGAGGCCGCGCTGCGAGAAGCGTCCAGTCTGGGATCGAAGTATGCTGGAAGTGTGTCGCGGGAAGCTTCGCCCGCCGGCGGCACCTGGCGGGTCACGGAAGGGGCGTGGGCGCGATGCAGGAGCAGGCCGCTCGCCGTCTGCGCATCTATACGGGGGAGCGCCAGCGGTGGCGCGGCCACAGCACGGTTCACGAGATCGTGCGGCGTGCCCGGGAGCAGGGTATGGCCGGCGCCACGGTGGTGCACGGGGTGGAGGGTTACGGCGCGCACAGCCGGGTCCACTCGCTGCATCCGTTTTCCCTCTCGGTGGACCTGCCGGTCGTCGTCGAGATCATCGACGCGCCCGACCGCATCGACGCCTTCCTGCCGCAAGTGCTGGAAGTGGTCGAGCGCGGCATGGTGACCGTCGACGAGGTGCGCGCCGTGTTTCTGCGCCGCTCACCGCCCGCGCGCCGGCGGTGACCGTCCCGCCCGGACGGGCCCGGCCCCACCCCGCGCGCGCATCCTGGCCGGGATGGCGCCTGAACTGGTGGGGGCCGATCCGCTGGCGCAGCGGGTGGTGCAGACCCGCTTGGCGCACCGCCGCATCAAGCTCGGACCGGACCGCGCCTTGGCCCCGGCGCTGGTCGCCGTCGACATGGCGCTCAGGGACCCGACCGGCCGGATCCTGGACCAGCCGCTGCACCGTCTCCTGGGCGGAGCCTGGCGCCTGGACCTGCCCTGCTACGCCTCGGTCGGCGGCAACGCGCGCCGCACGCCGGACGAGGTCTGCCGCGTGGTGGAGGCGCGCTTGGCCCTCGGACCATCCCTGGTGAAGGTGCGCCTGGACGCCGACCGCCACCTCCGCGACGCGGACATCCCGGGGGACATCGCGGGCATCCGGGCGGCGCGCCGCCTGCTGGGAGACGGCTTTCCCCTGGCCTTCGACGCCAACAACGCATACAGCGTGCAGGGGGCGATCCGGGTCGGCCGGGTGCTGCAGGAACTCGGCTGCGCCTGGTTTGAGGAACCGGTGCAGCACTACCACCTCGGGGCGCCGGCGCAGCGGCTGCGGCCCTGGCGGGGTGGCGGCGGGGCCGCCTGAGTCGGCGCGCGCCGGGCCGACGGGCGGGCGCGCGTCCGATCATCCCGGCGGGTGGTCCGCCGGGTGCCGGCCCCAATCGCAGGCGACCACCGGGCCGTAGAAGCCGACGTGGTTCGCGCCGCTCCCGAACGTGCCTTCCGACCGGCAGACGAAATGGGCGACGGCGTCCTCCAGAACGGGCAGGCCGCCCACCTGGCGCAGGTAGACGCCCAGCGTGCCGGCCAGTGCGGCCAGGGCCTCAAGCGTTTGCGGTGTGGCGGCGCGGGCCTGCAGCGTCTCGGCCAGCGACCACTGATCCGTGGCGAGCAGCGAGAGGGCGAACCGGCCGGAGGCCCCCACCAGGTCCGCGGCGGGTGAGCGGCGGTCGATGCAGACCAAGAGGCGCGGGGGCTCGTGCGAGCACTGGATGGCCCAGGCGTTGACGTGGAGATGGGCGCGGCCCTCCCAGGCGGCGGAGACCAGGAAGCGCCCCCAGGGACGGTGTCCGTGTACCGCCAGTAGCGCCCCCGCGTCCGCACCGTCCACCGGGGCCGGCGCCAGCCCCGCGCCGTCGTCCTCGAAGGCGGCCAGGGGCAGGACCGCGCGGGCGTCCGATCGGGCTTCCTGCTGGATCTCGTTGACCGTCAGGGCTTCCTTTTCCGGGTGTAGCGTGGCGGCGGCCCGCAGATCGCCGACGGCCAGCAGGAAATCGCCCAGATCGACGAATTCGTCGGCCTGGCAGTCGAGGTAGCCGACGCCGTCGCGCAGGACCGGGCAGCCGCTCGGTGCGCGCAGGAAGCGTTCACGCCCGAGGGCGTCCAGGGAGTGACGCCCGGCGAAAAGCGCGGCGTTGAGGTCCTTTTGGTCGCGGGCCGGCAGGCTGACGGAGAAGGCGCCGCCCCGGCGCGCCAAGTCGGCGCCCTCGAACTCCTTTGGGAAGGCCACCAGTACCCTGGGGGGCGCCCCCGCCACGGGCGTCACCCAGCAGCCCGCGTGCAGGTGCATGCGGGCCCCGGCGGCCGTGCCGATCAGGCAGACGCCGCGGGTCCGCGCGTCGTAGATCCGCTCCACGGGGTCCAGATGTGACCGCGTGTCCATCCACGCGTCGCCGCCTTTCGGCCCGTAGCCGTGCCGATTTTGGACCGGACGGGCGCAGTCTGCCACAGCCGCGGTCCGGCTGTCGTGGAGAATCGTGCGCCATCGCGGAACGCGCCGCGGGAGCCGCCGCCCGCCGAGGCGCTTTGACGGGTTCCCCGGAGCGTGCTATGCTGTGCCTGTTCGTGTCGGGCGCGCCCGTAGCTCAGCCCGGATAGAGCACAGGCCTCCGGAGCCTGGTTTGCGCAGGTTCAAATCCTGCCGGGCGCACCATGCAAGACCGAAAGAACGCCGCCCCGCCTCCGGGTAGACCGGGGCGGGGCTTTTGCGTTGCTCGGGGGCGTGTTTCAGGCGCCGGGCACTCCGGCACCGCAGCGAACCACGCCGGTCGCGCAGGGCCGGTCCCCTCCAGCACCGTCCCGTCGATCCCCCGGCCCTGCCAGAACAGGCCAAGGCACCGGCCATGCTGCGGTCGCGCCCCGCCGCCGGCACTGGTGCGGCAGGGCCCCGCGTGCCGCGCCGAGAAGCCCGCCGATGGACGGGGGACGTCGCGGGCGGGAGGCCGGTCGCGGTGGTCGGGAGGGGCGGGGCGGTTGCGCATCCCGTGGGCCGCGGCCCTGGTCGTGCTGGCCGTGGCGGCCTTGCTGGTCCACACCTGGCCGGTCACCCTCGCTGTTTACACCATGGCCCTGCTCTGGCTGTCGGTCTGGTGGTTGGTCGGCCGGGTGGGGCGGGCGCTGGCGCTGCGCCAGCGCCTCTCGGCAACGCACGTCGCCCCGGGCGAGTCGGTCGAGGTCGAGATCGCGCTGGTCAACGGCAGCCGGCTACCGGTGCCCTGGCTGTGGCTGCGCGAGCGCCTGCCGGTGCATCTGGAAGCGGGCGCGAGCTTTCAGGCCTGCGGGACGGTGGCTCCCGTGGGGACGACCTCCTTCCGTTTCACGTTCACCCCGACGCGTCGCGGCCGCTACCGCATCGGCCGGGTGGACTTCACGCTCGGAGACTGGTTCGGGCTGTGCAGTATCGACGGGCGGATGGACCTGCCGCTGTGGGTGACGGTGTATCCCGCGGTCCACCCCCTGCCGCCCCTGCCCGGCCGACCCGTGGTCCCGGCCGGGCCGCGGCGGCAGCCCGACAGCCCCTTCCGCGAGGAATTGGTGCTGGGCCTACGGGACTACCAGCCGGGGGACCCCATGCGCTGGCTGGCGTGGAAGGCGACCGCTCGCACCGGTCTGCTGCAGGTACGGGAATTTCCCCGGGTGCGCGAGCGCAGCCGCACGTTGGTGCTGGACATGGACCCGGCGGCCTGGCGCGGCCCTGTGGGGACACGCTGCCTGGAACGGGCCCTCTCGGTGGCGGCGTCGTATGCCTGGGCGCCGCCGGATGGGCCGCAGCCGGTCGGGCTGCTGGCCTTCGCGCGCACGGTGCGCTATGTCGCCGACGGCCGCGGGGTGCTGGAGGACACGGCCCGGCTGCTGCGGGTGCCCCCGGCGTCGGGGGTGCTCCACCGCCGCCGCCTGCTGGAGGTGCTGGCGGAACTGCACCCGGCGCCCGGTCCGGGGTTGGCGCAACTCCTCGGGCGGCATGGCTTGCAGCTCTCCCCCGGGGAGGGCTTGGTCGTACTGACCTCCGGCCACGACGAAGGGGTCTGGGGGGCGGCGGCCGCCATCGCTCGGCGCCGGCATCCGGTCGTGCTATTGGGGTTCGATCTGCGCGCCCTGCCTCCGTGCGCCGGGGTGCAGGTGCTGTCGGTCACCCTTGAGGGGGATGTCGCATGGGGGTGATCCGTCTGCGGCCGCGCGCGCGGCGAGATGCCGGATCCACGGTGGCGGGGGCTGCCCTGCTGGTCGCCGGCATGGGCGCGGGGGCCGCCCTGCTGGTGGCCTCCGCCTGGGCGCGGCTTGGCGCCTCCGCGCCACCATACCCGGTCCTGGCCGCGGCGTTGCTGGTGGCGGTGCTCGGCCGCTGCCTGGCCGCCTGGGGCCGGCCCGAGGGCGGAGGGGACGGAGAGTTTGCCTATGTGGGCCTGATCCTGGCCTTGGGCTTGCTGGTGCCCTTCACGGCGTATCGAACGAAGGCGGCGGTGGACCTCGGGTTGGCCGGCCTCTGCGTCTGGGGCCTGTGGTGGCAGGTCGGCCAGTTGTGGCGGGGCCTAGCCCCGCTGCCGCCTCCGGTTCCGCGCGCCGATGGGCAGAATGGCGGCGAGGTCCTGGCCCCGGTCCGCCGCGACCGGCCCCAACCGAGCATCGCCGAGCAGGTTCAGGGAACGGTGGGCGGGGTCTTTGTCGCGCTGGGTGCCCTGGCGGTCGTCGCGGCGGGGTTGGGCGGTGCAGGGGGGCGCGCTCCGGCACTGTTGGCCGGGATCGGCATGGTGGCCGCGGTTGGTTGTGGGTTGCTGCTGCTGGCCCAGGGCATGCGCCGCTGGCTGGCCCGCCGGGCGGCGGTCGACGGGGCGGTGGTCGCCATGGACTTTGCCTCGCGGTCGGCGGCGTTCGGGTTCGTGGCGGTCGCCGCCTGTGTCGCGGCCGCGGCCGTGCTGCCAGCCTATCCCTCCCTCGCCGGGGTTCGGCGGGCCGACGTCGGCGCGGTCGTGGCTCTGCTGCCGCACGCGGCCGCGCGGGTGGGCGGGAGTGCCATGGGTGGGGCGCATCTGGCCCCGGGTCCAGCCGGGCCGACCCAGGGCCCGGCGGGATTCGGCGGGGCGGCGCTCGCGCTCGGCGCCTACGTGGTGGTCGGACTGGTGGCGCTGATCGTCGTCTATGCCCTGGTACGTCTGGGGATCGAGTGGCTGCGCCACGGCCGGGGAGGCGGCGGCCGTCTGGCCCTGTGGGAGGTGCTCTCGGACCTGTGGGAGGCCCTGCGCCAAGCGTTGGCGGCCCTGGTCTCGGTCCTGTGGCAGTGGGCGCCCTGGTGGTCGGGGGGGCGGGCCGCTATGCGGGGTGGAGCCTCCGGCCCGCAGGCGCGGGGCCTGGCCGGCGCCAGGGCTGTGGCGGAGCCCGGATTTCTGGCCTGGTGGGCGGATCCGCGCCGGAGGGTGCGCCTGGCCTACCGTCGTGTGCTGACACAGGCCCGGGCCCACGGACTGGTGCGGCCGTTGTCGGCCAGTCCGCGGCGCTTCGAGCCGGAACTCGCGCGGCGGGCGCTGGGTAGCGAGCCGGCCGTGGCCGAGTTGACTCAACTCTATGAGTATGCCCGTTACAGCGCCCATCCGATTCCGCCAGCGGAGGCCGAGCGGGCGGCCGGCGCCGCCGGCGAGGTCGGCCGCGGGCTTGAGGCGAACCGCCAGCGGCGGCCGGATTGAGTAGATCGGCTCAGTTCAGCGCCAATCCACGGCCTCGTCCACCCGGTGGCCCGGCCGGAGGGCCGGGGGCAGGTCGTCCAAGGCTCCTTCGGGGATCCAGGCGGTGATTCCGGCTTCGGCCCCGAACGTGCGGCGGATGTCTGCTGCCGCTACGGTGGGCAGCCAGCGTTCGGCCAGCGGCACAAGCGGGTATGGCAGGCGCAGGTGGAGCCGGCGGAAGCGGCGCTGTTCCAGGACGCCCGCGGCGGAGACCGCCGACTTGGCGGCTTGGCCGTAGGCGCGGCCGAGGTTGGCCGCTCCCAGAGGCACCCCGCCGTAGAGCCGCGCCACCGCCACGGCCGCGGCGCGCAATCCGCCTGCGGCCAGGGCCGCCTGGCAGGGCCGTCCTCCCGTGCCCGCCGGCTCGCCGTCGTCGCTGTGGCGTTCGGCGCCGTCGGCCGCGACCCAGGCGTGCGGCAGGTGGCGGGCGTCGTGGTGGGTGCGGCGCAGCCCGGCGAGCCAGGCGGCAAGCTCGGGTGCGGCGGCGATCGGGGTGGCGTAGGCGAAAAACTGCGAGCGGCGTTCGACGTACCGGCCACTTCCGGGTCCGGCGAGGGTGCGGCGCGAGTGGCAACCGTCGGCGGTTTCTTGCACGGCGCCACCCCCAGGAGAGGTCCGATCGTGCGCCAGAGTGTAGCACGGCGATCCAGATGGGCCCCGGCGGGGGGGTGCGGAGGCGGGGCTTGGACATCGCGCGGGGGCGGTCCCTCCATCCGGAGGGGCCGCCCCCGCGCCGTCACGTGTGACCGGGGATCAGGCGACCGTCATGGTCCCACGCATGAAGCCGTTGTCGGACATGGGCCCGCTCCAGCCCGTCTTGCCGGTGCCGCACGGGGCGAAGCATTGCCAGGCATACGTGCCAGGCGCCCCGGTGTGGAAGCTGAAGGTGACCGTGCTGGCCGGGGGCACCGGCACGTTCAGGTGCAACTGGCCGACGGTCAGGGTGTGCGAGGCGCCGCCGGCCGGTAACTGGGTCACCGTCTGCGGCTTGGCGCCCGGCTTGGCCGAGAGGACCTGCTCGCTGCCGCTGGACGTACCCTGGACCTTCAGATACGGAGCGGGGATGGTGGCCGCGCCGCCGTCGAAGTTACGGATGGTCACGATCACCTTGGAGTGGGCCGGTACCGTGAAGTTGGCCGGCACGTACTGCGGCCAGCCGGGCTTGCCGAGCATGCGGCCGCTCTCGATCGTCAGGTACAGATGCGTGGTGGTCGGCGCCCCGGACTGGGCGGCCGCCTTGGCCGGTGCGGGCTTGACGGTCAGCGGTCCGCCCGCGGCGTATACGACGGTCGCCGCCACAGCCGATGCGGCCACCGCCAGGCCGAGGCCGGTAGCAACACCCGCCATCAGTGACCGGCTGACCGACCCACGCTTCCCGCTCGAACCCTGCTGCTCCGTCATCGAGGCTCACCTCGGTGATCAGGGTAGCCCCGGGCTCCGCCGCACACTGCGTTCTGACGGGCCGTCCTCTCGGGGCTGGGCGGTCCTGCCGTGATGGTCCGGATGGACCGGGATGGTGCGGTCGGGGGGCCGACCGGACCTGATCACGGCGGTCCCTGCGGGCGCAGCCGCATGCGCCCGTGCCAGGCGGTGCCGTGCGCACCCGGCCTGAACCGGCGCGCCGCGGCGTGGCCGGCGGGCACGGCGGTCCCCACCCCCGTGCCATCCCCTCGCTCGCCGCGCGGGCGGTTTTCTTGGGAGCAGAGCGTTCGCTCCAGGAGGCGGCGGGACTGGGCAGGGTGAAATGGGGGTGCCCAGTCCTTCGCGGTGGCCACGGGGATGTATGGGTGATGAGCAGCGGACCAATGGGCGGACTGCGGCAGGCGGAACGGGCCGGGCAGTTGTCGCTACGCGGCCGGTGGCGCCTGGACCACCGCGCGTTGATCGCCATCCTGGCGGGGATGGCGGCGGCGTTGGACCCGCGCGCCGCGGGGCCGTGGCTGCTGGCCGCCTTGGGGCTCTGGTGCCTCGGCCGGGCCGCGACCGGATCCGTGTTCGGCCGGTTGCGGGTCGGGACGCGTTTGCGCCGGACCCATGTCTTTGCCGGAGAGCGCGTGGCCCTGGGGCTGGAGCTGCACAACCCCTGCAGTTGGCCGCTGGCCTGGCTGGTCGTCGAGGCGCGGGCGCCGGACGGCCTGACCGGAGGGCTGGCGGAGGCCCGCGGACTTCCCGGGCGGGCGCGCCTGCGCCTGGAGGCCCGCTGGCTGGCGGCCCGCCGCGGCGTCTACGTCTTGGGCGGTCTGGACCTGCGCGGCGGCGACTGGTTCGGGCTGTCTCAGGATGCCCGCCGCGTCGCGCCCACGTGCACGTTGGTCGTGTACCCACGCGTCTGGCCGCTGTCCCTCCCGTCCGGGACGCCGCGCCTGCCCCAGGGGCCCCGGCTCGACCGTGCGAGCCCCTTCGAAGACGATCTACCCACCGGCCTGCGCCCGTACCGCCAGGGCGATCCCTGGCGGCGCATCGCCTGGCGCGCGAGCGCCCGGCACGACGGCCTCTGGGTGCGGGAGCACCCGCCGGTGCGCGAGCGGGTGCTCTGCGTGCTGTTGGATCTGTGCCCTTCGGCCTGGGCGGACCGCGATGCCGGACCGGAGCGGGCGCTTTCGCTGGCCGCCTCGTTGCTGATGCGGGAGGGGTTGAACGAACAGCCGGTCGGGCTTGGCGTCTGGGCCGGCACCGCCGTGCGGGGGGCCTCCGAGCCGGACGCCCCGGCTCGGGTACTCTGGCTGCCGCCGCAGGCGGGGTGGCAGGGCCGGCGGCGGGTGCTTTCCCTCTTGGCGGGCGTGACGGTCCAGGCCGGCATGGAATTTGACCAACTGGTCGACCGCCTGGCGCCGCGCCTGCCCTGGGGGGCGCAGGTGCTATGGATCCTGCCCTGGGATCCGCCCGCGTTACGCCGCCGTGCCGCCCTGTGGCAGGCGCGGGGCGGGCGCTCCGTCTCGCTTCTGTGTCTGGAGCGGCGCGAGGGGCCGCCGCTGGAGCGCGTGGCAGGCGGCGTGTTGCGCACCTGGGAGGTGTCCTGGCGTGGGGGATTCGAGTTCGTCTGACCACGCGGGTCGCCGGGGGCGCCCCTGGCGCGCCGGTGACGGTTGGGCGCCTGCCGGGGTGCTTGGCTGCGTCGCCGGTCTCCTGCTGGTGGTGCTGGCTGCCTGGCGCGGCGTCGGGCCGGGGACGCTGCCGCCGCCGCCGCGCCTACTGGCGGCGGGTGCGTTTTGCGGCCTCTGGGGCATGGCCGGCGCGGATGCGGCGGGTGGTGGGTCGGACGGGGCAGGGGGCGGCCGGCGGCTGATCGGTATCGCGCTCGCCGTACTCGGGGCCGTGGTGTGCGATCCGGCCGGGCTGCACGTCCATTTCGCCGCGCCCTGGCTACTGATCGCCTGTCTGCTCGGTTGGGCGCAGCGCGCCGGCGAACTGGCCGTGGTGGCGGCGGGCCGCCATCCGTCGTCGCCGGTTTTCGCCGCGCTGGCGGCTTCGCACGCCGTGCCCGCGCTGGGCGGCGGGCGGCCGCGGGAACCGGAGCCCCCACCGGAGGCGGCGACGGTGGCGCGACCGCGCCAGGCCGCCTGGATGCTCGTGGCGGAGTGCTGGCTGGTCGCCGCCCTGGCTGCGGCCGCCGCCGGGCCGGTTGCTCCGGCCCGGCTCGGGCTGGTCGGGACGGTCTTCGGCGGCGGCCTGCTCCTGGCCGGTGCGAACCTCGTCGAGTTGCGCGCCGAGTGGTCGCGGCGCGCGCGGACGGTGGCGCCCGGCCAGGCGCGCGCCTATTGGGCCGGGGGGCTGGCCTTCCTACTGGGGGCATCCCTGGCGGCGCTTGTCCCGCCGCTTCCGGCGCGGGCGCCGCTGCCCGCCCTGATGGCGTGGGTGGTCGGTGTGGCCGGATCGGTCCAGTTCCATCTGGGGGGCGCGTGGATGCAGCGCATCGCCGACGCGGTCGGGCTGCCGCCCCTGCCGGCCGGGATCCCCGAATCCCGCGGGGTGGCGGTAGCCGGTAACGCTTTCGTGGCGGGCGGTCTGTCCGGCGGCTTCTGGACGCTGCTGCTGGTGCCGCTGGCGGTGATCGTCGCGCTCGCGGCGCTGACCTGGACGCTGCTCGCCGTGTGTTACCCCGGCTGGGTGGGCCGGCGGCTGTGGGAGCGGTTGTGGTCGGTGTTGCGCGCCCTGTTGGCCTTCTGGCGCCGGCCGGCGCGTTCCGGCCGGCACGCCGGGTGGGTGGACGACGCGCCGCGGGGCTCACGCCTGGCCGGGGCCGGTCCCCCGCGGGCCCGCCTCTGGGAGATCGTCGGCCTGCGCGGCGCGGTGCGGGCGGCCTACCGGCGCTTCCTGCGGGCGATGGCGGCTGAGGGAAGGGCACGCCTGCCGCACGTCAGTCCGCGGGCCTTCGAGCGGCGGTTGCTGGAGCAGGGCGGGGTCGGGCCGGATGTGGCGCAACTGACGCGGGCCTACGAACTCGCCCGCTACAGCGCCCGGCCGCCGGAAGCGGCCTGGTTGCGCATGGCGCGGCACGGATTGGCTGCGGTGCGTCGTGGCGCGCGTCCCCACCGACCCGCCGCACGCCGGCGCCGCCCGTGACCGCGGACGCAGCGCATGGCGCCGGAGGGCGACCAAGCCGTCGCGCGGTGCGACGCGGCGACAAGGAACCCGGCCCCACGCAGCGAACGCGGTGTTATAGCACGTCTGCGTGCCCGGCGGTGGACCGCCGAAAGGAGCGGCTTGGCATGCCCGGTCCCAGACTGAACCTGATCGTCCTTTGTTTCGATACCCTGCGGCGCGACGCCCTGGCGGCGGATCTGGCGCGCACGCCCAATTTCGATCGCTTCGCCGAGGATGCGGTGGTGTTCACCAACGCCTGGGGTGAGGGACTGCCGACCATCCCCTTCCGCCGCGCCGCGCATACCGGTATGCGCAGCTACCCCTGGCGCCACAACATCGGCGACCGCGGCAGCCAGCCCAACCTGCTCGGCTGGCACGCCGTGCCCGAGTCGCAAACCACCCTGTCGGAGTATCTGTACGGGCGTGGATACGCGACCGGACTGGTGAGCGACGTCTGGCATCTGTTCAAGCCGTCGATGAACTTCACGCGGGGCTTTGTCTCCTGGGACTTCATCCGTGGCCAGGAGGGGGACACGCGCACCCTGGCGACGGACTCGCTGGGCGAGCGGTCGGCCTTCGCCGGCCGCAGGATCGGCCCAGCCTCCTACCTCTACCAGACCCGTGACCGCAGCCGCGACGAGGACTACTTCGCGGCCAGGGTCCTCGACTCGGCGGCGGAGTGGGTGGAGGGCAACCAGGGCAACAGCCCATACTTCCTGTGGGTGGATTCCTTCACTCCGCACGAGTTCTGGGATCCGCCCACGCGCTTTGCCGACGCCTACCATCCCGGCGAGGGCCGATCCGACCACATCGTGCCGCAGATGCTCAACCGCGGCGCGAACCGCCCGGAGCCGGATCCGGCCGACATCGCGCGGACCAAGGCGCTGTATCAGGGCTACGTCACATTCACCGATGAGCGGTTCGGCCGCTTCTTCGACCGGATCGCGAAGGCCGGAGCGTTGCGCGACACCGTGGTGGTGGTGTTGTCCGACCACGGCACGGAACTCTGGGACAAGGGGCAGTTCGGTAAGTCCGGCGCGCGTCCCCACCCGTACAACACGCAGATCAACTGGATGATCCGCCACCCGGACCGCCGCGGCCGCCTGGACGTCGGCGGCTTCGTGCAAAACCACGACCTGGTGCCGACCCTGCTCGGGCTGCTGGACGTGCCCCACCGGCCGCTGGACGGCCGCGACGTCTGGCCGGTCGGCCGCGCGGCACAACCGGCGCGCGACCACATCGTCATCGGCTGGGAGGCGTGGGCCTGCGTGCGCGACCGCCACCACAGCCTGATCGTCCACACCCTGGACCCGTCGGTGGAAAAGCGCCTCTACGACCTGGAGGCGGACCCGGCAGAGGAGCACAACATCGCAGCCGACCACCCGCAGATCGTGGCGGCCAAGCTCGCGCAGCTCGAGGGTCTGCTCGGGGAGCCGCTGCCGGCCCACTACCTGCACCGGCCGGGCCGAGGTTTTGCCGCCACACCCGGAGGTCTGCGCGAGATCCGGCGCCAGCGCGCAGCCGCTGGCGAACGCTGGGAGGGCAGCAACCTGGTCTGAAGGGGGAAAGGTGTTGAACGTCGTTCTGGTCCTGATCGATACCCTGCGCCGCGACCACCTCACCCCGTACGCCGGGCCCGCGGCGCCACTTCCCACCCCCACCTTCGACCGTCTGGCGCGGTTGGGGGTGACCTTCGACCGCTACTTCCTCGGGTCATACCCCTGCATGCCGGCGCGCCGCGACCTGTGGACCGGGCGGTATGAGTTCCCGTGGCGGGGCTGGGGGCAGTTGGAAAGCACCGACCGCGACCTGCCCTCGGTGCTGTCGGCGGCCGGGGTGCGTACGGCCCTGATCACCGACCACTACCACCTGTTCCAGCCGGGCTCGGGCAACTACTACTTCGGGTTTGACGGCTGGGAGTTCCTGCGCGGCCAGGAGGACGACCGCTGGGCGGTGCCGCCGCTCGAATCGCCCTGGCCGCAGGAGCGGGAGCGCAAGTTGCACCGTCGCTGGGAACGGTATTGGCGCAATACGGCCCGCTGGCGCCAGGGCCTGGAGTGGCGGCGCGAGGAGGACACCTTCGCGGCGCAGACCCTGGGCGCCGCGGCCAGGTGGTTGGACGAGAACGCCGGTGGCGCGGCACCGAGCCCCTTTTTCCTGCTGGTCGACTGCTTCGATCCCCACGAGCCGTTCGACCCGCCCGCCCAGTGGCGGCAGCGCGCCGGTGCGCCGGCCCCCGACGACCCGACCGCGGTCGCCTGGCCGATCTACGGCCGGGCGGACCGCTACACACCGGCGGAACTTGCTTCGATCCGGCGTCTTTACGCTGGCGAGGTGGGGCTGGTCGACGCCTGGCTCGGCCGGATGGTGGACACCCTGGAGCGGCTGGGGCGGATGGAGGACACCGTGCTGCTCGTGACGACGGACCACGGCCACCTGTTCGGGGAACACGGTATGATCGGCAAGCCCTCCTCCTCGCATGGGGACAGCAACCTCTACCGCGACCTGGCGCACGTGCCCCTGCTCGCCTACCATCCCGAGGCACGGGGTTCTGGGGCGCGCCTGGACGCGTTGACCCAGACGGTCGACCTCTATCCGACGGTGCTTGAGGCGATGGGGGTGCCGCTACCCCAGGGCTGGCAGTGCCACGGCAAGAGCCTGCTGCCGCTTTTGCGTGGCGGCCCCGGCGAGCCGCGTCCCTTCGCCTGCTATGCGAAGTTCGGCGAGGCCATCCAGGTCACCGACGGGGAACTGGTGCTGCACCGCTGGCCGCCGGCGGAGGCGAACACCCCGCTGTACTGGTACGGGGCGGAACCGCCACAGTTCATGCGCCCGCGCGGGCTGGGCGCCCCGGAGCCGTGGTCCGCCCCGGCGTTGGCCCGCTACCCGGTCGACTGGGTGCGCGGCCCGTGCAACAGCGTGCTGCTGGATGCGTCGGAGTCGCGCGACCTGAGCGCCGAACGGCCGGGGGATCTGCGGCGGTTGGAAGACGGCCTGCGCCGCTGGCTGCTTGAAGTCGGCGCCCCTCCCGAACAGGCCCAACGCCTCGGCCTCTGAGTGCCGGGATGTGCCTGGAGGCGGCCCAAGGCGGCGGGCGGGCTCAGTGTGGAGCCTGGCCCGCCGCGGGGCTCGCGAGCAGGCGGCGGCCGAGAACCGCGACGCAGGCCGCCGTCCAGCCCTGCATGGGCATCACGCCATAGCGGGCGTTGGGAAGCTCAAGGCCGGCGTCGACGACGTTGTATTTCTCCCAGAGCCGGCCGGTGCGCTTGTGGACCGACAGCACCAGGTGCAGGAACGAAGCCGCGACCTGTTCGGCCTCCGCGTGGTGGCCGTAGCGGTCGAGCCCTTCGCAGGCGATCCACTGCGACGGTGGCCAACCGGCCGGATACATCCACTGCAGGGCGCCTTCGGCCAGCAGACCGGGGCGGTGCGGATCGGGGTAGGCGCGGTCGGTCGCGGTGATCCCCCACGGTGCGCGCAGGACCTGCAGCGACCGCACCGACTCGGCAGCCTGCTCGGCCGTGGCGACCCCGGCCCAGAGGGGCCAGAAGGCGCCGTCGGACACGTACGGCAGCTTCTGGCCGGCCACGGCGTCATACTCGCAAAACAGTCCGCGGGCGCCGTCCCACTGAAGGTCGCGGATGCGCCTGGCGCGCGACCCGGCCTCCTTGCGCATCGCTTCGGCTCCAGGGGCGTCCCCCAACGCCTGCGCCATGTCCGCCACCGTGGCGGCGTACGAGACGAGGGCGCAGTTGGTGATCAGCGGTACGCAGCGCCGGATGTCGCCACCGTAGATCGGTGTCCAGTCCAGGGCTTCCGCCTCGGCGGACAACTCCGGGGGCAGGAGGGGGTCTGCCGGGTCGATGTTCGTACTCAGGCCGATCGCCGTCTGGTGCGGTGGCGAGAGCCAGTACTCGAAGAACTCGCGGCGCAGTCGGGGATACGCCGCCGCCAGTAGCTCGCGGTCGCCCGTGGCTTGGAAGTATCGCCAGATGCTGTCCGGGAAGACGGGGATCTGGGACCGCGTCGACAGCGGGGTCCGGTTTCCGTTGGGCATGTATCCGAAGCGGTCGATCATGAAGAGATAGTTCAGGATATGGTCCCGCACCGGTTCTGTGAGGTCATGCGCCAGCAGGCCGCGGTTGATGAAGTATGTGTCCCAGTTATACATCTCGCGGAAGACATCGCTTTCGGCGGCAGCAGGGGCGGTGGGTGAACCGCCCGGGGTGATATAGGGGCGGGGCAGGAACAACAGGTTGCCCTGGGGATCCTGGCGGATCTGTGCCTCCATGGCCTCGGTGCGCCCTTGCAGCCAGCCAGCGCGGATCTGCGCATCCAGGGCCGCCCACGCCTCCCAGTCCAGAGGCGTAGCTGACCGGAGCCCCTTCTGGCCGGGCCGGGCTCCCGCTCCCTGTTCCATGCGCCGACCATCCCCGTTCCCGCGCCCGGTGGCCCGGCCGTCGCCGTTCACCACACCCCGGGTCCATGGAGCGCGGTTTCCGCCGGACGCTTCGCCGCCGCCCGGTTCGGCGCCGGCTGCCGGCTTCCTGTCGGACCTGGTCATCCTCAGCGGCCAGCGCTCTTGGACTTGGGACGGTGCGGCGGGATCGCGGTGGCGGGGTCGGCGCCCGGGGTGATGGCCGCGGCGGCCCGTCACCCCGGGTGCGGGCGGTCGCCTTCAGGCCCCGCCGCTGGACTTGGGCGCCGCGGCGGGCGCCCAGGTGGCCAGGGACGATGCCAACGCGGCCTGCAGGCGCGCCGTGGTCTCCGCCTGTGCGCCGACGATGTTTTTCGACTCGCCCGGGTCGGAGCGCAGGTCGTACAATTCCGGTGCGCCCTGTTCACCGTCGGGATAGTACGTGTGGTTTCCGTCGGTGACGCGCAAGAGCGGCCGGGGCCCGTGGGTACCGCTGACGGCCACCTCCCGGTGGTGGTCCGTCTCGCCGCGCAGAAGTGGCAGGAGCGAGCGGCCGTGGATGCCGGCGGGGGCCGCCTGGCCGGCGAGTTCCAACAGGGTCGGCAGCAGGTCCGGCGGCTGCACGACCGCCGGTACGCGGCGCGGCGCGATCCCGGGCAGGCGCATGAACATGGGGATGTGCGCCACCTCCTGATACAGAGGCCAGCGCCGGCTGTCCTCCGGCGCGAGATTGCTCTTTCCGGTGCGGTTGTGCTCGCCCAGGAACATGCCGTGGTCCGAGAGGAAGACGACCGCCGTCCGATCGGCGATGCCGACGTCCTCCAGCTTTTGCAGTAGCCGGCCGAACCAGCGCGAGATCATGCTGACCTCGCCGGCGTAGTGGGCGCGCAGGTTGGCCAGTTCCTGCGGCGTGTAGGCGTCGGCGGGGCCGTAGTTCGGGTGCAGCATGGGCGCGCCCCGGTACCCGGGGTCGTAGCGTTCGACCCAGTATTCGGGCGGGTCCCACGGCTCGTGCACGTCAAAGCAGTCGACCCACAGCAGAAATTGCTCGGCGCGGTAGTTCTCCTCCAGCCAGCGGCTGGCGGTGCGCAGGGTACGCGCGGCGAAGCGGTCCTCTTCCCATGCCCAGTCGATGTTGGTCGTGCGGTGGATGTCGGGCAGGGTGTGGCCGTGGCGCATCGGCTGGCGCCGGGTCTTTTCCGGCGGCATGGCTTCGTGCAGGCGGTTGAAACGGGTGAGGTAGGTGTCGCCTTCCTGCCCGCGCAGCCAGCACTGGCCTTCGAAGCCGCGGTCGAAGTTCGCCGTGCCGCGCATCATGTGCGGGTTGTCGATGATGAGTTGGGTCAGGTAGCCGCCGCGGGTCAGGATCGGGGCCAGCACCGGTGCCTGAGGGTCGAGTGCCCGCCAGCCGTGCGACGGGAAGCTATAGCGCCCGGTGAACCAGTCGGTTCGCATGGGGATGGTGGGGAAACTGGACACGTAGTTGTGGTCAAAGGCGACCGACTCGGCGGCGAAACGGTCGAGGTCCGGTGTCCGGATCCAGGGGTTGCCGTTGAAGCCACAGTAATCGTAGCGGAAGGTGTCCGAGACGACCACGATCAGGTTCAAGGCTCCATTTCTCCCTCCGGGGATGGTTCCTCCAGCGACTTCGGGCGCGGCGGCCGGCGCACCTCCCGGGCGCGTCGCTTCCTGCGTGCGGAATCCCCTGCACGGCAAGGCCTCCGATGCCCCCAGCCATATCCGAGTGTTCCGCTCAGCTTTTGACACCCTTCCAAGGCAGCGCCTATAATGGCGGCGGCCTGCGGGGCCGCGGCGGCAAACGGGGGGCGTAGGGCGTGGCGGAAGGCATCGCGTTGGAGATCGACCGCCTGGAGGCGGAAGTGGAAGGTCAACAGATCCTGAGGGGTCTGACACTGCGCATCGGTCCGGGTGAGGTGCACGCGCTGATGGGGCCGAACGGCTCGGGCAAGAGCACGCTGGCCAACACGCTGGCGGGGCACCCGCGGTACAGCGTGACCGGCGGCGATGTGCGCCTCGGCGGCAAGAGCGTGCTGGAAATGAGTGCCGACGAACGGGCCAGGGCGGGGTTGTTCCTCGCTTTCCAGTATCCCACCGAGGTTCCCGGGGTGACGGTGGCCAACTTCATCCACTCCGCGCTCAAGGCCCGCGGGCGGGAGTTGCCGTTCGTGCAGTTCCGCAAGAAGCTGCTGGAGAAGATCGCCCTGCTCGAGTGGGACGAGGGCGTGGCACGCCGGTACGTCAACGAGGGTTTCTCGGGTGGTGAGCGCAAGCGCAACGAGATCCTCCAGATGGCCATGCTGGAACCGAACATCGCCATCCTGGACGAGACGGACTCCGGTTTGGACGTCGACAGCATCAAGATCGTGAGCAACGGTGTCAACTCGTTGCGCGGACCGGGCCTGGGCGTGCTGGTCATCACGCATTACGAGCGCATCCTGCGCTACATCCAGCCGGACTTCGTCCACGTGATGGTCTCCGGCCGCATCGTGCGCTCCGGCGGCCGCGAACTGGTGGACCGCATCGAGCGCGACGGTTATGACTGGGTCCGCGAAGCGGTCGCAGCCGCGCCGGGCGGGGGGCAGTAGGCCGTGGTCAGCACGACGGCGGAACTTGAGTCCTACATCGCCCGTCTTGACGAGCCCGACTGGCTCTTGACCTCCAGGCGCACGGCGGCCGCGGTCGAGGCCACCCTGGACGCACCGCACTGGGACCGCACCGACGCCTCCCGCCTGGAGCCGGCGGGGTTCGCCCTTGGCGGCGGCGGCACGGTTGACGTGCGGCTGCCGGAGGCGGCGCGGGCCCAGGGGGTGTCGGCGGCCGGACTCGCCGAACTCTCCCGCCTCGACCCGGGGCGGGTGGAGCGCCATCTGGGTCGGCTGGTGCCGGCCGGCGCCGGCCGGCACGAGGCGCGGAACCTTGCCGCCCATCACGGTTGTCTGATCCATGTGCCGGCCGGTGTGGTCGTGGCCGAACCGGTCGAGGTGGTGTACCGGCTGGAGGGCGGTCAGTTCCACCCCCGCACGGTGGTGGTGTTGGAACGGGGCGCCGAGGTGACGGTACTGCAGCGTTGCGCGGGCGGACCGGACGCCGACGCACCGCCCGCCCTGGTGACGGCGGTGGTGGAGGCGGAGTTGGGGGACGGGGCCCACCTGCGCTTCATCGAATTGCAGCAGTGGGGTGAGGGTGCCGCGGTCTATGCGACGCGTCAGGCGATGCTTGGTCGGGACGCGCACGTGCAGTGGCTGCTGGGGGAGATCGGCGGCGGCACCGTCCGGTCCAGTACCACCAGCGTCCTGGAGGGCGCTGGGTCCGAGGCGCTGGCGCTCTTGGCCTTCTTCGCTGGCGGCCGCCAACATCTGGATCTTGCGGCCACGCTGCGCCACCATGGGCCGCACACCAACGGGCTGCTCTTGGCCAAGGGTGTCCTGGCCGGCACCGCGCGGGCCGTCTACCGCGGCACGTCGGACATCCGCCGCGGCGCCAAGGGCAGCGATTCTCAACAGAAGGAGAACACGCTGCACTTGGGCCACGGGGTGCGCAGCGACGTGATCCCGGCGCTGTATATCGACGAAAACGACCTGCAGGCGGGGCATGCGGCGACCACCGGCAAGCTGGACCCGGAGCAACTGTTTTACATGCAGTCGCGTGGCCTGCCGGTGCGGGAAGCCGAGCGGCTGATCGTGCACGGCTTTTTCGCGCCCCTGCTGGAGCGTGTGCCCCTGGAGGCGGTGCGCCAGGAACTCGCGGCGTTGGTGGACGCCAAGATCGACCGCGGCATCTGACGACCCACCCCGCCCCGGCGAGGGGGCTTGGCCGGGGGTTTGGTTTGGAAGGAGCGATCACGTTGGCCGGCAGCACGGCGCATGGTGAGGCGCTGGACGTCTCCAGCTTGCGCGCGCGCTTTCCGATCCTGGAGCGCCGGGTGCACGGCCGGCCGCTGGTGTACCTGGACAATGCCGCCACGACTCAGAAGCCCGTGGAGGTGCTGGAGGCCGAGCAGGGTGTGTACCTGCGGTACAACGCCAACGTGCATCGGGCCATTCACGCCCTGGGCGAGGAGGCGACGGCGGCCTACGAGGGCGCGCGGGCGCAGGTCGCGGCCTTCATCGGGGCCCGCGATCCACGCGGGATCGTCTTTCTGCGCAACGCCACCGAGGCGCTCAACCTGGTTGCCTGGGCATGGGGCCGGCGCCGGTTGCGCGCGGGAGACGAGATCGTGCTGACGCCCATGGAGCACCACAGCAACCTCGTGCCCTGGCAGATGGTGGCGCGCGAGACCGGCGCCCGGTTGCGCTTCATGGCCCTGGACGAGCGGGGGGCGCTCGACCCGGACGCCCTGGATGCGGTGCTCGGACCGCGGACGCGCGTCGTCGCCTTCACCCATTGCTCCAACGTGTTGGGCACCATCACCCCCGTGGCGGAACTCTGCCGCCGGGCGCGGGCGGTGGGGGCGTTGACGGTGGTCGACGCCGCCCAGAGCGTGCCGCACCTCCCGGTGGACGTCGAGGCGCTGGGCTGCGACTTCCTGGCGTTTTCCGGCCACAAGATGTACGGTCCGATGGGGATCGGCGTGCTGTGGGGCCAGCCGCGGCGGCTGGAGGAGATGGATCCCTTCCTGGGCGGCGGAGAGATGATCCTGCGCGTCGAACTGGAGGAGGCCACGTGGAACGCCATCCCCTACAAGTTTGAGGCGGGGACGCCGAACGTTCCGGGCGCGGTGGGCCTCGCGGCGGCCGTGGCCTTTCTGCGCGCGGCGGGTATGGAGGCGCTGGCGGCGCATGAGGCGGCCCTGACCACCTATGCCATGGAGCGCCTGGGCACTATCCCGGGGGTGACGATCTACGGCCCGCCGGCCCCTCGCGGGGCGCTCGTGACGTTCAACGTCGAGGGCGTGCATCCGCACGATCTCGCCCAGGTGCTCGACCAGGAGGGGGTCGCCATCCGCGCCGGCCATCACTGCGCACAGCCGCTGATGCGCCGGCTCGGTGTCGTCGCCACTGCCCGGGCCAGTTTCGCCCTCTACAACACGACCGCCGAGGTGGACGCCCTTTGCGGCGCGATCGAGCGGGCGAGGGAGTTCTTTCATGCCTGACATCCGCGCGGGTGGCGACGATCAACTTGAGGAACTGTATCGCGAGGTGATCCTCGACCACTACCGGCGGCCGCGCAACCGCGGCTGCGTGGACGGCGACGGCGCGGTGGCGGTGGAACTGCAAAACCCCACCTGCGGTGACGAGATCCGCGTCAGCGCCCGCATGGACGAGGGCCGCATCGCCGACCTGCGCTTTGAGGGACGCGGCTGTTCCATCAGCATGGCTTCCGCCTCGCTGATGACCGAGGCGTTGCGCGGGCGCACGCCGCGGGAGGCGATCGCCATGAGCGCGCGGTTCAAGGCGATGTTGATGGGGGAGACCATCCCCGAGGCCGAGGTGGACGAGATGGGGGACTTGGTGGCCCTGTCCGGGGTCGCGCGGTTCCCGGTGCGGGTCAAGTGCGCCACGCTGGCCTGGAATGCCGTGCTCCGCACTCTGGGCGCCGGCGCGGACGGGGACTGACGCTGGAGGGGGCGGGGCGCACGGCGGAGATCCGGGTCCACACGCCAGAGGGCGAGGCGGCGCTGGCCCTATGCGTGCGGCGGCTGGAGGCGCGTGGTGTCCGGATGCGCGACCTCGCCACCCTGGTGCGGCGGCTGCAACTGCCTTACATCCCCGGCCTGACGCTGGCCGAGTGCACCGAAAGCGTTGAGGCGGTGCTGGCCAAGCGTGAGGTGTGCAACGCCCTGCTCACCGGCATTGCCCTGGACGAGTTGGCCGAGCGCGATGGCCTGCCGGAGCCGCTGCAGGGCGCGGTGCTGCACGATGACCCGCTGTTTGGCATCGACGAGGTGCTTGCGCTGGCCGTGGTTAATATTTACGGCAGCATCGGCTTCACAAACTTCGGCTATCTGGATAAGGTCAAGCCGGGCGTGGTGGGCGTCGTCGACCGGGCCGGGCACGCGCCCGGCCGTTCCAACACCTTCTTGGACGACCTGATCGCGGCCATCGCGGCGGCGGCCGCGGCGCGCATCGCCCACCGCCGGCACGGACCGGTACCGGAGGCCGGGCGGGAAGGCTGATCCCCAGGGAGGGCTCCATGTGGCGTTGCACGAGATGGACGAGGTGGATCGCCGGCTGCTCAACCGCATTCAGGAGGACTTCCCCCTGGAGGCGGAACCGTACCGGGCGCTGGGCGCCGCACTCGGGCTGAGTGAAGCCGAAACGCTGGGCCGCATCGACGGCCTGCGCCAGGCGCGGGTGATCCGGCAGATCAGCGCCATCTTCGACACCCGCGCCCTCGGTTACCAATCGACGCTGGTCGCGATGCAGTTCGCGCCGGAACGCCTGGAAGAGGCGGCGCGGCAGATTTCGGACCACCCCGGGGTGAGCCACAACTACGCCCGCCAGCACACTTACAATTTATGGTTCACGCTGGCCGTGCCTCCGGGCCAGGACGTCGCCGCGGCAGCGCAGCGCCTGGGCGAGCGCACGGGCGCCCTGCAGACGCGGGTACTGCCGACGCTGCGCCTGTTCAAGATCGGGGTACGCCTGGACGTTGCGGGGGAGCGCTCACCGGAGACGCAGGAAGCGCAACGCATCTACGGTGCCGAGGACGCGCGGCGTGGGCAGCGCACCCCGCTGGATCCGCGCGACATCGCCTTCATCCGCGTGCTGCAGCGCGACCTGCCCCACGTGCCGCGCCCGTTCGACGGTTATGCGGCCGAACTCGGTGTGCCGCTGGCCGAGGTGTTCGCCTGGTGTACCGGGATGACCGCAGGCGGCAAGATGCGCCGCTTTTCAGCGGTGTTGCGCCACCAGAACGCGGGCTTTGTCAGCAACGCCATGGGTGTGTGGCAGGTGCCCTCCGAGCGCGTCGACGAGGTCGGCGCCCAGATGGCGTCGTTCGCCGCCGTCAGCCACTGTTACCTGCGCCCGGTCTATCCAGACTTTCCATACAATGTCTATACGATGGTGCACGGGCGCACCCGCGAAGAGTGCGTGCGCACGCTCGACGCAATCGCGCAGCGGACCGGGATCACACAGCGGCAGGCACTCTGGAGCAGCAAGGAGTTCAAGAAGGAACGCGTCCGCTACTTCGAGGAGGAGCCCGACTCGGCCGGCGCGGCGCCGGCGGGAGCGCCGGGTGGCCCGGTGGGGACGAAGGCCGGCTAGCCGCGGCTGCGTTTTGCTGGAGGCTCGGGCGGCTCGGCAGGAATCCCCGGGGCGGTGGCGTAAGCACGTACCACCACGAACCGTCGAGCTGCGGCGCACGGGGCACGGCTGGCCGATCGCCGGACAGCCGGGTAGCGCACACGGAAGGGGACAGAGCCAATGGCCCAGGTCAAGATCAAGGATCTGGTCAAGAAGTACCCCGGTGATGTCGTGGCCGTGAAGGAAATCAACCTGGACATCGAGGACAAAGAGTTCCTCGTCCTGGTCGGTCCGTCCGGTTGCGGCAAGACCACCACGCTGCGTATGGTGGCGGGTCTTGAGGAGATCACTTCGGGTGAGATCTGGATCGGCGACCGCTTGGTCAACGAGGTGGAGCCCAAGGACCGCGACATCGCGATGGTCTTTCAGAACTACGCGCTGTATCCGCACATGAACGTGTATGAGAACCTTGCCTTCGGTCTCCGCTTGAGGCGCTTCCCGCGGGCCGAGATCGACCGCCGCGTCAAGGAGGCCGCTGAGATCCTGTCGATCGGCGGCCTGCTCAAGCGCAAGACCAAGGAGCTGTCGGGTGGTCAGAAGCAGCGCGTCGCCCTCGGGCGCGCCATCGTCCGCAACCCCGCGGTGTTCCTCATGGACGAGCCGCTTTCCAACCTCGACGCCAAGTTGCGCGTCCAGATGCGCACCGAAATTAGCAAGCTCCACCAGCGCGTCGCCACCACCTTCATCTACGTGACGCACGACCAGGTGGAGGCCATGACGATGGGGCACCGGATCGTCGTCATGAATAACGGCGTGATCATGCAGGCTGCGTCGCCGCAGGAGCTCTATGACCACCCGCGCAACAAGTTCGTCGCCGGCTTCATCGGATCGCCGCCGATGAACTTCATGCAGGGGCAGTTGGAGGACTCCGGAGGCGGCTTCCACTTCGTCGGCACCGGTTTCCGGTTCCATATGCCGGAGGCCTTCAACAACGAGTGCCGCAATGCCGTCGGACGCGAGCTCTTTTTGGGGATGCGCCCGGAGGACATCCACGTCGGCAGCGAGTACGAGCAGCAGTTCCCGGAGATGCAGTACCGGACGCAGGTCGAATTGGTCGAGCCGCTCGGGGCGGAGCAGCATGTGCTCCTGGCGACCGACATCGACCCGATCGTCGCGCGCGTGCCGCCGGATCTGCGCGTGCGCCCGGGTGACAACATCACGGTGACGCTGGCGCCGAACAAGCTGCATGTCTTCGACGGGGAGACCGAGGAGGCCTACTTCTAAACCCAATCGTGGACGTGGTCGGCTGTCGGGGGACGGTGCGGGGTGGCCCGCCGTCCCCCGTTTTCGTCTGTCGGATGGGCGGTGGAACCAGCCGGGGCCGTGGGGCGTCTCACCGCAGGGGAGGGGGCTGGGGTGGCACTCATCGAGTTGAAGGGGATCACCAAGCGCTACGGGACGGGCAGGACCGCGGTGCTGGCGGTTCGCGACGTGGACCTCGAGGTCGAACCCGGCGAGTTCGTTTCGGTGATGGGCCCGTCGGGTTCGGGTAAGTCCACCCTGATGAACCTGCTGGGATTGTTGGACCGTCCCAGTGAGGGGACGTACCGCTTGGCGGGCCGTCCGATGGAGCGGCTGGGCGGGCGGGGTCTGGCCCGTGAGCGCAACGGCCGCATCGGTTTCGTCTTTCAGAGCTTCTTCCTGTTGCCCCGGCTCACCCTGGCCGCCAACGTCGCGATGCCGCTGGTCTACCGCGGCATCGGCGCCATGGCGCGCCGCCGCCGGGTGCTGGATGTCCTGGCCGCCGTCGGCATCGAGCAACTGGGCGACCGCCGGCCGACGGAGGTTTCCGGCGGGCAGCAGCAGCGGGCCGCGATTGCCCGGGCGCTGATCGCGGAGCCCGCGCTCATTTTGGCCGACGAGCCGACCGGTGCCCTGGACAGCCGCACCGGCGAGGGCATCATGGCGCTCTTCCAGCAACTCAACGCCGCCGGCCAGACGATCATCCAGGTCACCCACGAGCCGGATATCGCGCGCCACGGTTCGCGACTGATCCGGTTGCGTGACGGCCGCATCGCTTCGCAGGAGGCGGTGGCCGACCGCCTGTCCGCCGAGCAACTGTTGGCATCCTGGGCTGAGACCGAAGGGGTGGATGGGAGTGCGGGTTAGGGGGCTGGTGGCGGGGGCCCTGGTGTTGGCAGCGGTTGGCGGCGGGGCGTATTACGCCCGCAAGCGGTTGGCCGTGGCGGCGGCGCCGGCCAAGCCGGTGTATGCCGTGGCGCACGCGCACCGCGGCACGATGGTGGCCGACGTGGTCGGCTTCGGGCCGCTCAACCCGCAGTTCGCCAACGGGCTGCAGATCCCGGTCACCGGTACGGTCGTCAAGGTCGACGTCCACCAGGGATCGGTCGTCCACCGGGGCGAGGTGCTGGCGACCCTCCGGAATCCGTCCATCGTGGACACCATCCAACAGGACAAGGTGCGCCTGCAGCGGGACGAGCAGGCGCTGGCCACCACGGCCGGGGTCCCCCTCAGCCAGGTGTCCGGGGTGCAGCCCAACCGTGGGATCACGGTCTATGCACCGCAGACGGGCCGGGTGGTGCACCTCAAGGCGGCGCAGGGTCAGACCGTGACCTCGGGTCAGGTGCTGGCCACTGTGGTCGATGACGCCAAAGTGGTGATGCAGGCCGGCCTGGTCCCGTACGACTACCAGGTGGCGGCGGTCGGGGATCCGGTCACCGTGCGCTTTTCACAGTTTGCGGGCCATGTTGACGGCGTCATCACCGCGATTTCTCCCAACCCGACGCCCAGCCAGGGGGTCGTGACGTACCCGGCGACCATCCAGTTGCAAAACCCTGGGTTGGTGACCCCGGGGCTCAAGGGCCGCGTTACCATCCAGACCCCGCATGGCACCTATACCCTGCCGCACAAGACGGTCGTGAGCGGTTACGGCCGTTCGACGGTGATCAACGCGCCGGTGGCCGGCACGGTCCAGAGCGTCGGCGTGCAGGACAACGGTTGGGTGACCAACGGCCAACCGCTGTTGGTGCTCGGCGGCTCCGGCGCGGTGACCGCGATCGAGCAGGCCCAGGCGACGGTGGCACAGGACCTGACCACGCTGCACATCGACGAGCAGCACCTCAAGGCGCTGACGGTGCGTTCCAAACTCAACGGGGTGGTTGGCTTCCTCAACCTGAACGCGGGGGAGTCGGTGAACTCCGGCCAGTTCTTCGGCAACGTCTTCAATAACTCCAGCATGAACCTGAACATCAACGTCGACGAACTGCAGGTGGCCAACGTGCACGCGGGCCAGCCCGTCGAGATCACGAGCCCGGGGCTGCCGGGCCGGGTGTTCCAGGGCCGGGTGCAGAACGTCGCCAGCATGGGTCAGAACTCCCAAAACGGCCTGGCCACCTTCTCGGTCGCGATCACCGTCTCCCACACCTCCGCCCTCAAGCCCGGCATGACGGCGGACGCTCGCATCGTGATCCGCACGGTCAAGAACGCCCTGCTCGTTCCGGTGTGGGCCCTGATCCAGCAGGGGACCCACACCGAGGTGGAGGTGCTGCAGGACGGTGCGCCTCAACCGGTGCGGGTCAAGGTCGGACTGGTCAACAGCCACTGGGCCCAGATCCTCTCGGGGTTGAAGTCCGGCGCGCCGGTCGTGACCGGCATGGCCGGCCAGGCACCGACCGCGGGCACGACCGCGGCCAGCGGTGGTGCGAAGGTGCAGGGTGGATCCCCGGTCCTGGCCCACCCGTTGCCCAGCGGCGGTGTGGTGGCGGTGCACTCGGGCGGGGTCGCCCGGCCAGCGGCCCATCCGGTCGCGACGGGGAAGGGATAGGGATGCTCGGCACGATCTGGGGTTGGCTGGTGCGACTCGTGGCCGGGCTCGAGGTCGCGTTCGACGGGGTGCGCACCGGAGGCCTGCGCTCGGTGTTGACCGTGCTCGGCGTCAGCATCGGGGTGGCTTCCGTCGTCAGCCTGCTGGCGGTGGGTCAGGGGGCCCGCCGCGCGGTGGCGGCGCAATACCAGGCCCTGGGGACGAACGTGATCAGCATCCAGAGCCACAGCGGCATGATCCGCCTGACCCGGGCCACGGCCGCGACGTTGGCCGGCGGCGTACCCTTTGCGTCGGCGGTCATGCCGGTCGTCGGCCTGAGCGCGCCGGTGCGCTGGCGGATGATGGGTTCCGGGGCCTCGGCGTCCCCGACCGTGCTGGGCGTGACCCCGGCACTGCTCCACATCCGCAAGGCGAAGATCGCGGCGGGCACCTTTTTCAACGCCACGGAGGAACGCCACGCGCTGGATGTGGCGGTCCTGGGGCATTCGGCGGCCGTCGGCCTGTTCGGGGTCTGGACCCGGTCGGCCAGCAGATCTATATCGGGCAGGTGCCCTTCCGGGTGATCGGCGTGCTGGCGGCCCAGCCGGGCGCCGTTCCCCTGGGGTCGCTGCCCGCCCTCTCTGGCGGGGCATCCAGTTCCAGTTCGAGCGCGAGCGGCACTTCGGGCGCCTCGACGGGCACCCGGGGTGGTGGCGGCGGCACGAGCGGTGGCGGCACGAGCGGCGGTCATCCGTCCGCCCAGCAGACCGTGGCCCTCGGGGCCGGTATCGGCGCCAGCGTCCTGATCCCGGAGCGGACGGCCGAGTGGCTGACCGACAACACCGAGGTGTCCGCCATCTGGATGAAGGCCAAGAGCCGCTCCCAGGTGGAGCCGGCCGTGCTGCAGACCCAGCGGATCCTCGGATACATCTTCCATCTCGGTGCGTCCGGCGGCGCGATCCCGGGTGGATTCAAGCGGTTCGGCCCGTTTACGGGCGGTTTCCCGGGACCGGGCGGCTTTGGGATGTGCATGGGCTGCTTCGGTGGCGGCGGTGGCGGCCAACTGGTGTTGCCGGGCGGCGGTGGGCCCGCGGTTTCGGTGCAGAGCCTGGATGCACTGGTCAAGCAGGCCGACGCGGCCAATCGTGTGCTGACGCTGATGCTGACGGCGATCGCGGGCGTCTCGTTGCTGGTCGGTGGGATCGGCGTCATGAACATCATGCTGGTCTCGGTGCGGGAGCGGACGGTGGAGATCGGACTGCGCAAGGCCCTGGGCGCGCTGCAGGGGGATCTGCTGTATCAGTTCGTGCTGGAGGCCCTGCTGCTGTGCGGGGTAGGCGGGGCGATCGGGTGGCTGGCGGGCTTCGGTGGGGTGCGGCTGCTGCAGCACTACGGGGTCAAGGCTGCGCCTCTGCCGGGCGCGCTGGGGGTGGCCCTTCTGGCCGCCGCCGGCATCGGGGTGCTGTTTGGCACCTATCCGGCCTACCTCGCCTCCGAACTCGAACCGGTGGAGGCCCTGCGCCGCGCCTGACGCGGCCCGCACGGCCGGCTGCGGGGGGGGCGGACCTGCCCCTGTTGCCTCCTGGCGCCGCGTCTCATATAATGCAGATTATGAAGCGTGCTCCCGGATTGGAAGGCATGCTCAGGGGGGCGAAGTCTGGAAAGCGGCTCCCGTCTGTGTGAGGAGCGTGTTCCAGAGGAAGTACTACAACTTCATAGGTTTCTCTCTTATCGAGAGAGGTGGAGGGACTGGCCCGATGAAACCCGGCAACCGGCCTGCAGATGGTGCAGGTGCGGTGCCAATTCCGGCAGGTCGTTGACGGCCTGGAAGATGAGAGGAAGACAGGAGCCCAAAACGCCCTCTTCCTCGCCGGAAGGGTTTTTTTGTGCCGGTCCGCTCCCATGGCGGGCCAGGCGGAGGGGGGCTCGCGCGTTGGCATATGTCCTTGGGTTGCGCTGCCGCGCCTGTGGCAAGCGCTCGGCGCTGGCACCGGTCCACGTTTGCGCCGATTGCCTCGGACCGCTGGAGTTGGAATACGACTATGAGGCCATCGCCCGGGAGGTGCGTCCGGAACAGTTCGAGCGCGGACCGGTGTCGATGTGGCGCTACCGCGCGCTGTTGCCGCTGGCGGACGACGCCCCGGTGGTCGATCTGGGGACCGGGTTCACCCCGCTTTTGCGGGCCGACAATCTGGCGCGGGCCCTGGGCCTACGCCACGTCTACATCAAGAACGACGCGGTGAACCCGACATACTCCTTCAAGGACCGGGTCGTCGCGGTTGCCACCTCGGCGGCCGTCGGCTTTGGGTACCGGGTGTTGGCCTGCGCCTCCACCGGTAACCTGGCGGCTTCGGTCGCCGCCCACGCCGCCAAGATGGACCTGCAGAGCTACGTGTTCATCCCGGCGGACCTCGAGCCGGCCAAGGTGGTCAACACGGCCGTCTATGGCACCCGGCTCGTCGCGGTGCGCGGCAGCTACGATCAGGTGAACCGCCTGTGCAGCGAGGTCGGCGATGTCTTCGGCTGGGCCTTTGTCAACATCAATCTGCGCCCGTTCTATTCGGAGGGCAGCAAGACCCTGGCCTATGAGACGGCGGAGCAACTCGGATGGAAGGCGCCGGACCACGTGGTCGTCCCGATCGCCGGCGGGTCGGTGCTCAGCAAGATCGCCAAGGGATTGCGGGAGATGCGGGACTTCGGCTGGATTCCGCCGGGCCGCACGAGGGTTTCCGGGGCGCAGGCGGCGGGTTGCGCGCCCGTCAGCCGCGCCTTCCACAGCGGCGCCGAGCGCGTCTCCCCGGTGAAGGCCAACACGATCGCCAAGTCCCTGGCCATCGGCAACCCGGCCGACGGCGACTTGGCGCTGCGGACCATCCGCAACAGCGGTGGTGCGGCCGAAATGGCCACAGACGAGGAGATCGTGGCCGGGATCCAGCTCTTGGCGTCGACGGAGGGAATCTTCGCGGAGACGGCTGGCGGTGTGACGGTCGCGTGCGCGCGGCGGCTGGCCGCCGCGGGACGGATTGACCCGGATGAGACCGTGGTGCTGTATATCACGGGCAACGGGTTGAAGACGCCGGACGCGGTTGCCCCGGTGGTGGCACCGGCGCGGGAGATCGAGCCGACGCTTGAGGCCTTCGAGGCGACGATGGCCGGCGCCGTGGCCTGAGGGCCGTCCGTCTCTGGCAGTGAGGTTTGGAGGAGGCGTGGAAGTCTTGGCCGCAGGGACCGAAGTCGTGGTGCGGGTGCCGGCTCCGTTGCGCAGTCTGACCGGTGGGCAGGGGGAGTTGCGCACGGCGCCTGGGACGCTGCGCGCGGTGATCGCCGCGCTCGACGGGTCGTATCCCGGGCTGAAGGCGCGGCTGTGCGAGGAGGACGGCTCGCTGCGGGCCTTCGTCAACGTGTTTGTGGACAATGAGGATATCCGCTTCCTGCAGGGCCTGGACACCGACCTGGGGCCCGGTGCGCGTGTCTCGATCCTGCCAGCGGTGGCGGGGGGGTAGCACTGGGGCCTGACGGGAAGGGTTTTGCTGGAGCCGTCCGGCTCGGCCCGTGTGTGGCCACCGGGCGGCTCCGCGCTTTGCAGGGTCCGCGTTGGGCCGCCGGGTGTGCCGTCGCGGTGCTATACTGGGTGACCGTCCGCGCAGGCGTGGCGAGGGGGTGGGTGTGTGGGCGCGCGCGAGACCGAAGCGGCGCAGCGGTCGATCGCTGAAAACCGGCGCGCGCGGTACGACTACTTCATCGAGGAGCGCGTCGAGGCCGGCCTGGTGCTGGTGGGCACGGAGATCCGCTCGCTGCGCGCCGGGCGTGTGCAGATCAGCGAGGCCTTCGCCCGGATCGAGCGTGGTGAATGCTGGCTATTGGGCATGCACATCGCCCCTTACAGCTTCGGAAACCGCTGGAACCACCAGCCGGACCGCCCGCGCAAGCTGTTGCTGCACCGGCATGAAATCGCCGAGATGCTGCGCTTTGCGCGCCAGGGCGGCCGCACGCTCGTCCCCCTGCGCCTCTACCTAAAGGACGGCCGGGCCAAGGTGGAGATCGGTCTGGCGCGCGGCAAGCACACCTATGACAAGCGCGAGGCCATCGCCGACCGGGACCGGCGTCGCGACCTGGACCGTTCCATGGCGGCTCGAAGCCGCGGTCTGTAACGGTGGGGGCGGGCGTGGTATACTGTGGTTGGATCGTGAACACCGCATGGGGGTGCGTAGGTTCGACGTGGGTGGCGCAGACGGCGATGGCAGGCCGAGCCGCACGGTCTCGTAAATCCCGTGCAAGGCACTCAAGTGCCAACAACACTCTTCCTGTAGCCGCCTAATAGGCGACTGCCGCCGACCGGCCTGAGCCCGTGGGGCCGGACCCGGCGTCATGAAGCGGGCTGGCTCGTGGACCGCCGGGCGGTGCGGTTTGCGGGCGAGAGAATGCCGCCTGGCGCGCGCAGACCCCGTCCCCGGGGCAGTTGCGCGGGCGATGACCATGATCGGGGACTAAGCCTGTAGAGGTCGCCGGGGGCACGCTCGCGGACGGGAGGGGCAGCTCCTCCCCACCTCCACCAGTTTGAACGCCGAGACCCGCATTAAATCAAGGGCGGGCGGGTCCCGTGACCAGATTGTGGCCAGTCGGCACCTGAAATACCGAGTTGCCCCTTGGTCCGTGCCACCTTGCTTCCTCTCTTCGCTGCGATTGCACGAATGCCGGTCGCAGGGCTCTAATTGCCAGTATACGTGCGCGAGTGCGGCTCACGGCGTCAGCCCGTCAAGGCATCTCCACCCCGATGAAGAGGTTTGGCAAACCAGCAGAGGTTCGACCCCCCACGAACTGCGGCTGTCGGCGGCGGGGACCTGCCCGCGCCTGGCCGGGCTCGTTCCCCTCGGAGTAGCTGGGCGAGGTGGACGCCAGCTACTTCCTGCGCGGCCGGCTGGCCGCCCTGGTGGCGCGCCGCCTTTGCCCGCTACTCGCGTGCCGTCGCCCCGGCCGCCCGCCAAGGGGCGGGTTCCGTCCTGCGCCGGATGGACGCGACGGGCCCAGTTGACGGTGCGGTGGTGGCAGCATATAGTTCATGCATGGACGAGCGCCCGCTGGAAGACACCGGGCCGCTGAGCCCGTTGACACTCAAGCTCTTCGCTTTGAGTCACGGCCTGCTGGCCCGGCTGGAGGCTGCGGCGGGAGCGCACGGCGTGTCGCTCGCCAAGCTGGAGGTGTTGCGCGCCCTCGTGACTGCCGCCGAGCCTCTACCGTTGGGCCAGATCACTGAGCGCCTGGGCTGCGCGAAGTCCAACGTGACGCAGTTGATGGATCGGCTTGAGGCCGACGGGCTGGTGCGCCGGGCTCCGGATTCCCGTGATCGGCGTGGGGTGCTGGCATGCCTGACGGCAGAGGGTGGGCGCTGCTGTTTGGCCGCCACGGCCGCCGTGGCGGCGGCGGAGACGGAGTTCTTCGCGCGCCTTCCCGCCGAGGTGCGGGAGCGGTTGAGGGAGGTGCTGGCGCACGTGCCGCCGCAGTGCGGTACGTAGGCGGCCGAGAGGACCGCGGCACTCGGAGCATCCAGCGGCTGCATCCGACCGCGGTTAGATGGGCCATATGGTACACAGCTGTACCGTAAACGCATGGAAGGTACAGCGATGCAGTTATTCAAACGGGACAACGAGTGGTTCGGCGGCGGGGCGCACCGGAGGCGTAGGCTGTAGCGGCAGGGAGCGGCAGAAGGCCCGAACGGGCACGTGTCTCCCTGGAGCGTCCACCACTGGGACAGGCCGTGCAGAAGACCGGCTACCCGGCCCCGCCGAACTCGCGAATTGACGGTCGCAGGCCTCGGTTCCAGTTCCCGGGCCTCGGAACCTGAACATTCGCATCCAGTCAGGGAGGTGCCCCTCGTGGTCAAGATCGCGATTATCCTCGGCAGCACGCGGCCGGGGCGGAACGTCGAAGCGGTTGCCGATTGGGTCCTGAACCTGGCCCGCCAGCGTGGTGACGCCGAGTTCGAACTGGTGGACATCGCCGACTTCAACCTGCCTCTGTATGACGAGCCGGTGCCGCCCTCCGTAGGGCAGTACACCAAGCCCCACACCCGGGCCTGGTCTGCAAAGATCGCCGCCTTCGATGGCTACGTCTTCATCACGCCCGAGTACAACCACGGCCCGACCGCGGCACTCAAGAACGCGGTCGACTATCTCTACCGCGAGTGGAACAATAAGGCGGTCGGCTTTGTGGGTTACGGCGCCACGGGCGGCCAGCGTGCTGTCGAGCAACTGCGGGTGATCGTGGCAGAACTGCAGATGGCCTCCGTGCGCGCCCAGGTTGGGCTCTCCCTGTACACCGACTTTGAGAACTTCAGTGTCTTCAAGCCAGCGCCCAACCAAGCCGCGGCGGTAGCCGCCATGCTCGACCAACTCATCGTCTGGAGCGGCGCGTTCCATGGCGTTCGACAGCAACTGGCCTTGGCCGCCGCCGAGTGACCGAGCGAGCGCGGGGCGGGGTCGCCGGCACGCCCCGCGCTCGCGGCAAGCTTGAGCCGCTGCCGCTCTCCGCCGGACAGGGTGGTGAGGGCCTGGCCGAGGCTAACGTAGCCGAGTCCGACGTCGCCCAGCGCCTTGCGGATGGCGTGCGCGCATCGCTGGCCCCGAAGAACTCCCGGGCCTCGGTCACCGACATCGCGAATACCTTGCTGATGTCGCGACCGCCGAGGTGGTATTCCAGCCCCGATGCCTGGAACCGCTTCCGCTCGCGCGCCCATGGCCAAGAAGGGCGGTATCTACGCCCCAGACGAGCCGACCGCCGGCCTTCATCTCGCCGACATCGAGCGGTTGCTGGGCTTGCTCGACCGGCGCGTGGACGGCGGCCGAATCGTCTTCGAGGGTACAGCGGTCGACCTCGTCGCCGCCCGCTCCACCCTGATCGGCACCTCGCAGCTTACGTCGGAGCGGGACCGGCGCCCGCGCGGAGGCCGGTGAGCCGAGTGGTCTCACCGGTTTCGCCTCGTCGCGCCCTCGCACAGGTGCGGCAACCGGCGTTTGCGACACCTGGCGCCGTGGGGAGGTTCAGGCACGCCGGCACACCTCCGCCGCCACTGTACCCGGCCTCATGCAAGGTCGGTCCGATTGTCCGGAGGGATCTGCGCCGCTCTGGGGTACGGGGAGGGCGGGGGGGCGAGCGCGGGTGATGCGCCTGGGGATCCTGGGGTGCGATACCAGTCACGTGGTCGAGTTCACGCGGCGGCTGAATGGGCGGGACGTGGTGGCGGAGCAGCGGGTCGGCGGGGCCGTCGTGGTGGCGGCCTGGCCGGGCACCTCGGAGATCGCGCCCGACCGGCTGCTGCGGCACGCGGAGACGCTGCGGGCCATGGACGTGGCGATCGTCGAGCGGCCGCAGGACCTAGCGGCCCACCGTGTGGACGGCGTGCTCGTCGAGGCGCAGCAGGGTAGCACGCACGCCGGACTGGCGGTGCCGTGGCTGCAGGCCGGGGTGCCGGTCTTCGTCGACAAGCCTTTCGCGTGCGCAGTGGTGGAGGCGGCGGCGATGGTGGAGGCGGCGGCGAAGGCGGGCGTGCCTCTGTTGTCGGCGTCGTCGCTGCGGTTCGCGCGTGAGGTGCAGGCTGCGGTGGCGGCCGTGGGCGGACGCGTATTGGGGGCGCAGACCTTCACGCCGGCGTCACTGCATGCGGGTAATCCAGGGCTGTTCCACTACGGCGTGCACGGGGTGGAGATGCTATACACCCTCATGGGCGGGCCGGGGTGCCGCTCGGTGCGCTGCGTGACCACCGAGGGCGCCGATGACGCGCTCGGGGTCTGGGGGGACGGGCGGCTCGGCGGGGTGCGCGGGTTGCGGGCGGGGGCGTCGCGGTTCGGCTTCTCCCTATACGGGGAGAAGGCGGTGGAGGTGGCCCGCGTCGACACGGCGTGGATCTACCACGAACTCCTCAAGGTTGTGGTGGCCGTACTCTCTGGGGCCGTGCCGTCCCCCGTGTCTGCGGCGGAGTTGGTGGAGGCGGTGGCGTTTTCCGATTGCGCGCTACGGTCGGCGCAGGCCGGCGGGGAGCCGGTGGCCCTGCCGATGGTGTGAGGAAAGGCCCGCGGCGGCCTTTCGCTGAAGGCAAGGGGCGGCAAGGATCCCGGTGTGCCTCCAAGGTGGAAGTGCGCTTTCGCCGCGGGCTTCGGCGCGGTTCCAGCAGGATTTCCGTCGATGGCTGCACCCACGAGCGCAGTCGGGCTGGCGCCGGTCGGGAGTACACTGCTGCGGGGTGGCGCACGTTGGCCGGCTGGAGCGGGATGCTGATCAAGTTCTGCTGGATCGCCTGGGCCGCCGTCTGGGCCGGCGGCTGGCTGTACAACCTCGCGCGCGGGCCGCGGACACGCATCACGTCGTTCCACTGGACGGGCCTTGCGATCGTGGCGGCGCTACTGCTGATGGAGCGGATGGGGGGGCTTCCGGAGCCGGTTCTCATTCGAGGGCCTGTGCCGGCGGCGGTCGGGGCCGTCGTCCTGGTCGGTGGCACGGCGTTCACCCTGTGGGCGCGTGCTGTCCTGGGACGTATGTGGAGTTCGGCCCCTGCCGTCAAGGAGACGCACGAGTTGCGCACCGATGGGCCGTACGCGGTCACGCGGCATCCCATCTACACCGGCATGCTGGGGATGGCGCTCGGGACTGTGCTCATGGACGGTCGCGTGCGGATCGTGCTGGGGGCGGCGGCGTTCCTCGTTTACATCCTGGTGAAGATGCGGGTCGAGGAGCGGCTGATGGTGGAGACGTTCGGGGATGGGTACCGGAAGTACCGGAGGCGGACGCCGCAGTTGGTGCCCTGGATGCGCGGGCGGGGGTGACCGGGGCCAACCGTATCGCCCCATCGCACGAACCGTCCCAGGTCTCCCCGCCGTGCGCCAGTTGTCCTTCGCGGGGGCGCGCAGGGGTGCGCTGTGCGGCGCATGGCCTGCTTGCGACCGCCCGGCGTTCCCCAGCGCAGTTCACGCGTGGACCCGCCATGCGGGTCGGTCTGATCCTCCCGGCCTGCCGCATTCATCGGAGCCAGGGGGACTTCATCCGTTCATCGTGCCTTGCGCCGTACGGGTAGCAATGGCTTGCCAAAGTCCCACCGGTGAGCCGGTTCTCTGGGCGTTCCAGGGTATCGAGTCGGCGATCTTCGCGCTCCTGGCCGCTGCCCTGGTCGCCTGGACGATGCGGTCCGTGCTGGCGCGGGCCGCCTGAACATCGCAGGGTGCGCCGGCCGGGCCACGCCGCGCACTCCTACGGGAACCGCGGCGGTTCAGCTTCTCCGGATCATGGTCCGCTCGCGTGGATCGAAGAGTTCCGCGTAGAGGTCGAGCAGGGCCCGATCACTGAGCGAGGCGACGTACTGGGCGATCGTCATGAACCGGTCCTGTCGGCGGGCTGGGTCCAGCAGACGGGTCCGGTAGTGCTCTGGCAACAGGGCATGGCTTTCGTCCTCGGCCAAGGCGGTATAGACATTGCTCAGGATGTAACGTTCCCGGTGGTTCTGGCGCGAAACCACCGGTGAGCGATAGACGTGCTTCAAAAGATAAGCGGCGAGCTCGTGGAATTCGGCTTGAAGCCCTTCCGGAAACCGGATCAGGGGCGCAGGGTGCCGAATCACCGCGCGGTGATCCGTTGCCCCGGACCGGCGGATGGCGGTCAGGGATTCATCCCGCATGGCGAGCACCGCGTCGTTGATGAAGTGCCGTCGGGCGCGCTGGAGGAGTCGTCGCTGCTGCTCTCCGGGCCGTGCGGCAGCCGGTCGCGGGTTTCCCGCCGACTCGAACTCGCTCCCTGCGGTTGCGAGGCTCTTGCGCCAGAGGCGGGTCGCGTCGCTTCCGCCTTCCTCCAGTTGCTCGATGTCGAGCAGACCTCCCACGACGGCGTCTTCGGTGTCGTGGGCCACATATGCCAGCAGGTCCGCAACGTTCACAACCTGGGCCTCAGGCGTCGGCTGCGGCCAATCATCGAAGTCGGCGGCCGGTTCATCGAACGGTGTGCGGTGGCGGGCGATGCCCTGCCTGGTGGCGTATGTGAGGTTGAGGCCATCATACCGGGGATGCTCGAATTCAAGTTCGTCCATGACCGTGAGGGAGTGCGTGTTGGAGTTCCAGCCCGCCACAAGGCCTCGGTCTTTCAGTAATCGGTCGAGTTCCAGCTCCCCGGCGTGGCCGAAGGGGGTGTGGCCCACGTCGTGTCCCAGAGCGATCGCCTCGACCAAGTCCTCGCACAGGCCGAGCAGGCGGGCCAGGGATCGGGACAGTTGGGCGACCTCGAGCGAGTGGGTGATGCGCGTGCGATAGTAGTCCCCGTCGCTGACGATGTAGACCTGGGTCTTATATTGCAGTTGGCGGAAGGAGGCGCTGTGCAGGATCCGGTCCCGGTCGCGGGCGTAGGGCGACCGCGGATCGCCGCTGGCGTCCGCCTGGTGCCGGCGTACGCTCCAGGGCTGGGCGCGTGGTGTCGCAAGCGATGGCATCGCGCGCTGGTCTCCTTAGCGGCGGGTCCTATCACCGACCGCTGGCTCTTTGTCGGGACCGGGGTTTCTCCCCAAGAGGGCCCACCGGCGGACCCGCGTGAACCTGCGGCGTATCGGCTGTGGGCCGCCTGCAGCGATCGTATCATCCCGAGGCGCTCAGGTCGCCAAGGAGGGGGGACGAGGCGTGACGGCCGGCCGATCCCCTCCGGGCGGTGCTTTCCCTGCCTGCGCAGCACGCGTTGCCGCGACCCGCGTCCTGGGCTCAACGAGGCGTGCCCGCTGCAAACCCCGTGCTCGTCCTACGACTGCGTCACGCAGCCTCCGGGCGGCGCCGCGCCGCGATCCTGATCCGTCCACGGGGCATGCGACCGGGGCTGCGCGCCGCCCCGGCCCCGCCCGCCTCAACGCATCAAGGGGCCCGCCGCCGCCAGACCCGTGCGAGGATGGTGGCGGCCTGGGCCCGGGTCAGCGCGGCCAGCGGCGCAAACCTGCCATCGGGCAAGCCTTTCAGGACCCCGGCCGCCGCCGTTTGGGCCACCGCGGCGGCCGCCCAGGCATCGATGCGGTGCGCGTCCGAAAAAGGCGACTCCGTCCCCGGCGCGCCCTGCAGGTGGAGGGCGCGCGCCAGGAGCACGGCTGCCTGCTCGCGCCTGAGGGTTGCGTCGGGCGAGAAGGTCGCCGCCGAGGTTCCCGCGACGATGGACGCCTGGGTGGCGGCTGCGACGTAGGGGGCATACCACGCACCCGCGGGCACGTCGGTATACCGGGTCGATGTGCCCGCGACCGGTTGCAGGCCCAGGACGCCGTCGAGCATCTGGACGAACTGCGCGCGGGTCACAGGCCGATCGGGGCGGAAGCTGCCGTCGGGAAAGCCGCGCACCACCCCGGCCGCTTCCATCGCGGCGATGTCTGCGGCCGCCCAATGGGTGGCCGGCACATCCGTGAACACCTCGGTGGCCGCGAATACGGCAAGGGTTTCGGGGGCCGCCGCCAGGACGCGAACCGTGTCCGACGAGGCCCGCACAATGGTCGGGACGGGGCGCCACCTGCCGCCCGCACCGAGGGTGTAGACGGAGAGCCGGTCGGGTGCCAGGCCCCCGAGTGCCGCTGCGCGGTACTGGATCGCGGCCTCTTGCGGGGTGCGTAACGGGGATCCGCTCAGGGTGAACACAGGGCTTGCCCAAGCCAGCCCCGGCGGGGCGTTGGACAGGCCGCCGCCCGGCTCTCCGATCCACACAGCGCCGCCGTCCGCCACGGCGCCGGCTGGGACCGCCATGGTGAAGGCGTCATCCTCGGTGGCGAGCGTGCCGCCGGCCGGTCCGACGCTCGGCCCCGGCGGCGTGGCGCCGGAGACGGGGGGCACGAAAGACGACGACGCTGTGGAAGACGAGGAAGACGTGCTCGCGTACGTGAAGCGGTCCGCGGGTGTCGGGGGGCTGTTGCCCGACGGTGTTTGGACCACGATGTCTACGGTCCCGGACCCGGCCGGGACGACGGCGTCGACCTCGCCCGCGGAGACCACCCGGAACTGGGAAGTGCTCGTCGGGCCGAAGTCCACGGCCGTCACGTCCGAAACGTTGCTGCCCTGGATGGCCACGATGCCGCCCCCGGCGGCAGGCCCCTGTGCCGGCGTGACACCGGTGACCGCGGGTGGCGGCGGCAACGGGCCGGTGGCGAAGATGCTGCCGGTCAGCGCCGAGATGGGCGGTACGGTCTGGTCGTCGAGATACAGGATGTCGCAACCGTTCCAAAGGCCCTGGTCGGAGGGAAACACCCACCCCTGCGGCCCGTACCACCAGATGCCGCCGAACCCGGGTGCCAGGTTGCACTCGGTGATCGTCAGGTAGGTGAAGGTGCTGTCCCTGGAGACGTTGACGTCGAAGTACGCGGTGCCGGCGCCGCCGAAGGTGGCCGTGCCGCCCGGATTGCCCGAGTAGTCGGCCACGTTCACCGTGCCGGCGCCACCCGCGGCCTCCACCGTCGTGTCGGGCGTCGCACTGCCGCTGCCGCCAGCGGTGGCCGTGCCGCCGTGGACCGCGCTTGCCGCCGTGGAGGCGCCGGTGACGGAGACGCCCGGCGGGGCGGCCACCAGAACGTACGGGACGGTCACGGCCTGCGGTGGGCTGGACGCGTCGGAGACCTGCAGCGTGAAGTCGGCCGGACCGCCTGCGGCGACGGTGCCGCTGATGGTGGCCGTGCTCCCCTGGCTGGAAAGCGACAGGCCCAGCGGCAACAGTCCCGTCATCGTCCAGGTGTACGGGGCGGTCCCTCCAGCCGCGGTGAGGGTTGCGCTGTACGGCTGGCCCACCGTCGCGCCGTCGAGTTCCGCCGGCAGGACGGTCAGGGGCGGCAGGACGGAGATGTGCAGGGTCGCCTGCGCCGGCGGAGCGTTCGGCGTGGCGTCCGCCACCTCCACGCCGACGCTGGCGATGCCCGGGGCGGGCGGCACGCCGCTGATGTCGCCGAAGCCGTCCATCTGCAGCCAGGACGGCAGGGAGCCAGGCAGGGGCGACCACACATAGGGCCCGTTGCCGCCGGCGGCGTCGAGCGTGGCGTGGTACGGCTCGCCGGCCACGGCGCCGGGTAGGCTCTGCGTGGCCACCTGGACCCCCTGGCCGGCGTCGTAGACGTCCGGTCCGCTGCCCAACCCGGCAGCCCCTTGCTGGGGGACGGGAGGCGCCGTGGCGACCTTGGAATGGGAGGGGGCGGACCCGCTGCCGCCGCAGCCATGAATGCTCTGGGTGCTGGGCGCGCCAAGCCCCGGCGCGCCGGGCCCGCCGCCCACGCCGCCGAGGGCCGCGTTGTGGTCGACCTGTGCGCCGCCGGCGAAGCTGACGTTGTTGAGGACCACCGCGTCCGTCGTGTAGATGGCGCCGCCCTCGCCGTTTCCGCCTGAGCCGCCTGAGCCGCCGCTGCCACCGCTGCCGTCGCAGCCGTTGCCACCGGCGTCGCCGGCGGGGCCGGCCGGGGCACCGCCGCCTGGGCCGCCGCTGCCGCCCTTGCCGCCGCCACCACCCGAGCCACCCGGTCCGCCCTGCGCACCCGGTGCGCCCGCGGCGACGTTGCCGCCCGAGCCGCTGAAACTGGCGCCGCTGATGGTGAGCGTGCCCGCGTTGTAGATCGCGCCACCCTGACCGTCGCCGCCGGGGCGTGCCGCGCTACCCGCCCCGCCCGTCCCGCCGTTGGCCCCGGAGGCCCCCGATCCGCCGCTTGCTCCCTGGCAGGGGAAGCCCGAATGCCCGCCGCCGCCGCCCGTGCCCCCGTACCCACCCCACCCGCCTTCGCCGCCCGTTCCACCCGTTCCCGCCGCGCCGCCCACTGCCTTGTTGCCGGCGAAGGAGCCGCCTGTGATGGTCAGGACGCCCGTCGCGGCGTTATACAGCGCCCCGCCCATCCCGCCGCCGCCCGCGCCCCCCGCGCCGCCGGCGTGGCCGTCGCTGCCGGCCTGAGCACCGCCGCCCGATCCACCGCTGCCGGCGTCGCAGGTGGTGTCGTGCTGGGGGAGGCCGAAGGCGCCGTTGCCCCCCGATCCCCCGGCTCCTCCCCACGCGCCGCCGCCGCCGGTACCGCCTGGACCCCCGAGTGCCTCGTCCGTCGTGAAGCTGCCGTCCACGACCGTGAGCGTGCCCGCGTTGTAGACGGCACCGCCTTGGGCGGCGGCGCCGGGGCCCGCGCTGCCGGCCCCGCCTCCCGTGGCCGCGCCACCTCCCCCTCCGCCAGCGCTGCCGTTGTCGACGCAATTTACCGGATACTCTTCCACGGTCGCGCCGCCGAAATCGACGGTTTCGTAGTCGCACCAGGACCCGCCGCCGCCGCCGGACCCACCTGGACCCCCGCTGCCCCCCGTGCCGCCACCGCCGCCCTGAGCGACCACCGCCGTCAGGGTGCTCTCATGGATGGCTGCCGTGGCGCCCTGAGCCACATAGAGAAGCCCACCCTGGATGGAGGTGCCCTCCTGTCCACTGCCACCGGCCGTACCGGGTTGGCCCGGCTTCCCGGTTTGCCCGAACGAGGAGGCCGAGGCTCCATTCGCTCCCCACTGGCCGTCCACGCCAGGGCTGCCGTCCGCACCCGCCACATGCTGAAAGCCCCCTGAGAGGGTGAGGTGCGTGAGCGTCAGGTTGCCGCCGGAACAGACATAGAACATGCCGCCCTGTTCGGTGTGTGTGGGGGTGACGACCGTGTGGCCGCACACGGCGGGAGGGACCGCCGGGGGCATTGCGAGCATGAGTTCCCCAGCGCCGGGAGGGGCGAAGCGGCCGTCCAGGATGACGGTCTGGCCGGCCTGGATGGTCATGGGCTCGGGGACCTGGATCACGGCTGGGCAGGTCAACTCCACCAAACCGCCGGCGGCGACCGCCAGGGCCAGTTCTTGCGGACCGCAGCCGGTCAACACGCTGCTGGCGTCCGTGAGCGCGAAGCCGACCGGGGTGGACAGCCCGCCGGCGTCCGCCGTCACCGTGAAGCCGCCGTAGTCGCCGGCGGCATCCATCGCCGGTGCGGTGGCCAGACCCGAACCGTCGGTGGGGACGGACGCGGTGGTGGCCCCGCCGGGGAAGATGGCGGTCGGCCCGCCCCCGGGCGGTGGCGCGGTGAAGGTCACGACCGCCCCGGGAAGCGGGTTACCGGCCGCGTCCACGACCCGGACCGCGAGCCGGGCGGGGAAGGGCTGCCCCAGGGCGGCATACTGGCCACCCCCGGCGACGGCGCTGGCGGCCGCCGGCGCTCCCGCGGAGACGGTGACGCCGGCCTGCGCCCGGAATCCGGCCACGGTGGCGGTGATCACGGCGCTGCCGGGCTCGACGCCCGTCACCGTGCCGGAGGTGCTCACCACGGCCACCTGTGGGTTGGAACTGGCCCAGCCGGCCTGTGCGGCCAGCGAGCCGGAACTGCCATCGGCGTAGCGGCCGGTGACGTCCAGGGTGCGCTGCTGGCCTACGCTCAGGGTGAGGTCGGCCGGGGTCACCGTGATGCCGGTCAGTGTGGGCGTGAGCACCTCGACATCGGCCTTGGCGGAAACCCCGGCGTAGGTCGCCGAAACGACCGTGCTCTGGCCGGCGGCCACACCCGTCACCACACCGGTCGACGAGACGGTCGCAACGCGGCTGTCTGCGCTCTGCCACTGGGCGGCCACCACTTGGGGGACGGACCCCGGCCCGGGGTTCCAGGTGGCGGTGAGTTGTGCGGTCGCTCCCGGCTCGACCTGGGAGGAGGCCGGCGCCACGTCCAGCGTGGGTCCGGTGGCGGTGAGCGCGAAGTTCAGCAGCGTGGGCGCACCGCCTGCCTGCTGGACCCAGAGCGTGGACGCCGCGTAGCCGGGGGCGCTGGCGGTTGCCTGGAGTGTGGGCCCGGTCAGGCCGGTGTTCTGCGCGCTGACGTCGGCCCGGTAACAGCCGTCCGCGTACGTGGTCGCCGTGACGGAGCCGAAAGCGAGGCTTGCGTCAGCGATGCCCGTGCCGTCGGCGCCGGAGACCATCCCGTAGACATCGGAGCTGGGGGCGGGAGGCGCGCACAGCCCCGCTTGGGCGGACATGGCCAGGTTCACCGGAACCCAGCCCTGGGGCACCGCCGCGGGCACGTTGATCGTCGCATAGCCGGGGGCGGAGGCGCTGACCGCGAAGCTGCCCATCCCTGAAGCCAGGGCGTAGCAGCCGTCGCTGCCGCTACCCACCTCGGGACCGCTACCGCCCAGGTACAAATTATACGGCTGAATGGCGGCGACCACCGCCCCGGAGAGCGGCTGTCCCGTGGCGGCGTCATAGGTCCCGCCATAGATGCCGCTGCTCGATGTTTGGGGGAAACAGACCGGAGGCGCGGCGACGATCTCGAGCGTGGCAAACCGGGGTGCGGCATCGGCGGTCGTCGAGACTCCGACGGTTTCCATCCCGGTCGCTTCGGGGTTGACTGTATGCAGGACCCGCACCTCCACCGCCGCAGAGGCTCCGACGGAGGCCGTAGCCGCCAGGTGGAGGGTGAGGGTGGTGGATGCGTCCCCGGTGCCCGCACTCCCCGTAACGGGTACCGGCAGGTCTCCGCTGGTGACCGTGTAGGTCGCCGTGGCCACCGTGACGCCTGGGGAGAACGTCAGCACGACGGCGCCGCCCGCCGACCCCGACAGCGGTCCCGCCGCACTGGTGGTGAACCGCAGCGTATCGGTTGCCGTCGCGCCGACGATCGGGTTCGACGTCGCCACCGTCAGGTTGGAGATCGACGAGGCCGCCGCATCCGCCCGCCCGGCCAGCCCCAGGGGTATCATCAGCATCAGACTCAGACCCATACCCACGAGCGCGCGAAGCCGCATGGCCTCCACCCCCGCATGCATCGTCGGGGGGGCGGGGGCGGGCCATCCATCGGGCCCCCCCCTGATCCCTGGCGTGTCGTCCAGCGTCGAATCGGGTGTCGAACGGTTGTGGTGCAGCGGCCCTCGGGGGCGGCGGGCCCGCACGTCCGGGGCGGACCTCTCAACCGGTTGGACCCGCCTGTCGGGCGGCGACCCAGCCGCACAGATCGATGCGGGTGCGAAGGCCGAGTTTGGCGTAGATGTGGCTGAGGTGTGTCTCCAGCGTCTTGGGGCTGATCCACAGGTGGGCGGCGATCTGCCGGTTGGTGCTGCCTTCGGCGACCAGTTGCGCGATGCGGTCTTCTTGCGGGGTGAGCAGGCCGGGATCCGGGGCCCGCCGGCTCCGCCCCCCCGCACCCCGGCGCTCCACCTCGGCGATCCTCCGCCAGCGCTCGGCTCCGCAGCACTGCAGGATGTCCACCGCCTCGCCCAGGACCTGTCTGGCCTGCGGCAGCCGGCCCGTCTGGCGCAGCAGGATGCCGTAGTCCAGGAGGGTGCGTCCCATCTCCACGGGCAGGTCCAGGTGCTCCAGGGCCTGGAGGGCTTCGTGAAACAGGCGTCTGGCCGCGGCGTGGTCGTCACGGCTGGCAAGGCATGCGGCTTGCCGGAGGGCGGCGGACTCCAGTCCTCGGCGCCCGAAGGCCCGGGCCCGCTCCATGGTGTGGTCGATGAGGCGGCGGGCCTGCTCCGGCCGGCCGTAGCGCATGCACGCCTGTGCCGCGTCCAGATGCCAGGGCAGGCTGCTCGGGTCCCGGACGCCCATGGCCTCCGCGCGTTCGATCGCGCCAAGCAGGAGGTCGGCGGCTGCGTCGTGGCGCCCCCGCTGCGCCGCCACGGTCGCCCGACCGAAGCGGGCCCACAGCAGGGCCGGCCTCAGGCCGGTGCCCTCTGTCTCCGCGCGGTCGAACGCCGCCTCCGCCTCCGCGGTTAGACCGGCATCCACGAGGATACAGCCGCGAATGGCGACGGCCAGGGCCGTCGCCCACGGGATGCCGATCGGCAAACGCGCGACGTCTTCCACCAGGCGGAGGGCTTCCCGCACCCGCCCGCGCCGCCAGGCGAGTTCCGCCCGGAACGCGGCCGCCCACACAGAGCCGGCGCGACTGTGCCGGCGGCTGGCCGCGGCCGCCATGGCGGTGAAGACATCGTCCGCTTCGCTGAAGTGCTCGGAACGCATGGCGATCATCCCGAACGCGGTGGACACTGACCAACCCCAGAATTGTTCGACGTCGTCCGGAGGGGTGGGCGGCATCCGGCGCAAGGCGTCCCGCGCGATGGCGAGGGCACGGGCGTCTCCCAGTTGGAAAGCGGCGTTGGCCCAAACCGCCATCGCCTTGGCTTGCACGTCCGGCTGCCCGGAGCGTTCCGCTGCCTGTCGTGCCTGCTCCGCGCATTCCAGGGCCGCGGACATCCTTCCGGTGGTCATGGTCACGATGCTGCGAGCTACCAAGCACTCCGCCGCCGTCGCATACGCGCCCGCGGCCCATGCTTCTCCGGCGGCCTCGCCCAGGATTTCTCCCGACGGCACCGTTGCGCCGCTCAGGGTCAGTGACAGCCCCAAAGACCGCAGCGCCTCCAACCGTACCGGATCTGGGCCCGCCGAGATGTCCGCCGCCTGCCGGAACCGATCGGCGCTCGTGTCCATACCGGCCCGCAGTTCGACCCGTCCAAGGTCCAGCAGGATCTCTGCCCGCTGCGCCCCGGATGCGGCGATGTCGGCCGCCTGGCGCAGATGCTGCGCGGCCGTTTCAGCGGCCCCGGCCGCGGCCGCCTCGATTGCCGCGGCCCGCAGTGTGTCCAGGATGCCGGGGCCGGTGGCGCCCATCGCCATCAGATGGGGTACGAGGACGGAGGCGGCGGCGCGCCGGCCGCGCAGGGACTCGGCCGCATGGCGGTGGAGGGTGGCGCGCCGTCGCGGCCCGAGCGCGTCGTAGGTCACCTGGCGCAGTAGCGGGTGATGAAAGGCGAACCGGGTTGGCGCGGCGAGCGGCAAGAGCAGGCCGAGCACCAGCAGGGGCTCCAGGGCCACCTGCGGTTCCGGAAGCCGCGCGACTTCGGCCGCGAGGCCCGCCTCGAACTCCACACCCAGGACGCTCCCGGCCTGAAGCAGTTCCAGGCTGGCGGCGGGCAGGTCAGCCAGACGCCAGCGCAGGATGTCACGGCCGGTGTCCGCCGAGGCCATCGATCCGCCCGCCTGAATCAGCCGTCCCAACTCCCGAACCAGGAGGGGATTGCCGCCGGTGAGTGCCGCCGCCTGCCGGCTCAAGGCCGCGTCGGGCGGGGTGCCGAGCGCGGCGCCCAGCATCGCTTGAATGGATGCCTCCGTCAGTGGACGCAGTGCCAGGATCCGGGTCGCGCCGGTCTTGCCGAAACGGCCGGCTGTGCTTGGCGGGCCGGGCTCCCAGGACCGGTATGCGAGGATCGTCGCCATGGGAAGGCCTGAGGCGGCTGCGGCCAGCGTCCGCCAGAACTCCCGGGAGTCCGGGTCGCACCACTGCAGGTCGTCTAACAGCAGCAGCAGTGGGTCGCGCTCCGCCGCCGCCTTCAGCAGCCAGAACAGGGCCTCGGCCACCTCGGCCGCAAACAGCGGGCCACGCGCTTCATGCGTAAGCGGTTGATCCTGGACAAACGGAGCGAGGGCCGGCTGGTTCTCCGCCAAGCGCCGCAGCGATTGACGCGAGCCGGCGAGCAGGCCGCCGACCGCCTCTCGCACCATGGCGTATGGAGACCCGTGCGTCGCCTCGCGCCCAGCGGCGCGGAGCACGATGAATCCGGCGGCGCTCTTGGCGGCAAGCTCGAGCAGCCGCGTCTTACCCAGCCCGGCATGCCCCTCGAGGACCAGCGCGCCACCGGCGCCACGCCGCGCGGAGTCAAGCAGGGAAAGGATGGCCTGGCGTTCGGCCTCCCGTTCCCAGAGGCGCCCGCTGTCCGCGCCGGATTCCGCCCGGGCCCATACTTCGGGGTGCATGGCGGCGTGCTCATTGGCCGTGGCGGAGCCCGTTCCTGCGGGCCGGCGCCGCTTCAACTTCAGTAAGGTAAGCCGTCCAGCCTCGAGTTGGAGGCTTGCCGCGCTGGCGGCCGCGCGGGGCAGGCGAAGCAGCGGGCGGTGTGGGGCCGGGCGCGGTTTGACGCGGGCCCGGCGACTGTGAGGTGATCTTCGATTGGACTATACTCCATCCGGGAGATCGGCTGGCCGTACGTCCTGGGGCCCCGTGGGCGAAAAACATGGACCTTCGCGCGAGAAACAGCGATGGCTTTGCGCTCGGAGGGAGAGGCCATGTCGGCCGCTTGGCAACGCGTCCTGGATGCGCAGCACATCTTGCAACAGCACTTTCCAGAATGCGTGCTGGTGGGCGGGACGGCCGCGGCCATCCACGCCAGGCACCGCATCTCCCTGGACGGCGACCATGTCATGGCGGACCTGCGGGCAGAGTTTCCCCTGGTCCTTGAACGGCTTGAGGCACTCGCCGGATGGCCCACCGCACGCACGCGCCCCCCTGTGCTCATCCTTGGCCAATTGGATGGTGTCGAGACCGGTATTCGTCAGTTGCGGCGTGCGCAGCCGCTCGAGACGGAGACAATCGCCGGCATCCGCGTGCCCACGCTACCGGAGATGGTACGTGTCAAGGGATGGTTGGTGGTCACCCGCAACGCCACGCGGGACTATCTTGATTTTTGCGCACTGGCCGACAAGGCCGCTGCAAACTTCGTCGAGGACGTGCGCCCGATGGACCGGCTGTATCCGCAGGAGACGGGTGAAACGGTGACGCGCCAGTTGGCCAAGCAGTTGGCCGAACCGAAACCGTACGACTTGGGCGGCGTCGATCTCGCGCGCTACCGAGGGCTGCGGCCCCCGTGGACGTCCTGGTCGTTCGTGCACGCATACGCCCAGGGGCTGGCCAGGCAGATGGCCAGCCAGCTTCTTGGTCTGGGCGGTAGCGACGGCGGCCGGGGAGGGGGTGGGTGATCCCGATGCGGCACCGCCACATCCTGGAGGGCCACGAGCAATCTGTCGAGGCGGTGGAGGACGTCCTGGCGCGCGGCAGTGTGGGGGATTGGCGCGCGTTGGCGGCGGTCGTCCGCGCCGAACCCGCTGGACCGGCCGCCCAGGCATTGCGTGTGGTGGTGCAACACGTCCCCATGTACGGTACCACCAACCTGTGGCGGTGGTTTCTTGAGGGTTTGGATGCGGGGCCGCGGCGGTGATCGGAGAGGCGCGGCCCAAACGGTGAACTTCTTCCCATGATGGAAAGCAGGGCGTACAAGTACCGCCTCGACCCGACCGGGGACCAAGCGCGCGCGCGGACGCGTCCGACCGAGTTACGACTGCGGAGTACCAGCAGAGCCACGGTCAGCGTCTTCTGGAGGGATCCACTGCGCCACACCGGGTCCGCATGGGTGGAACGCGGTAACGGTGAGTGGTATAAGGGTTTCGAATGGGCTTGGTCCGTGTCCGCGCGATGACCGTTGCCCCGCGGCCGCTGGCCGGAGGGCTCGGCGGGGGATGGCCCGGTCGGGGTCGGATGCCGGCGGGGTTTCGTCGAACCGGACCGACCTCTGACGTGGAGCCCGCCGTTCCGAATGCCCCGCGGTCCCGGCGGGTCCGCCCATGGCATTTCGGTGGCGGGGTCTTGCGGCTGGTGGCGGATGCGGGCCGGGCATCTGGTCTGCGGTGCGCGCATGGCCGCGGCCGCGTGGTCCGAGTTCCCCGGTTGCCTAGTGCCCCGCAGGGGGCTAATCCAAGGCAGAAAGGGGCGAAAGCCTGGTCGGGTGGGTGGCGTGGACGGCCGAGCGGTCGGCCGGATGCGCGGTTCCGACCGGGGTTGGGCATGCCTCAATCGCGTGGCAATGGCGGGGTGCGCAAGGTTCGCGTGACACCACGGCCGCGGGAGGATTCACCGAACTGGGTGGACCGCATGGCCCGCGGCGGCCTGAGGGGCTTTTTCCTGACGGGTCTTGTCTGCCTCTGTGTGATCCTCGGGGTCGGGGCGGATGCCGTCAGCCCGATCACCGGGGTGGCGCCAAGCCAGAGCATTGGCGGCGGTGCATGGCAGTTGGCGCGCTTCACCTTTCCGACCCATGCGCATCTGCATACCTTGGCGCAGATGGTGGCGGGTGTCCGGCTCGGCCCTGGCTTTTGGCTGCTGGCCGTGGCGGGCGGACTGGTTTCGGCGCTTTGGGCGGCGGTCGGGGCGGGCCGCTCCAGTTCGTGAAGCCGCGGCCCGTGGGCTGTCGCTTCAGGCGACATGGCGGCCGCGGTGGCCGCATGTTCGGGCTGCATCCAGCCCGCCTGGCGGCGCGCAGCGTGGACTTCAGGTCCGGTCGGTCGGTTCAACGTTGCGCCCCGCGCATCAGGGACGGGCGCCGTTTCCGGCCTCCAGACAGCGGTAGAGTTGCGCCTCCATCTCCGCCACGCGTTCGGCGTGGGTTCCCGCGACGTTGACCGTCTCGCCCGGATCGCGGCGCAGGTCAAAGAGCAACGGCAACTCGGGCCGGGCCTGGCGCGGCGGGCGGTAGGCGGTGGTGAAGCTCCACTCGTGGGTCCGCAGGCAGGCGAAATCACCGTAGGCCGTCACGGCGTACGGGTGGAGGACGATGCCGGGATCCGCCAGGCCGCGGGCGTCCCGCCCGTGCAGCGGCCGGGGCGGGGGAATGCGTAGCGCCGCCAGGAGGGTGGCCATCACATCCTCGGCCTGGACGAACCCGCTCAGCGTTTGACCGCGGCGGTCGTCGCGCGGGTCGGCCAGGATCCAGGGGATGCGGGTCTCGGCGCCGATCAGCAGGTGGTGCTGCTTGCGCAGCGTCCCGTGCTCGCCAAGCAGGGTGCCGTGGTCCGATAGGAAGGTGACGATGGTGTCGCCGGCCTGACCGGTAGCCTCCAGGGTGTGCAACAGGTAGCCGATCCAGCGGTCCGCCAGGGTCACCTCGCCCGCGTACAGGGCGCGGATCCGAGCCAGTTCTTCGGGCCCGTAGGCCGCGCTACGGGTCAGCGGCGCGATGGGCTCGATCCCCTCGACGGGTGGGGCGTAGCGGTCGGCATAAGCGGCGGGCGGGTCCCACGGCTCGTGCGGATCGAAGGCGTCCACCCATAGCAGGAAGGGCTGGTTGTCACGGTTGGCGCGCAGCCAGTCGGCCGCGGTGCGCATGACGCGCGCCGACAGGTAGTCCGCCTCGCCCCGGCGGTCGGCGACGTTGAGCAGGTATTGCTCCAGGCCGCGCAGGCGGGTGCGGCGGTAGGTGCCGGGGTGGAAGTACGGGGAAAGGTCCACCGCCTCGCGGGGGCCGGTGCGGTAGCGGTCTTCTTCCTGGCCGCGGATCCAGTGCCAGGCGTCGAAGCCGCGGTGGAAGTTGCGGCCGGGTTTGAAGAGGTGGTAGAGGTCGGTGACCAGGGCGGTCGTGTAGCCGGCGGCCTGCAGCACCTCGGCCAGGGTGACGTCGTCTTCGTCCAGCGCGTGCCAGCCCGGCTGGCTGCTGAGCGGATCCCCCTTGTGCGGCCGGACCTGCCACCCCGGAAAGAGGCGGCGCCCGGTCATGAACACCCGCCGTGCACAGACGGTTGGCAGCGCCTCGGCGTACGCGTCGTCGAAACGAATCCCCCTAGCCGCCAGTGCGTCCAAATTGGGCGTGGCGACCGCCCCGCCGTAGCAACCCAGGTGGTCGGCGCGCAGCGTGTCGGCGACGATCACCACGAGGTTCATCGGCCGCATCGGCACCCAACTCCCCTCTCGGGGCGGCCCGCCCCTGCGTCTGCCGTTTCCCGCCCCGTGCCGCCGTTCCTGGCGCCTGGCGCAGGGACATGCTCCTGGGCGGCAGGCCGTGCGCGCCGCGCCGCGAAGGCGTCGACTGCGGGCGTGCCGGCCGGCGCGCCCTCGGGGGGAATGTGTCGGTGCCAGCCGCGGTGGACGGGCGTCCGAACCTGCTCCTGCTGATGGCCGATCAGTTGCCGGCCTCCGCCCTGGGGTGCTACGGCAACCGGGCGGCGCGCACGCCCAACCTCGACGGTTTGGCACGGGCCGGCAGGGTGTTTGAAAACGCTTACTGCTCCAGCCCGATCTGTGCCGCGTCGCGCGCGTCGCTGATGGCCGGGGCGCTGCCGAGCCGGTTGCAGGTATATGACAACGGCGCGGACTTTGCCGCCTCGACCCCGACCATCTGCCACCCGCTACGCGGCCACGGCTACCGCACCACCCTCTGCGGCAAGATGCACTTCATCGGACCCGACCAACTGCACGGTTTCGAGGAGCGGCTGACCCCCGACATCTATCCCGCCGGTTTGGGCTGGACCCCGGACTGGGGGCAGGGGGTGGTGCACAACCCGGGCACCAGCGTGCGCGAACTCGGCGAATCCGGCACCTGCGCGCGCAGCCTGCAGTTGGACTACGACGAGGCCGTCGCGCACCAGGCTGAGCAGTATCTGTACGACGCGGCGCGCGAGCCGGAGCGGCCGTTCTTTCTCTGCGCCTCGTTCACGCATCCCCACGACCCCTTCGTGATGACCCCGGAGTATCTGGACCGCTTCGGGCCGGGGGATGTGCCGCCGCCGCTGGCCGACCCGGAGCCGCTGGACCGCATGCACCCCTACGCGCGCTGGGTTCAAATCCACCATGAACTCGACCTCTACCCGCCGTCGCCGGAGGTGGTCGCACGCGCCCGCCACGCATACTACGCCATGGTCAGCTACCTGGACGCCAAGGTCGGCCAGGTGCTCGCCGCCCTGGAGCGCGCCGGTCTGGCCGGGCGGACCCTGGTGCTTTTCACCTCCGACCACGGAGAGATGCTCGGCGAACACGGCATGTGGTACAAGCGGGTCTTTTATGAGGACTCCGCGCGTGTGCCCCTGGTGGCGCGCGGGCCCGGGGTGGCGGCCGGGACCTGCCCGCGGGTCGTCTCGTTGTTGGACCTGCTGCCGACGCTCTGCGACGCCGCCCAGGCCCCCCTGCCCCCAGCCGTCGCGGCGGAGTTGGCCGGTCACAGCCTCGTACCGTTGCTGGCGGGAAGGCAGGAGGGGTGGCGCGACGAGGCGGTGGCGGAGTATCTGGGGGAGGGCGTGATCGAGCCCTGCCGCATGCTGCGCCGCGGGCGCCACAAGCTCGTGGAGGTGCGCGGCCTGCCGGGCCAACTCTTCGATCTGGAGCAAGACCCGCTGGAGCAGGAGGATCTTTGGGACGATCCCCGCTACGCCGCGCTGCGGGCGACGCTGCTTGAGCGGCTTGCCCACGAGGGCAGCCTGGACCGGCTCCACGAGGCCGTGGTCCGCAGTCAGGCGCGCCGCCGGGCGGTGGGTGCGGCCCTGGAGCAGGGCCGGCCCCAGCCATGGGACTACGTCCCGCCGCCCGACACCGGCTGGCGGTATGTGCGTGCCGGGGATGCCATGGCCGCCTCGCGGCGGCGGCGGCTCGGCCCGTCCCGTCCCGACGGCGGCTGAGTGCCGCGACTCCCGCCTTGACAGGTTATAGGCATGACGTTATAACCCGGGTATGGAACGGGATGTGGGGTCCGCGCAAGGCGACTCGGGACCGGAGGCTCTGGCCGAGGTGCTGCGGGCGCTCGGAGACGCGACGCGGCTGTGCATGTTGGCGCTCTTGCGGCGGCGGCCGTTCTGCGTCTGTGAGTTGGCCGCGCTGTTTCCCATCAGCCAACCGGCGGTGAGCGGTCACCTGCGGCGCCTGCGGGCCGCCGGACTCGTCGTGGATCAACGCCGCGGCATGTGGGTGTATTACCGGCTGGCCGACCCGCTGCCCGATGTCGCCGCGGCGGCCTTGCGGGCACTGCGGCTGCCCGCCGCGATGGCCGCCGCGGCATCCACCGACCCGGCCTCCTGTCCGGTACAGCCTGCTTCCGGGGACGCGCTGGCCCCGCCCCCGCGCTCCGCGGCGGTCGCGGTGCAGCGGAGCGGCTGAAGGGCCCCGCCCCGACGCCCACCACCAAACCACCGGGCCGGCGGCCCGCGGAGGCATGCATGCAGAGTATCCTGGCGATCGGCCTGTTCGTCGCCGTGCTCGTGTTGGTGATTTGGCAACCCCGCGGACTTTCGATCGGCTGGCCGGCCGCGATCGGGGGCGCCCTGGCGGTGGCGCTGGGCGTGGTGCCGCCGGCCGAGGTGGTCTCGGTGGTGCGCATCGTCTGGGACGCCACCCTGACCTTCGTCGCCCTGATCCTGATCTCACTGGTGCTGGACGCCGTGGGGCTGTTCGAATGGGCGGCGTTGCACATGGCCCGCGCGGCGCGCGGCAGCGGTGTGCGGCTGTTCGTGCTCAGCCTGCTGCTCGGTGCCGCGGTGGCCGCGCTGTTTGCCAACGACGGCGCCGCCCTCATCCTGACGCCCATCATCTACGAACAGGTCAAAGCGCTGAAACTGCCCCCGGCGGCCATCCTGGCGTTCGTCATGGCGGGGGGGTTTATTGCCGACGCCACCTCGCTTCCCCTGATCGTGAGCAACCTGGTGAACATCGTTTCCGCGGACTTTTTCCATATCGGCTTCGTGGCCTATGCCAGCCGCATGCTGCCCGTCGACGTGGCCGCATTGCTGTCCAGCCTGGGGGCGCTGTACTTGCTGTACCGCCGCGACGTGCCGGCGGCGGTGGCGACCCAGGGGCTTTCGCCGCCGTTGTCGGCCATCCGTGACCGCCGCCTCTTTCGGCTGGCCTGGCCGGCGCTCGGGCTGCTGCTCGCCGGGTACCTGTCCAGTGGGCCACTGCACCTTCCGGTCTCGATGGTGGCGGGCGCCGTGGCCATCGCCCTGCTGGCGGCCGCCTGGCGCAGTCCGGCGGTCGACGTGCCGCGGTTGGTGCGGGAGGCGCCGTGGAAGGTCGTCGTGTTTTCGATCGGCATGTATGTGGTGGTCTTCGGGCTGCGCGACGCCGGCCTGATCACCTGGGTGGCGCGATCCATGGCCTGGGCCGCCGGCCGCGGCGGGGGACCGGCCGTGCTGTATGCGGGGTATCTGGCGGCCGGGTTCTCGTCGGTGATGAACAACATGCCGACCGTGATGGTCAACGCCCTGGCGATCCATGCCTCGGGCGTCGCCGGTACGCAGCGTTTGGGCATGGCGCTGGCCAACGTGATCGGTTGCGACCTCGGTCCCAAGCTCACCCCGATCGGCTCGCTGGCGACGCTGTTGTGGCTCCACGTGCTGGAGCGGCGCGGCATGCGGATCGGTTGGGCCTACTACTGCCGGGTCGGGGTGCTCTTGACCCTGCCGGTGCTCGGGGCCACGTTGCTCGCGCTGTGGGCGGTTCTGGCGCTGCACGGATAGGAGACGGATAGGAAACGCGGGCCGGGGTGTGCTCCGACAGAGATGGGGGGGACGCAGGGTGGTCGCAGCGACGCAGGGTCCACAGGGAGCCGGATCGGGAGAGGGGCGGCCGGGGTGGGGCGGCCCGCCGCTGGTCTATTTCCTGTGCACGGGCAATGCCTGCCGCAGTCAGATGGCCGAGGGATTCGCGCGCCACCTCGGCGCCGGACGGCTGGAGGCGGCCAGCGCCGGCACCGCGCCGGCGGGGTTGCACCCGCGCGCCGTCGCCGCGATGGCGGAGGTCGGGGTGGACATTTCAGGCCATGCGTCCAAGGCGATCGATCCCGAGCTACTGGAGCGGGCCACGGTGGTGGTGACGCTCTGTGGCGATGCCGCCGAGCGCTGTCCGCTGCCGCCGCCCCACGTACGACGCCTGCACTGGCCGCTGCCGGATCCGGCCCGCGCCACGGGCGGCCCGGCGGAGGTGGCCGCGGCCTTCCGCGCGGTGCGGGAAGAGTTGCGGGCGCGGGTCGCCGCCCTGCTGGCCGAGTTGGCGGCGCCGCCGCCTCAGGAGCCGCCGCCGGCCTGAGCCGGTGGGTCGACCCAGATGAAGCGGCTGAGGATGGCGCGGCTGCGCGCGTCCAACTCGTCCACCCGGGTGAACTCGGCGCGGCGGCCGTCGCGGTCCACCAGCAGGTAGCGGCCGGGACCGAGCGGCCGCAGGTGGTCGGTGAGGTTGGGCAGCCGGAGTTGCACCCTCCCGCGGTCGGTGTCCAGATCCCAGACGGTCGCGGGGCTCCAACTGCCGCCGTCCGCGGTATCCTCGACGATGGCGCGCACGCCTTGAACGTGCGGCGTGAGGTAGCGCAGGTCGAGTTCCTCTTCCAGCAGGTCGCGTGTCTGCGGTTCCAGCGGCTCCGGGTCTTCGACCACCCCGATCTGACGCCGGGCCCCGTCCAGCAGCACCAGCCAGCGGTGGGGTTCGGAGAGGGGAAACGCCCGCCAGGCGGAGACCAGCAGGTAGCTGCGGTCGCCGAGGCTGGCGCGCAGGGCGCCGCTCGGTCCCCGGTGCAGGCGCAGGCGGCGCGGGTCGATGCGCCGCAGGCCGCGGTCGTCCTCGACCCCTTCGGGTAGAGACGGCGTCTCGTCTCGGGTCGCCGGTACGCTCATGTCTCCCCGGCCGGAGCGGCGTCAGGCGCGCCCGTCCGGCCGGAACCCCCCCTTCGGTCTGCGGCTGGACTTTGCCGCTGCGGCGATCAGGCGCCGATACCGGCCTCGGCCGTCATGGCGGCGTTCTCCTGCTGGGTGCGCACCATGCCGGCGTAGATCCCGTTGCGCTCCATCAGCTCGGCGTGCGTCCCCACCTCGGCCACCTTGCCGTGGTCGAGCACCACGAGCCGATGGGCGTTGCGCAGCGTGGACAGGCGGTGGGCGATGGCGAAGGTGGTCCGGCCCTGGATCAGCCGGGCGATGGCCTCCTGGATCTGGCGTTCGGTCTGGGTGTCCACCGAGGCCGTCGCCTCGTCCAGGATGAGGATGCGCGGGTCGTGCAGGACCGCGCGGGCGATCGCGATCCGCTGGCGCTCACCGCCGGAGAGGCGGGTGCCGCGCTCGCCGACGCGCGTGTCGTAGCCGTCGGCCAGTTGGACGGTGAACTCATGGGCATTGGCAATCTGGGCCGCCCGCAGGATCTCCGCGTGGTCGGCCTCCGGCCGTGCGTAGGCGATGTTGTCCGCGATGGTGCCGTCAAACAGGAACGTGTCCTGGAGCACCACGCCGAAATGGCGGCGTAGGTCGGACTGCCGCACGCGGCGCAGGTCGGTGCCGTCGACCTCGATGACGCCCTGGTCCGGGTCATACAGCCGGCAGATCAGGTTGATCAGGGTGGACTTGCCCGCCCCGGAATGGCCGACCAGTCCGACCATCTCGCCCGGCGCCACCTCAAGGTCGACCCCGTGCAACACCGGCAGGTGGGGGGCGTAGCCGAAGCGCACGCCGCGCAGGGCGACCCTGCCGATGATCGTCTCGACCGGCTGGGCGTCGGCCGCCTCGACGACGTCGGTCTCGGTGTCCATCACCTCGAAGACGCGCTCGGCCGAGGTGAGGGAGCTGGCCATCCAACTGAACAGTTGGCTCATCCACTGCAGCGGGCCGAGCAGCATGCCGATGTAGCCGGTGAAGGCGACGACGTCGCCGACGCGGATGGTATGGTGCAGCACCAGCAGGCCGCCGGCATACCAGATCAGGATGCTTCCAAGGCCGGCGACGTAGCCGAAGATCGGGAAGATCGTGGCCCAGAGGCTGTCGGTGGCCACCGACTGGCGCACCAACCGGTTGCTGATCCCGTTGAAGTGCGCCACCTCACGCGGTTCCTGCCCGAAGGCCTTGACGACGCGGATGCCGGTCAGGACGTCGTTGACCACGACGTTCATGCGTCCGACGATGGATCGCAACTGACGGTACGAACGGCGCAGGCGGGGCCAGACCACCACCGAGATCCCATACATCAGCGGGGCGGGTATCAACACGATCAGGGCCAGTTGCCAGTTGATGCTGAGCATCATGAGGATGACGAACACGATCTGGAGCACTTCGGTGATGAAGTATTGGGCGCCGTCGGTCAGGAAGCTCTGCATGCGCTGGGTGTCTTCGGTGACGCGCGTCAGGATCTGGCCGACCTGGGACTTGTCGAAGTAGCCCAGAGACAGTCCCTGGATGCCGCCCCACAACGCGCTGCGAATGTCGCCCATGGTCCGGTTGCCGACCGATACCCCGATGCGGGCGCGCCATACCCCGAGGGCGAGCCCGGCCGTGCGGGTCAGCAGCAGCACCAGCGTCAGCAGCCCCAGGGCGGCGGCACCCCTGCCGCTCCAGCCCGGCCAGTGGCCGTAGACCACGCCGTCGGTGATCCACTGCGCGACCTTGGGGGGCAGTACGTCCAGCAGGGTACCGGCGAGCATCAGCCCAGCCGCCGCCGCCATTTGGAACCGGTACGGCTGCGCGTAGGCGAGCAACCGCCGCAGCACCGCCCCGCGGTGCAGGCAGGACGGACAGACCCGCGTGTTGGTGCCAAGCCTTCTGTGGCAGCGGGGGCAGTAGCGCGGCAGGTCACGCGGGTCGATCGCGATCGGCTCGGCCTTGGCCAGGGCCGCGAGCGCCCGGGCCACCAGGCCGAAGTCGGCCGCCAGAGCGCTGGAAAAGCGCATTAGCACCATGGGGCCGGCGGGAGTTTTCGCCACCAGCGTACCCGACCCGACGTGCGAGGCGACCTCGCAGCCCTGGATCTGCGTCAACGGCACGCGCAGCACGCCCGTCATCGCCGCCGCGGGCGGGTCGACCAGCCAGAGATGGCGCTCGTCGAGGCGCGCCTCCGCCGGCCGGTTGGGCGATGCCTCATCAATCGGGGCCAGGACGCGGATCTCACCTTCGGCGACCACGAGCCAGCGCACGCCGCTACGGCCGTTCTCGGTGAGATCCGAGGCGGCGCAGACGGCGGCCTCTGGGGCATGCTGGTCCTGCGCATCCGCTTGAGGCGGTGATACCGGGCGGGTGTCGGGTGCAGTCGCCACGGGCAACCCTCCCCGGCCGCCGGGGGCGGCCCTCCTGCGGTGTCCGTCGCGTGCGCTCTGTCCGATCGTTCAGGTTGCGGGTCGTTTGTATGGAGGAGTCTACGGGGTGGCGAGGCAAACGTACAGTCTGCCTTTTGTAACCTGGACGGTGTACAATTGCTGTGCCATTGCCGTGGTGCCGCGGCGTGGCGGCCGGTGCCGGCCCGCGCGCGTCGCCGGTCCGCCTGTCTCCAGGGGCGGCGCGTGCGAGGCTGCGAGTGGGTGGGGCCACGGCGACCACCGCCCCAAACGAGGAGGGCGCCACCACGGGGTTGGGCAGTGGCGGGCAGTGGGGCAGCGCCTCCCTTCTGGTCGCCGAGAGCTTTTCCATTGATGCCTGGCAGCGGGTGCACCTGCACGATGTCTGCGATGGAATCGTGGTGCGGGCACTGCCGGCGCGCCGGCGCCTCTGCGCGTGCGCCAAGGTGTGGGCCCTGCCGCCGGGTAAGCATCAGGCCAGATTGCTCTTGGTCGAGCCGGACGGAGGTCTGTTGGCGGCGGGGACGCCCTCCGCGGTGCAACCGGACCGGGACCGGTCCAGTTGCACGGTGCTGACGGCGTTCAGCGCGGTGCAGTTCCGCAGCGCCGGCCGGCACGAGGTGGCGCTGGAGGTGGACGGTCAGACGGTGGCCACCATTCCACTGGAGGTCGCCGTGCAGGCCGATGGAGAGGGTCCTGGTTCCGCGGTGTGATCTGTTGTGGCATGGAGGGGGGCGGCGTCGACGGGCCGGCGGCCCGCGGCGGGAAGATGGCAGTGGTGCGGGCGGATGGCCGGGATGCGGACGCGTTGCGGCCGGTGTCCATCGAACGCGGCTACCTCAAGCATGCGGAGGGCTCGGTGCGTGTCTGCTGCGGCGACACGATCGTCGTCTGCTCGGTGTCGGTCGAGTTCGGGGTGCCTTCGTTTCTGCGCGGCAGCGGGCAGGGGTGGCTGACGGCGGAGTACGGCATGCTGCCGCGCGCCACGCACACGCGCAATCCGCGCGAGGCGGCGCGCGGCCGGCAGGGCGGGCGGACGATGGAGATCCAGCGCCTGATCGGCCGTGCCCTGCGTTCGGTGCTGCGCATGGATGCCCTGGGTGAACGCACCCTGTGGATCGATTGCGACGTGTTGCAGGCCGACGGGGGCACCCGCACGGCCGCCATCAGTGGTGCCTTCGTCGCGGTGGTCGACGCGCTGACGTCGCTGTACGCTCGCGGAGACCTCAGCCACCTGCCGGTGACGGACTTTCTGGCCGCCGTCAGCGTCGGCATTGTCGACGGCACGCCGGTGCTGGATCTGGCCTATGCCGAGGACAGCCGGGCCGAGGTCGACATGAACCTCGTCGGCACGGGGGCGGGTCGGCTGGTGGAGGTGCAGGGTACGGCGGAGCGGGCCCCGTTCGAGTTGGACCAGTTCTACGAACTGGTCGCGCTGGGGCGGTCGGGGATCGAGCAACTCGTGCGGGCGCAGCGGGCGGCACTGGGGGAGCGGGCGGCCGCCGTCGGGATGCCGCGGCCGCCCGCGGGCCCGCGGCGGGGGGGGTAGGCCGTGGCCGGCGGCCAACTGCGTTTGGTGTTGGCGACGACCAACCGCGGCAAGGTGGCGGAGTTGCGGCGGCTCCTTGTGGCCGCACTGGATCCTTTCCTTGCGGTCCGCCTGGAGTTTATCGGCCTGGAGGCGGTGGGCGGCGGGCCGGTGCGGGAGGACGGCGCGAACTATGAGGAAAATGCGCGGCGCAAGCTGGCTGTGGTGCCGCCAGCCCCGGGGCGCGCCGTGCTCGCGGACGACTCGGGCATCGAGGTCGACGCCCTGGATGGGGCGCCCGGGATCCACTCCGCCCGCTGGGCGCGCGGTCCGGCCGGCGAGTCGCTGGACGGACCCGGGCTGAACGCGGAACTGCTGCGGCGGCTGGCGGGGGTTGCCGCGCCGGCGCGCGGCGCGCGCATGGTCTGCGCGGTTGCGCTACGGTTCCCCGACGGCCATGTGGCGATCGGCAGCGGCGAGGTCCGCGGGCTGATCGCCTCAGACCAGAGCGGCGGCGGCGGCTTCGGCTACGATCGGGTCTTCCTGTTGCCGGACGGCCGCCGGCTGTCCGAGCAGCCGTCCGCCGTGAAGGACGCGCTGGGCCATCGTGGAAACGCCGTGCGGGCGGTCGCGCCCGCCCTGGCCGCGTGGCTCGCCGGCCGCTAGCTCAGGCTTCGAAGAGCTGGCTGACCGAGCGGCCGTCGTGGATGCGGCGGATGGCCTCGGCAAGCAGGGGCGCCACGGATAGCACGTGCATCTGCGGCACCCGCTTGGCGGGTGGGATCGGGAACGAATCGGTGACGACGACCGCCTGCACCGCCAAATTGCGCAGCCGCTCCACCGCCGGGCCGCTCAGCGGGGCGTGGACGCAGCCGTAGGCCACCCGGGCGGCGCCATGGACGAGCAGGTATTCGGTAGCGCGCTGCAGTGAACCGGCCGTGTCCAGTTCGTCGTCCAGCAGGATGGCGCTCGTGCCGCGCACATTCCCGATCAGGTTGCGGATTGTCACCTCCGAGCGCTCGCGCTGCTTGTCCATCAGCGCCAGTCCTGCTCCCAGCCGGCGCGCGTAACCGCGGCAGAGCGCCGCCCGTCCCACATCCGGCGCGACGACCACCGGGTCGGGCAGGTTCAGGCCGCGCAGATGGTCGGCGACGAGGTCCGTGGCCGAGAGGTTGTCGACGGGAATATTGAAGAAGCCCTGAATTTGCGGGGCGTGAAGGTCCAGGGTCAGGATGCGGTCGGCCCCGGCCGACTCGAGCAGATTGGCGATGAGGCGGGCGGTGATCGGGATGCGGCCCTCGTCCTTCTTGTCCGAGCGGGCATAGGGAAAGTACGGGAGGACCGCGGTGATCCGGCCCGCCGAGGCGCGCCTCAGGGCATCGATCATGATGAGCAGTTCCATCACCCGCTCGTCGACCGGAGGACTGGGCGTCTGCACCACGAAGACGTCGCGCGCGCGCACGTTCTCGCCGATGCGCACGAAGGTGTTGTCGTTGGCGAATTTGAAGATCTCCAGCGCCCCCTGGGTGACGCCCAGGGCCTGGCAGACCCCGGCCGTCAGTTCCGGGTGCGATCTGCCCCCGAGCACGCACAGGTCGATCGTCGCGCTTCCCGTCGCCACACGTCCACACTCCACCGTGCGCCCTTGAGCGGGCGCACGCTTTGTCCGTTTCGGTCCGCCGGGACATGGTGGCGCTTCGTGCGGCCCGGCGCAACCCCTGCGCCGATCAGGATGCGGTGAGCATTTCCATGGCGACCCCCGCCAGGATCGCCAGGCCGAGGGGGAGCACGTCCTCGTCGATCGTGAAACGGGGGTGGTGGTGCGGGAAGGCCTTGGCGGGGTCGGCTCCGCCCGCCCCGAGGGTCAGGTAGCAGCCGGGCACCCGTTGCAGGAACCGGCCGAAGTCGTCGGCCGCCATCTCCAGTGGTCCGGCCTGGACCGCACCGGCCCCGAGGACGTCCGCCGCCACCCGGTGGGTGAGCGCCGTGACCTCGGGGTCATTGACCAGCGGCGGGTAGCCGTCGATGTATTCGAGGTCCAGGCCCGCGCCGGCGGCCGCGGCCGTCTGGCGCAGGATGTCGTCCACCGCGGTCCGCACCTGGCGGCGGACGCCCTCGTCGAAGGCGCGGACCGTGCCCTCGAGCGTGGCGCTGCCGGCAATGATGTTGAAGGCCTCGCCGGCGTGCAGCGTGCCGACGCTGACCACCGCGGTTTGCACCGGGTCGACCCGGCGGCTGACGATGGTCTGCAGGGCGCAGACGGCGCGGCAGGCCGCTTCCAGGGCGTCGATCGCCCGGTGGGGCTGTGCCCCGTGTGCGGCGCGGCCCTGCACGACGGCTCGGAAGCGGTCGGCGGCGGCCCAGGCCGGGCCGGGGGTGGCGACGGCCCGGCCGCTTGTCAGGGTCGCCCACAGGTGCAAACCGGCGATGGCGTCCACCCCGTCGAGGACACCGGCCGCGATCATGGCTTCCGCGCCGCCCGGGGGGACCTCTTCGGCCGGCTGGAACAGCAGCCGTACCTGGCCCGGCAGGCTGTCGGCGCGGGAAGACAAAAGGCGCGCGACACCGAGCAGGATCGCGGTGTGTCCGTCATGGCCGCAGGCGTGCATGTATCCCGGCCGGGTGGAGGCAAACGGCAGGCCGGTTTCCTCCTGGAGGGGAAGGGCGTCGATGTCCGCGCGCAGTGCGGCGCGCCGCCTGCCCGGCCGGCCGATATCCACCATGACGGCATGGGCCAGCGGCCGGGACGGCTGCAGGCCCATGGCCTCCAGTTCGGAGGCGATGAAGGCCGCCGTCTCGCTTTCCTGGAAGGATGGCTCCGGGTGTTGGTGGAGGTGCCGCCTCCAGCGCAGCAGCTGCCCGCGCAGCCCTTCCGCTTCGGTCCGTATGCCGTCGGTACCCAGCGTGGTCCGCATGCGACGCGCCCCCTCCAGCGCTCAGCTTCGCCCGTGGCCGCCGTTCTCCTGGGCGGGGCGGGATCGGCAGGAGGCGGCGCCGCGGGGACGGAATGGCGCCTGGGTGATCCGACCACCCGGGGGGGATGCCGTCTTGGCGTTTGAACTGCGCACGTCCGAACTCGGTGTGGAACTGCTCGGGCCGGATGGCGCGCGCTGTGTCGTGGTCCCGGCGGTTGGCAGCCAGTTGGCCTCCCTGCGCCTGTCGCCCGAACCGGCCGCGCCCGCGGTCGAGGTGCTGCAGGCGCCGTCGCTGGAGCACCTCGAGCGTGCCGGCTGGGGTGCCGGCGCTCCGATCCTGTTTCCCTTCCCCGGAAGGGTGCAGGGCGGCACCTATCCTTACCGGGGCAAGACTTACCACATCCACGGGGCGCGCCACCCGCTGCACGGCTTTGTCGGCCTGGTGCCCTGGACGGTGGTCGACGGGGAAGCGACGGACCTGGGCGTCTGGGTGCGCACGCGGGTCGACCACGCCGACCTCGGGGTGGACCCCGAGTCCTTTCCCGGGCGCTACGTGCTGGAGGTGACCCACCGACTGGATGCGGCGGGATACGGCCACGACATCGAGGTGTGCAACGCCGGAGACGGGCCGTTTCCGTTCGGGTATGGCTGGCACCCGTACTTCCGCACCCCGCTGGTTTCCGGCGGGCTGCGGGAAGACTGCGCGGTGCGCGTCCCCGCGCAGGCGCGCTGGGAACTCACGGCCGAACTCCTGCCGACCGGTCGCCGCCTGGCGGTCGAGGGCGCTTACGATCTGCGCGAGGGGCGTCCCCTGGCCGGACGCTCGCTGGACGATCCGTTCACCCTCCTTCAGCCCGACGAGGACGGCTGGAGCGAGGCGGCGCTGACGGATCCCGCGGCGGCGCTGCGTCTGACCGTGCGGGCCGATGCCGCCTTCGCCCACTGGGTGGTCTACGGGCCGCGCACCCTGGGCGCCGTCTGCCTGGAGCCCTACACCTGCGTGCCGGACGCCTTCAACCTGGAGGCGCGCGGGGTGCCGTCGGGATTGATGGAACTCGAGCCCGGCGACCGTTGGCAGGGCCGGTTGCGGGTGCGGCTCGAGCGGGCCGCGGTCTGACGGCCGCCGACGCGCCGTGGGGGGGGGTGTGCCGGTGACTGCGTGGATCGCCGCTGTGCCGACCGTCCCGCTGCCCCTGCGGCAGCCGCCGGTGGTCGTCGAGGTCCTGACCGACCTGATGCTCTTGTGCTGGCTTGCGGCCTTCGTGCTGGCGATCTGGGGTTCCATCCGTGAGGGGCGCCGGGTCGAGCGCGAGCAGCGGCATGTGGAAGAAAGCGATCCGCTTGCCGGTCCGACGCCCGCGATTGATGGGATCTTGGACCACTGGGGGGTGTGGTCGCTCACGCTGGTTGGCGCCGGGTTGGTGCTGCTCGCCATCGGCGCGGCCATGGCGGGTGCGGGATAGGGGTGGGGCGGCCCGCGGCGTGCCCCTGCCCAACTCCCGCTCCTGTCACCGGCGCGGTGGCGGGAGCGGCAGGGCCACAGGGCCCCCGCCGTCCTCCCCACGCTGCGCGTGTCATAGCGGCCGTGCCGGTCGCTCGATGTGGTGGGACCGACGATCTCCCCGCCGACGCGCAAACCGCTTGAGGCGACCACGTGGCCCGGTTGTTCTCGGCCCGCCGAGTCGTCCCCGCCGGGGGCGCACAGATACAGGCTGCAGATCAACCGCCCCCCCGGGAGCAGCAAGTGGCGGTACAGGTGTTGCAGGAAGCCGGGCAGGCGTCCAGGGGGACAGACGTCCAGCACCACGACCGCGAGTCGTAGCGCCGCGGTGGTTCCCAGAACCAGGTGTTGCCGGAGTGGAAGTTCGCCCGGTACTCTTCGGGCCACTGGCGGACCGCGGCGTGGGGTGTGGCGCCCGGTCAGGATCGCCTGTCGGCGCGGTAGACGCCGGTGGGGGGAGCCTTCAGCAGGGCCTCCAGCCGTGCGCGGCGGCCCTCGCCCAGGTACGGTTCGACGGTGTCGGGTTTCGCCCACCGCACCTCCTGGATCTTGCCGGTCGGGTCGGCGGTGCGGCCGAAGGTGCCCCCCACGGGGTGGGCCACGAACTCCACGATCAGCCAGCGCCCGTTGGGCCCTACCTCGTCGACAAGCATGTCCAGCCCGGAGACCCGCACCTCCAGGCCCGTCTCTTCCCGGACCTCGCGCACGGCCGCGTCTTCGAACGTCTCACCACTTTCCACGCCACCACCCGGAAGGCTCCACCAGGACGAACCTCCCGGTCGTCGGTTGTGGACGACCACGCAGCGCCCGTCCTGCAGCACCCACGTGAAGGCGAGGCCGCGAGAGATCCTCAGTTCGGACACCGCCCTCACCTCCCAACCCGTCAGCGGGGCGGAGCCTACTCCGGGTGGGCTCGCCGCGCCTGGGCGAAGACCGGGCGAAGGGCCGGATACAGCGCCCGATACACCTCGCCCTGCTCGATGCCGGCCGCGATGCCATCCGCTTGCGGCCGCGTCTCGGGCCCGACGTGGACCATCGCCGCGCAGGCCTCGGACACCGACGCGTAGGCGCCGGTACCCGCTGCCGCGAGGATGGCCGCGCCGAGCGCCGGACCCTCGGCCCCCCGCATCGTGCGCAGCGGTCGGGCGAAGATGTCCGCCTGGATTTGCCGCCACAGCGCGCTGCGGGCCCCGCCCCCCGTGAGGCGCACCTCCCGCACGGGGCAACCGAGGTCGGCGATCAGGTCGATGCCGTCGCGCAGGCTCTGGCCGACCCCCTCGAGGATGGCGCGCGCGACGTGGCCGCGCCCGTGGCGGGGGGTCAGGCCGAACAGCACGCCGCGGGCCGCCGGGTCGGTGTGCGGGGTGCGCTCGCCCATCAGATAGGGTAGAAAGATCAATCCCTCGCTGCCCGGCGGTACCAGGGCCGCCTCGCGGCAGAGAATGTCGTAGACATCTTCCCCGGTTGCGTCTGCCACCGCCTGTTCCGGCTGGGCGAAGGCGTTGCGCCACCACTGCAGGGAACCGCCGGCCGCCTGCGTGACCCCCATCACGTGCCAGTTGCCCGGTACGGCGTGGCAAAAGGTGTGCAGCCGCCCCAGTGGGTCCCGCACGACTCCGTCGGTGGCGGCAAAGACCACCCCGGAGGTGCCGATCGTGACCGACACCATACCGGGGGCGACGATGCCGTTGCCGACGGCTGCGGCGGCTTGATCGCCGGCCCCGCCGACGACTGGGGTGCCGGGGGCCAGGCCGGTGGCGGCCGCTCCCTCGGCCGAGACGCGGGCGGTGACCTGCGGCGACTCCGAGACGGGCGACCACCATTGCGACGGCACTTCGAGCAGGTCGCACATCTCGGAACTCCAGCGGCGGTTCGCCACGTCGAACGCACCGGTGCCGGAGGCGTCGGACACCTCGGCGGCGCGGACGCCCGTCAGGCGCAAGCGGATGTAGTCCTTGGGCAGCAGCACGTGGCGGATGCGGCTCAGGTGGGCCGGTTCGTGCCGCCGCAGCCAGAGGAGTTTGGTTGCCGTGAAGTTGGGCAGCATCGGGTTGGCGATCAGGGCGAGGCAGCGCTCGCGCCCGATCCTGGCTTCGAACGCCTCGGACTCGGCGGCCGAGCGTTGGTCGCACCAGAGGATGGCCGGCCGGACCACGGTGTCGCCTTCGTCCAGGAGGACGGCCCCGTGCATCTGGCCGGTTAGGCCGACGGCGGTGACGTCGTCCCCGCCGCAGGCGGCCTCCTTCAGGGCCGCACCCACGGCCTGCGCGGCGGCGCGCCACCACTCCCGGGGGTCCTGTTCGGCCCAGGTGGGGCGTGGCTGGGCCATGGGATAGCCGGCGCTGCCGCTTCCCAGAACGCGCCCGTCCTGCGCCACCACCACCGCCTTGCAGGCGGATGTGCCCAGATCGATGCCCATGTGGTGCCCCATCGCGTTTCCTGGCCATGCCCGGTTGCGGCGGCGCTGCGCCGGAACCCGTCCCCCCCGGCCAGGTGCCCCCTTCGGCGCCGGATTCGCCCCTGCGGGCGCTGCGGCTTGGGCGGACGCTCGGCATCGACGTTGGATTCGCCGCGCGCCGGGGCCGGCCCTTCGCCGGCAGGAACCGGACCGGCTCCGCGGTAATCCTCGCGCTGAGCATTCTTGCTGTCGACGGGTAGTGGACAGGGGGGATCCGGTTGGCCAAGCAGGTTCGGGTGGGGATGGTTGGATACAAGTTCATGGGCAGGGCGCACAGCCACGCCTACTACGATGTCGCGCGTTTTTTCGAACTTGAGGCGGAACCCGTGATGGTGGCGCTGTGCGGGCGCGATGAGGACGCCGTGCGCACGGCCGCGGAGCGCAACGGCTGGCAGGGTCATGAGACGGACTGGCGCAAGCTGGTGTCCCGGCCCGACATCGACCTGATCGACATCGGCACGCCCAACAACAGCCACGCGGAGATCGCCATCGCCGCGGCTGAACACGGCAAGCACGTGCTGTGCGAGAAGCCGCTGGCGATGGACCTGGAGCAGGCGCGCCGCATGCGGGCCGCGGTGCAGCGGGCCGGCGTCGTCCACATGATCTGCCACAACTACCGCTTCGCGCCTGCCGTGCAGTTCGCGCGCCAGTTGATCGCCGAAGGCCGGTTGGGCACGATCTACCACATCCGCGCCCAGTACCTGCAGGACTGGATCATGGATCCGGAGTTTCCGCTGGTCTGGCGGCTCCAGAAGGAGGTCGCCGGGTCGGGAACCCACGGCGACCTGTCGGCCCACATCATCGACTTGGCGCGATTCCTGGTCGGCGAGTTCGAGAGCGTCAGCGGTTTGCTCCACACGTTCATCAAGGAGCGGCCGCTGGACAGCGGGGCCGAGGGTGCCTGGGGCGCACAGGGCAAGGCCGGGGCGCCGATGGGGCGCGTCACGGTCGACGATGCGGCGATGTTCATGGCCCGCTTCCGCAACGGCGCCCTCGGCGTGTTCGAGGCGAGCCGCTTCGCTGGCGGGAATCGCAACGGCAATCGCTTCGAGATCAACGGTTCCAAGGGTTCGGTGCGGTGGGACCTCGAGCAGATGAACAATCTGCAGGTCTATTTCCACGACGACCCCGCCGGGCAGCAGGGCTTTCGCACCATCAACTGCACGGAGGCGGTCCATCCGTATGCGGGCCACTACTGGCCGGCGGCGCACATCATTGGTTACGAGCACACCTTTGTGAACCTGGTCGCCGAGCTCATGGGCGGGATCGCCCAGGGCCGTTCGCCCGCACCCAACTTCGATGACGGCGTGCGCAACCAGGCGGTGCTGGACGCGGTGATGGCCTCCTCTGTGGACGGCGGCTGGGTGAAGGTCCAAGACCTCTAGAGCGGTGGGCGCGTTCACTGGTGCGCTGGCGGTCACCCGGCAAGGTGGCCTGCCAGCGCACCCCTGCTTGCGGCGCTCTTCGGAGCGGATCGATGATGGGGGCGGGTCGGACGGGTGGCGGCGGGCGGGGGCGAGATGCCGGCTGGAACGCCCCCGCCGGTGGTCCGGTGGGTGGATGGATGGATGGATGGATGGGTGGATGGAAGGGGGGGCGGGCGGCATGCCCGAACCACAGCGGGTCGCTCCGGTCACGGTGCGGGATTTGGTGCGGCTCTCGGCCGCCGGACGGCGGCTGGTGGCGGTGACCGCCTACACCGCTCCGGAGGCCAGGTTGTGCGACGCGGCCGGGGTGGACGTGATCCTGGTCGGCGACTCCCTGGGCAACGCGGTCCTGGGCCTGGCCGATACGCTGGGCGTCACCATGGACGACATGGTGCGCCATACGCGGGCCGTGGCCGGCGCGGCCCAGCGGGCGCTGGTCGTGGCCGACCTACCGTTTCTCTCCTACCAGACCGGCATCGCGGACGCGGTGCGCAACGGCGGCCGGCTGTTGCAGGCCGGTGCCTCGGCCGTGAAGCTGGAGGGAGGGTCGGCGTATGTGCCGACCGTTGAGGCCCTCGGGCATGCCGGCATTCCCGTGATCGGCCACCTGGGATTCACCCCGCAGTCGGTGCGGCGCCTGGGCGGCCCGCGCGTGCAGGGACGCGAATCGGGGTCCGCGGAGGAGTTGCGGCGTGACGCGGCGGCCCTGGCCGCAGCGGGGGTGGGCGCCATCGTCCTGGAAATGGTGCCGGGGCCCCTGGCGCAGGCGGTCACCGCAGAGGTCTCCGTGCCGACCATCGGTATCGGCGCCGGTCCGGACTGCAGCGGCCAGATCCTCGTGCTCTACGATCTGGTGGGGTTGAGCCCGCGGTTGCCGCACTTCGCCCGATCGTACGGTGACGCCGGGGCCGAGATCGGCCGGGCGGTCGAGCGTTACGCTGAGGATGTGCGGGCGGGCCGCTTTCCGGGTCCAGAGCACACCCATGACGGCCGCCGCTGGGGGGAGCCGCATCCGCCCGGCCGCGATGCGCCGTCCTGAGCGCGGGCGCCGAAAGCGCGAGTCGACGGATTTGTCGGGCGGGGGGGGGGACGGTGTGGCCCGCCCCCGGCGGTGCATGCTGCACGCCAGGGGACGTGGGTCCCGCCGACAGCGAGTGATGGTGGTGCGCAGCCTGGCCGAGGCGCGGCGGTGGATACGCTCGCGCCAGGCCGCCGGACGGCGCGTGGGCTTGGTGCCGACGATGGGTGCGCTGCACGACGGCCACTTGGCGCTGGTGGAGGGCTGCCGCCAGGCCGGCCGGGCTGACGCCGTCGTGCTGACCGTGTTCGTGAACCCGACCCAGTTCGCCGCGGGGGAGGATTTCGGCCGCTACCCGCGCGATCTGGACGCGGACTTTCTGCGGGCGCGCCGGGCCGGCGTCGATCTGCTGTGTGTACCGCAGGAGGCGGAAGTGTATCCGGTCGAGCCGCGGGTGTTTGTCGATGTCGGCCGGTTGGGCGCGGTGTTGGAGGGCGTGCACCGGCCCACCTTCTTCCGCGGGGTCGCCACCGTGGTTGCCAAGCTGTTGGTGGCGCTGGGGCCGGACGTGGTCGCCTTCGGCCAGAAGGACGCGCAGCAGGTGGCGGTCGTCCGGCGCGTGGTGCTGGAACTGCTGCTTTCGCCGCAGGTGGTCTGCGTGCCCACCGTGCGTGAGGCGGATGGGTTGGCCATGTCGTCGCGCAACGTTTACCTGACCGCGGCCCAGCGCGCCCAGGCGCCGCTGCTGGCCGCCTCCCTGGAGGCCGCGTGCGACGCGGTGCGCCGCGGGGAACGCTCCGCCGGCGCCGTCGAGGCCGTCCTGCGGCATGGACTGGCGCGGGCCGATCAGGGACGGGTCGACTACGCGGCCGTGGTGCGGGCCGCCGATCTGGAGCCACTCACGGCGCTGGCGGGTGATGTGCTGTTGGCTGTAGCGGTGCGGTTCCCGACGGTGCGCCTGCTGGACAACGCCTGTCTGCGCGTGGCGGACGACGGGATCACGGAGATCG